>NZ_JBIUCY010000014.1:0-114801 GCF_044540725.1 Edwardsiella sp. A.80236
TTTTGCTTTCTCTGCCTGGCTGGGCGACGTTGTTGTCGTTGTTCCCGGTCAGTGGTGGCGCATTATAGGGACTTCTCACGAGGTGACAAGTCTTAATTTTAAAAAATCTGCCGTTCGATTTATTTTTCAACAAATTTGATAAATTAGACGGTAGCTTTCGCGGATTCGTCCACAAAATGAGCAAAATCGCGTGCAAAATGGTCAACCTGCTGCCAGTCGGTATATTCGATCTCTTTCGTCGTATCCGTCTCGCCGCCAGTCATCTTCATAATCATCTTAATCATCACGCGATCTAGCCAACCATAGCGGGGATAACGCAATGCGCCCGCAAAGACGACACATTGTGTCGGTTGCCAAGGCGTCGCCAATAGAAACTTACGCGTATAACCATTGGTCTGCGGCGTCCGCTTTTCCGGTTTACGCGCCGTCAGGTTAATAGCAAAGAAGGCACTCGGCATGGTATTCAGTTGCTGAGCATGACGCTGAGCGAAACGGTACAATGTGCGAGGGAAGTGGCCATAACGCACCGCGGCCCCAATCGCGACGGCTTGATAAGCGCACAGATCGATATCTGCCGCCTGATCGAGATCTCGCAGCTCACATTCCAGCGTCTCGCTCATCGCCGTCACGATCGCCGTCGCGATGGCCTTGGTTTGCCCGTCATGGCTCGAGTACAGCACTAAGGTTTTCATACCTGACCCCTATTCCATCAGTTGCGCCAGAAGGTTGGCGTAAAGAGTACCAATAATGTAAAGACTTCCAAGCGGCCAAACAGCATGGTGACCACCAGTATCCATTTAGCGGCATCATTCATCGAGGTAAAGTTATCGGCCACAACCCCGAGGCCGGGCCCAAGGTTATTCAACGTGGCCACCACCGCGGCAAACGCAGAGAAGTCATCCACTCCCGTCGCGATAATTGCCAGCATGCTGATGATAAAGACCAACGCATAAGCAGAGAAGAATCCCCATACGGCCTCCAAGATCCGCTCTGGTAAGGCGCGGTTACCCAGTTTGATGGTGTAGACCGCGTTAGGATGTACCAGACGTTTCAACTCACGCGACCCCTGCAAGAACAGAAGAAGAATACGGATAACCTTCAGCCCACCGCCCGTAGAACCGGCACAACCGCCGATAAACGCGGAACAGAGCAGCAAGACCGGTAGGAACAGTGGCCACTTGGCGATACTGTCAGTAGTAAACCCCGCGGTGGTGGCCATCGAGACGACCTGGAAGAAGGCCTGATTCACCGTTTGCCAACCGCTGGCATACACATTATGTAGCCATAGCACCAGCGTACATACGCTGACCAGCGTCAGTTGTACCACGATAAACATGCGAAACTCGGGGTCGCGCCAGTAGACCTTGGGGCTCCTTCCGCTGAGGAAGGCAAAATGCAGGCTGAAATTACAGCCAGAGATCAGTAAGAACACCGCGATGATGGTGTTGATGGTCGGGCTATTAAAGTAACCGATACTGGCATCATGGGTCGAAAAGCCGCCGATGGCGATGGTTGAAAAGCTGTGCGAGATAGCGTCGAACACATCCATTCCTGCCCCCCATAATGCGATGGCACAGGCGATAGTCAGCATCACATAGATCAGCCACAGGGTTTTCGCCGTCTCGGCAATGCGCGGCCGCATCTTATTATCTTTCAACGGTCCCGGCATCTCGGCCCGGTAAAGCTGTAGGCCACCGACGCCCAGGATCGGCAAGATGGCCACCGCCAACACGATGATCCCCATCCCCCCCAGCCATTGCAGCATCTGGCGGTAGAACAGTATCGCTTTGGGTAGCGAGTCCAAACCGACCAACGTGGTCGCCCCGGTGGTCGTCAACCCCGAGAATGATTCGAAGAAGGCATCGGTGACGCTGAGATTGGGGCGCTCAGAAAAGAGGAAGGGCAGCGCCCCGACACTCCCTAGCACAGTCCAAAACAACACGACGATAAGAAAACCTTCGCGTGGCTTCAGCTCGTGCTTCTGCTTACGCTGCGGCCACCAGAGCAGCAGGCCGATCCCGAGGGCGACGAAAAAGGTTTCCACAAAGGCGCGCCCGGCACCATCGCGATAGATGAGTGCCACCAACCCGGGAATAAACATAGTACCGGAGAAGAGAATAACCAGTAGGCCGACGATGCGAATGATGGCGCGAAAATGCATCCAGAAACATTCCTTGCTCAATGAGAACTCAATAACGGGAGAGCGCGGATTATTGCGAAGTTACCTGCAATTGCAATGCACCACGGCTGATGTTGCGGAGTTTCTCGCCGACCTCATCCTGACGGCCACACGGTAAACTAAGCTGCAGCATCACCTGTGCAGTGAACGAGCTACCCTGCACATGACCGCCGGCCTGCTCCACGATCCCTTCAACCTGCGCCAACTGGGCATAATCGCAACACAGGGTATAGTCCACCATCGGCACCCGCTGTTGGCAATGGAGCGCCTGCAACGCCTGCTGAACGCCGCTGCCATAGGCTCGGACCAGACCGCCCGTCCCCAGCTTGATCCCTCCGTAATAGCGCACGACTACCGCACAGATCTCTCCCACGCCGCTGCCCATCAGTTGGGCCAACATCGGCTTACCCGCCGTACCGGATGGCTCACCATCATCCGAGAACCCCAGTTGCTGAGTATCATCCGGCGCACCGGCCACAAATGCCCAACAGTGGTGGCGCGCATCGGGATGATTACGCTTTGTCTCCTGGATGAAGGCCTTCGCCGCCTCGACGCCCGGCGTATGAGCCAGCAACGTAATGAAGCGGCTTTTCTTAATCTCCTCGCAGACACTGACGGCCTGCGCAGGAATGGGGTACGGCTGTAACATCAGGCGAGATGCAGGTCGCGCGTCATGTTCTCTACGCCATTCGCATGGAAGATCACGTTATCTTCAATACGAATACCGCCATAGGGACGCAACGCCTCGATACGACGACGGTCGAAGTGATGGCCAAACTCACCCTCCAGCCACGGCGCCAACAACGTATCGATGAAATAAAGCCCCGGCTCGATGGTCATCACCATGCCTGGCTCCATGATGCGCGTACACCGCAGATAAGGATATTGCGCCGGCGCGGCCAGATGTGTCCCTTGCTCATCCTGCATAAAACCCGCGACATCGTGCACCTGCAGCCCGAGCGGATGCCCCAGGCCATGCGGCATAAACGGCGTGGTCAGCCCTTGCGCTACCGCTGCCTCATCGCTAATACCGGTCAGAATGTGATGCTGACGCAGAATCGCCGCCAGACGCTGATGGAACTGTAAATTATAGTCGCTATAGCGCACACCGCAGCGCAGGGTGGCGATCAGCGCCTGCTGTGCCTGATTAACGTCGGCAACCAGGGCGGCAAAGTCACTCTGCGCCTGTGCGGCGTAAGTTCGAGTCAAATCTGCGGCATAACCATTGAACTCCGCACCGGCATCGATCAGGAAACTCTGGATCTCGGCGGGGGCCCGGCGCTCTAAATGGGTATAGTGTAGGACAGCGGCATGCTGATTGAGGGCGACGATGTTGTCATAAGGGACATCGTTGTCGCCCTGCCCCGTCGCACTCAGATAAGCCAGGTTGATATCGAATTCACTCATCCCCGCACGGAAAGCCTCGAGCGCCGCCTGATGGCCGTCTACCGCGATCCGCTGCGCCTCACGCATACAAGCCTGCTCATACTCGCTCTTATAGGCACGGTGGTAATGCAGAAAATCCAGCACTGCTTGGGGATTCAGATTGGCCTCACTGATCCCTAGCGCCCGCGCCCGCTCACTATTCGGCCCAATATAGGCCACATTGTGACGCTCGCTTGGCAGTAGCGCGCCGATCTCATCGACCTGGCGCAGCGCCGTCATCTCCACCTGTTCCGTCCAGAAGGCCTGAGGAAGCGGAGAGACGCTATGCCAATAGTCTAATGGCGAATAGAACCATAGCTTAGGTTTATTGACGCCGTCGACCCACAGCCAGCTATGCGGCACCTGTGTCACCGGGACCCAGGCCTTAAAGTGCGGATTAACTTTAAAAGGGTAATCTTGATCATCCAGAAAGCGGCCAAGCGGTTCGCCAGAATGGATCAGTAAGCCATCCAGATTATGACGTTCCAGAATGGTGCGTGCGCGCTGTTGCAGTAGCGCGAGGTGCTTCGTGTAGAGCGAGGCCAAGGTATCCATGTCATTACCCTTTACAGACGTCGAATAGTGCCCATCTTAGCATAGGGTAGTGCACAAAATCCCCTCGCGGCGACCCGGCTAAAGAGGCGGCAATGCCCGAGATGCAGAGAGGGCGATGAGAGTGATACGGGGCAAAAAGCGGATCACGCTACCCCGCATCGCCATGAGCGGCAGACGTCCTACGTCTCCCGCTTGCTCGATCAGATAAACGCGAATGCGTCGCCGTAAATATGCTCCGGGTTAGCTTCCCGTTCATTACAGAAACGCTCACGGGCGATCTTCGCCATCTCGAAACGACCGGCGATATAGATATCGTGTTCGGCCAGCGAGCCGTAGTCTTGCATCACCGCGCTGATCACCGTCCCCGTTCGCCCCGCCCAGTCGGCCTCCGGCTGCTCTACCGTCGGGATGACCCGGAGATTCGGGTAACGCTCGCTCAGCCGCGATAACTCGTCCAGATCGTACAGATGCTTCAGTTCACGCCCCCCCCAATAGAGGGCAATCTCACGCTGCGGGTGTTGCGCCAACGCCATCAGCAAGATCGAACGGGTATAAGAAAATCCGGTTCCGCCGGCAATCAACACCAGAGGACGCTGACTATCCTCGCGCAGCCAGGCGTCACCGTGGGGCATATCGACACACAGCTCCCGATCGCGCAGGATACGATCCATGACCGCCATGGCGTAGAGATTCAATTCCGATGCGCCGATATGCAGTTCGATGCAGTCGCTCTGTAACGGTGTGGACGCCATGGAGAAGGGACGTTTATCCCGCTCATCCATCACCACCATCAGATATTGGCCGGCGCGAAAAGCGACCGCCTGCTCAGGCACCAGACGCACGCGATACACGGTATCCGTAATGGCATCTACTGAAGTAACTTTACAGCTCAACATTGTCATGTGATTACTCTATCGGCTCATGCGCACAGCGTTGAAACTACTGTGCATCCTCATCATCGTTAGCAAAAATGTTCAACTCGTTCCAAATGGCGTCGACTCTCTCCCGTACACGCTCATCCATCACGATGGGTCTCCCCCACTCCCGCTGTGTCTCTCCCGGCCACTTATTGGTCGCATCCAGCCCCATTTTCGAGCCTAAACCGGATACCGGAGAAGCAAAGTCCAGATAATCAATCGGGGTATTTTCCACTAATAGCGTATCACGCGCTGGATCCATTCGTGTCGTCAATGCCCAAATCACATCCTGCCAATCGCGGGCATTGATATCATCGTCACAAACAATCACAAATTTGGTGTACATAAATTGGCGAAGGAATGACCACACGCCCATCATCACCCGCTTAGCATGGCCAGGATACTGCTTTTTCATCGTCACCACCGCCATGCGGTAGGAGCATCCCTCAGGGGGGAGGTAAAAGTCGACAATCTCGGGAAACTGCTTCTGCAAGATGGGAACGAAGACCTCGTTCAGCGCCAGACCTAACACCGCAGGCTCATCCGGTGGCCGTCCGGTATAGGTCGAATGGTAAATCGGCTGTTCACGCCGGGTCAGATGAGTGACGGTAAAGACCGGGAAACGCTCCACCTCATTGTAGTAGCCGGTGTGGTCTCCATAAGGCCCCTCAGGAGCCAACTCACCCGCCTCGATATACCCCTCCAACACGATCTCGGCGCTGGCGGGCACCTCCAGATCGCAGGAAAGACACTTCACCACTTCACTCTTATGGCCGCGTAGCAAACCGGCAAACGCATACTCTGAAAGGGTATCCGGTACCGGCGTCACCGCAGCCAGCAGTGTCGCCGGGTCAGCCCCTAACGCGACCGCGACGGGAAAGCGCTCCCCGGGATGCGCCTGACACCACTCCTGAAAATCTAGCGCCCCGCCACGATGCGAGAGCCAGCGCATGATCAGTTTATTCTTACCCAATACCTGCTGACGATAGATCCCCAGATTCTGGCGGCTCTTATGTGGCCCCCGCGTCACCGTCAGCCCCCAAGAGACCAAGGGAGCGACATCTTCCGGCCAGCAATGCATCACCGGCAATGTCGCCAGATCAACCTCATCGCCTTGATAGACGCGCTCTTGGCAGGGCGCCTTGCTCAGACGCTTGGTCGGCATATTTAAAATCTGCTTAAACTGAGGCAGCTTATCCACCAGATCGCGGAACCCCTTCGGCGGCTCGGGCTCCTTGAGGAAGGCCAGGAGTTTCCCTACGTCGCGTAGCGCACCCACCTCCTCCTGCCCCATCCCTAACGCCACCCGTTGCGGTGTACCGAACAGGTTACATAACACGGGAATGTCATAACCTTTCGGATTTTCAAACAATAAGGCTGGCCCGCCGGCACGTAGGGTACGATCGGCGATCTCGGTCATTTCCAAATAGGGATCGATAGGGTGTTGGATACGTTTTAGCTCACCGCGCTGTTCGAGCAACTCGATGAATTCACGCAAGTCACGGTATTTCATGGCATTCTTATAGATTCGGGTGAAGAGCACATTATAAGCGTTCTTCACCCGACTTGCTGCACTTTTGTTACAAACAGGTAACTCATGCAGAGAAAAAGAGCCGCCAGACGATGCGCCTCAAACCTTCACTTAGCGGCAGTGGAACGGCACCAACGACGCGAGCGCCTGAGTATCGTGGTACTCACGAGCCTCTTCGCCATGGCGGAAGACCTTATAGCCCTGCGCCTTAGCACTATAGTATTGCAGCGTCTCGCCGCTGACATGCAGCAGACTTCCCTCACGCAACGCAATCACCGACTCGCTGGGGTTTACCGCACAAAACTCAGCGATGCGCTCATCACGGGTTTCCCCCATATGGCCACTGAGGTGCGCGTCGATATAGTGTGGATTAATCTGCACCGGGAACAGCCCCAGCGATGGTAACACCACGCTGTTGCGTACCGGCATATCATTGGTCGTACGGATGCTCGGTGTGGCCACGTTACAACCGGCGCTCCAGCCGATATAAGGGATCTCACGCTCACGCACCGCCCGTTGGATCGGCACGACCAAACCGTTCTCATGTAGCATCTGGTTCAGCACCCAAGTATTACCACCGCTGACCAGGATACACTCAGCCTCTTCCAACGCCTTCACCGGATCGGCGTGATGATGGATGCTCTCCACCTTGATACCCAACGAATGCTCCAGCTCGGCGGCGCGAGCATCATAGCCGCTACGGATCAACGCATACGGGATCAATAATGCCCGGCGGATCTTCTTCTCCAGTAGCATCGACTGGATCATCCCTTTAGCATAACCCAGCAGTTCAGACTCACCGGATACTTTGCCATTACTCAGTAAAAATAACTCCATGATTTCCCCCGAGGTAAAGCGCCGACGTCGCAACACCGTCCGATAAACAGGCGCCGACGTCGCGCAGCAATTTTTCCCGGCCTTTATAACCAAACATAAAATTTATTGATGTGATCTTATGCCGACCTCGGGTAAAAAACCGTGTAAAAGGCACGATTTGGCGAGCAAATACCCTCACACGGCGCCGAGTCACTTCTGCCCGCGCCGCGAGATATGATAGGCTGCAACGCGTGAGAGGAGTATGACAATATGGAAGCGTGGTATCTGTTGTATTGCAAACGGGGACAATTAGAGCGGGCGCGTGAGCACCTGACACGTCAGGCGATCCCCTGTGTGACCCCGATGATCGCCTTGGAGAAAGTCGTGCGCGGTAAACGTACTCAGGTACAGGAACCGATGTTCCCCAACTATATGTTTATCGAACTCGACCCGGAGCGTATCCACACGACGACGGTGCAATCGACGCGCGGCGTGAGCCACTTTATCCGCTTCGGCAAGCGGCCCGCTACTGTACCGTTTCGTGTCATCAAGCAATTGATGACGGCCCCGATGGCAACGGCTGCCGCCCCACAAACGCCGATGCCTGGCGATAGGGTCCGTATCCTGCAGGGAGCCTTCAGCGGACTTGAGGCGATTTATCGTGAGAGCGACGGCGAAAAGCGCGCCATCCTGCTCCTGAATCTCCTTAACCAAGAAGTGAGTCAGTCAGTGGACAACGGCGACTTTGAGAAGATCCTCTAGTCTCGCCAATACGTTTGAGGCCCGCCTAGGCGGGCCTCGTCATATCACATCACTCAGCGATTCATCTCAGCGTCGTGCAGCCATTGGGCCACCCGCTTAGCGAAGTAAGTCAGTACGCCATCCGCACCGGCACGCTTGAAGCACAGCAGCGACTCCATGATCGCCGGCTGCTCCTGCAACCAACCATTCTGGATGGCGGCCATGTGCATGGCATACTCGCCAGAGACTTGGTAGGCAAAGGTCGGTACGCCGAAAGTATCCTTCACGCGACGGACTACATCCAGATAGGGCATCCCCGGCTTGACCATCACCATGTCGGCCCCTTCTTGCAGATCCTGCGCCACTTCCTGCAACGCCTCGTCACCGTTGGCCGGATCCATCTGGTAGTTCTTCTTATTGCCCCCCTTCAGGTTCGCAGAAGATCCCAGTGCGTCGCGGAATGGGCCGTAATAGCACGAAGCATACTTAGCGGAGTAGGCCATGATCTGGGTATTAACCAGCTTCTGGCTCTCCAACATGTTACGAATAGCGCCGATACGGCCGTCCATCATGTCGCTCGGTGCCACGATATCGGCACCGGCTTCAGCATGAGATAATGCCTGACGAACCAGGATCTCTTTAGTGATATCGTTGACGACATAGCCATCCTCATCGATCACCCCATCCTGACCATGGGTGGTGAACGGATCCAGGGCGACGTCGGTTAAGATCCCCAACTCCGGCACCGCATCCTTCAGCGCACGTACCGCACGTTGTACCAGACCGTCGGCGTTATAGGCCTCTTCGGCATACAACGACTTCTTCTCCGTCCCCACAACCGGAAACAGCGAGAGAACCGGGATCCCTAATTTGGCAATCGCCTCCGCCTCGCGCACCAACACATCGATGGTCATGCGCTGCACACCCGGCATCGAAGAGACGGCTTCCTGATGGTTATTCCCCTCCATCACAAATACGGGGTAGATCAGATCGTCGACCGTCAGTACGTTTTCAGCGCATAGACGGCGGCTGAAATCGTGCCGGCGCAGACGGCGCAGGCGGCGCCCCGGAAAGGCACCTGGGAATGCATAGCTCACGGTAATCTCCTTTACTTATGCCAGTCGAAATAGTCGACGGGCATTGTCTTCGGTCACCTGCC
The DNA here is from genome assembly GCF_044540725.1 of Edwardsiella sp. A.80236. Classification (NCBI taxonomy): domain Bacteria; kingdom Pseudomonadati; phylum Pseudomonadota; class Gammaproteobacteria; order Enterobacterales; family Hafniaceae; genus Edwardsiella; species Edwardsiella sp. A.80236. The sequence goes on from NZ_JBIUCY010000014.1 coordinate 9,324, forward strand.
GCAGCCAGCTGGCATCCTGTTGTCGCCAGCGAGCCGCCTGCTCTACGATGTGGGGCAAAAAGCAGGGTTCATTACGCCGCGACGTCGGTTTAGGTGCTAAATCGCGCGGCAATAAATAGGGGGCATCCGTCTCCAGCAGTAAACGCTCGGCGGGGATGTGCGGCAGCAATGCCCGCAACGCCAAGCCCCGCCGCTCATCGCAGATCCAGCCGGTAATGCCGATATATAGCCCCAGCGCCAGGCACTCCTCCAGCTCTTCACGCGTACCGGTAAAACAGTGCACGACCGCACCAGGGATCTGCGTCAGCCAGGGGCGCAACAACGCGATAAAGCGTGGATGCGCCTCACGGCAGTGGAGAAATAACGGTTTCGACACACGGGCAGCCAGACTCAGTTGAGCCTCAAACGCCGCCTCTTGTTGCGCCGGAGGTGAAAAGTTGCGAGCAAAATCCAACCCACACTCCCCAACCGCCACCACCGAGGACTCACTAAGCAAGCGCGCTAACTCCGCGGCACTATGCTCTCCCCAGCTCTGCGCCTCATGGGGATGAACCCCCGCTGTCGACCAGCAAAACCCGGGATAACGCTGTGCTAGGCGATGCGCCTGAACACTCTCTGCCAGATCGGTCCCGGTAATAATCATACCATTTAACCCGACCTGACGAGCGCGAGCAACCACCTGGGGCACATCTTGGGCAAACTGGCTACTGGTCAGATTGACCCCGATATCCAACATAAGCAGGCTCCTTGTGATAATGAGCGTGCGAGGCTCGGCGCAAAAACAAACAGGCCGCCCTAAAAGGCGGCCTGTTAAGCGAGATCCGATCAGCCCGCTTTAGGCTGTTCTTCATCGGGTTGAGCGTCATCCTCGCCATCTTCACTCTCTTCGCCATCACGGCGCCGTTTCCCCACATAGAAGCGGGCAAAGAAGACCCCCACCTCAAACAGCAAGCACATCGGAATGGCCAGCAGCGTTTGTGAGAACACGTCCGGCGGCGTCAACAGCATACCAACGACAAAGGCGCCGACGACGACGTAGGGTCGCTTCTTCTTCAGCTCAGCCGGCGTGGTCACCCCAGTCCAACACAACAGGATGATCGCCACCGGCACCTCGAACGATACGCCGAACGCCATAAATAGCGCCATGACGAAGTCGAGATAATTATTGATGTCGGTCGCAATCGTCACCCCGGCAGGCGCGGTCTTAGCAAAAAAACCGAAGGCCAATGGGAAGACCACGAAGTAGGCAAAGGCCATACCGACATAAAATAGCAGGGTGCTGGAGATCAATAACGGTGTCAGCATCCGCCGCTCATGCTTGTACAGTGCCGGCGCCACAAAGGCCCAAACCTGATACAGAATAAACGGAGCGGAGACAAACACCGACACGATCATAGTCAGCTTAATCGGCGTGAAAAACGGCGATGCCACATCGGTAGCGATCATGCTGGCGCCGTGCGGCAACTGGCTGATCAGCGGTGCTGAAACCAGGTGATAAATGTCGTTGGCAAAATAGACCAACGCCAAGAACACCACCAGGATACAAACAATAGAATTTAACAGCCGCTTACGCAGCTCGATCAAATGACTAATCAACGGCTGGGTATCTTCAACGGCCATGCTGCGAACTATCTTGTGAGGTGGATGGAGACGATGCGGGCTGCACGCTGGCAGGCGTAGCATCGGCGTGATTGGATGATGTAGCCGGCCCATCCTGGGGCACCGCTGGGACATCCTGCGCCGCATCTTGCCGCGGCGCTAACGCAGCATCAGGCTGCGGTTTGACCATATCTGGATGATGGATCGTTTCCGCCGCCGCCGACTCCTTGTCCGTATCGGATCCAGTGATCTCTGAATGATAACTGCGCTTCATTGATTCGGCTGCCTGCTTCAGTTCATCCATGGAGGCTTTCAGCTCGGGAGTCAGATTCTGCAAGCCAGCACTTTCCGCTTTCTTGAGGCTATCCTGCAGCTCCTGGAGCTTCAATTCCTGCGACAGTTCGTTCTGAACCGAGGTTGCCAACGAGCGCAACGCTTTGATCCATCCCGCTACCGTCCGCACCGCTACCGGTAACCGCTCCGGCCCCAAAACCACCAGGCCGATGACCATTACCAGCAGCAGTTCACTAAATCCGATGTCAAACACGGTTTACACCTGCTCTTTATTCTGACTCTTGGACTCGTCTTTCTTCACTTCCGGCTGCTGCTCAGTGATCGATTTGAAATCGGCATCCTGAGGCGCCGCACTGCTGTTTGCATTGCTGGAAGGGGGCGTCTTCTCATCATCACCAATGGCTTTCTTAAAGCCTTTGATCGATGCACCCAGATCCGAACCCAGAGTACGCAGCTTATTGGTGCCAAACAGCAACACCACGATCACTGCAATAATCAACAACTGCCAAATGCTGATACCGCCCATTTTTACTCACCTCTATCGCAAGGGGTTATTCGTGACGCCGCATTATACGGTACACTTCGTCATTTTGAACGTCTTTCGGACCTTTACATCTCCCTAATTCGAGGGATGGATCACCGGATATAACGCCAGCCTGCGAGCCAGATCACGACTCCAGCAACATACAGGCCCACTGGCCAGATCGCAACATCGGCCATCATAAGGATGGTACCACTGAGCAACAGGGTGGCGCCAATACCGAAAAGATAACGTGCCCGCCCCTGTTTATTACCCTGCTGTCCCAACTGACGCGTCATGTTATCCATGCTGTATTGCAGGCGCCGCTGCTGTTGTAAGCTGTCATACAACAGCTCCGGCATTTCCGGCAATTTCTCACTCCAGTAAGGTGCCTTCGCCTTCAGCGCACGCAGCAAAGCTGGTAAGCCGACCTGATCGTGTAGCCAGTTTTCCAAGAAGGGCTTGGCGGTGGTCCAGAGATCTAACTGTGGGTACAGCTGACGCCCCAACCCTTCGACATACAGCAGCGTCTTCTGCAACAGGACCAGCTGCGGCTGAACCTCCATATTGAAGCGTCGTGCGGTGTTAAACAGGTTAAGCAGCACATGGCCAAAGGAGATCTGATCTAATGGTTTCTCGAAGATCGGCTCACACACGGTACGAATGGCGAACTCGAACTCTTCGACGTTGGTGTCCGGCGGTACCCAGCCAGAGTCGACATGCAACTCCGCCACTTTACGGTAGTCACGATTAAAGAAGGCGATGAAGTTCTCCGCCAGATAACGCTTATCCGCCTTATTCAGACTGCCGACGATACCGCAGTCGATGCCGATATATTGCGGATCCTGCGGATGATCATAACTGACGAAGATATTCCCTGGGTGCATGTCGGCATGGAAGAAACTATCGCGGAATACCTGGGTAAAAAATACCTGTACGCCGCGCTCTGCCAACAGTTTCATGTTGGTGTTCTGTGCGCGCAATGCTGCGATATCCGACACCGGTACCCCGTAGATCCGCTCCATCACCAGTACCGATTCACGGCAATAGTCAGAGAACACCTCCGGCACATACAGCATCGGGCTGCCATCGAAGTTACGCCGCAGTTGGATGGCGTTGGCGGCTTCACGCAGCAGATTCAGCTCATCTAACAACGTCTTCTCGTACTCGCGCACCACCTCGCGCGGGCGCAAACGGCGCCCATCCGGTAGCAACTTAGGTACCCAGCCCGCCAGACGATACATCAAGCGAATATCGGCGCGGATGATCGGTTGAATGTCAGGCCGGATCACCTTCAACACTACCTCTCGACCATTCTCCCGCAGCGTGGCGGTATGCACCTGAGCGATGGAGGCCGACGCTAAGGCCTGACTATCAAAGTGATCAAACCACTGAGAGAGATCGCCGCCTAGCGCCGCCTCAATCTGCTGGCGCGCCAGCGCGCCGTCGAATGGCGCGACGCGATCCTGCAACAACGCCAACTGATCGGCGATGGCCGGTGCGAAGAGATCGCGCCGCGTCGAGAGCATCTGGCCAAACTTGATCCACACCGGCCCCAACGTCTGCAATGCCAGACGTAAACGCTCGCCGAGTGGCTTGTCCGCATGGCGGTTGCGCATCCAAAACAGGCAACGACGCCCGATACGCAGCGGCAAGGTAATGCGCATCTTCGGGATTAACTCATCCAGACCATAGGCCAAGAAGACACGAATAATCAGGCAGAGACGGCGCAGTTCACTGGGTGTCATCGGCGCTTCTCCAATTGAGCAAGACGTTGTGCTAACGCCGCCTCTTGACGTTGCAGAGCCGTGACCTCGTCCTGGAACCAGGCATACTCCAACACACCGGGAGCGAGACGCCACTCTTCGATCAGCGCATCTCGGGCATAGTCGCGTTGCCGACACAGCGTACTGCCAAACGCCTGCGCCCCTTTTTGCACCGCCGAGCACACGCCCTGAGCCACGATGTCACCGGTATACGGTGCCAAGAACTCGGCTGGCGCCCACTCGGCGAGATCGAGTAGGGCGACCAACTGCTGCACCACCTGAATATCCCCATCGACCCGCAGATCTCCGGCATGCATCAACGCCGCCAGACGACGGCGATCGCGCAGTTGGGGCAATACCGCCAAGCGTGTACTCACCCGGCAATCGACCGCCCCTTCCCAGGCGGCCAAGACATCGACCTGCTGCTGACTGAAACTCAGGAAGAAGGGCCGATCCAGCTCCGCCAGCGCAATCTGTAGCACGCGTCCGGCCAAACGTTGCCGGGCACTCTGCAACGCGCGATCCCGATACAGCGCGCCATTCAGCGCGCGCTCCAATAACGCCGTGCATAAAGGAGTCAGCATGCCGTCTCCTTCAGCTTAGAACTTATAGCCACGATGCAGGGCCACGATACCGCCCGTCAGATTATCGTAGGAGGTATTTTCAAACCCGGCCTCGTCCATCATCGACTTCAGCGTCTCTTGATCCGGATGCATACGAATAGACTCCGCCAGATAGCGGTAGCTGTCACCATCGTGTGCCACCGCCTCACCGATACGCGGCAATATGTGGAATGAATAGGCATCATACGCCTTACTCAAGGCCGCAAACTGCGGCTTGGAAAACTCCAGCACCAACAGGCGTCCACCCGGCTTCAGTACCCGGAACATGGAGCGCAACGCCTTGTTTTTATCTGTCACATTACGCAGACCAAAGGCGATGGTGATGCAGTCGAAATGATTCTCGGGAAAGGGCAACGCTTCCGCATTCGCCTGTACATAGTTCAGGTTGCCGGCGATCCCCATGTTGCGCAGCTTCTCACGCCCGATCTTCAGCATCGAGTCATTGATATCGGCCAGAACCACCTCGCCCTGCTCACCCACGATCCGTGAGAATTTCGCCGCCAGATCGCCGGTTCCACCCGCCAGATCGAGCACGCGCTGCCCCTGGCGCACACCGCTGCAATCGATGGTAAAACGCTTCCACAGGCGGTGGATGCCGAATGACATCAGGTCATTCATTAAATCGTACTTGCCCGCCACGGAGTGGAACACCTGCGCGACTTTTCCAGCTTTTTCGGTGGTGGCGACAGTCTTATAACCAAAGTGAGTGGTTTCCGGCGTTTGATCTACCATTTCTTTCCTTAGCCTAAATTGGTGGTTGCATGGCACCCGGCCGCGGCGAGGGCACCTCAACGTCAACGTCGCCCGAGGGGAGCGACACAGTATCAACATCAACGGGGTGGAGGGCAGGCGTTACCGGCGCTGAGGGGGTGGAGAAACGAGCAGGGGATGCGGCCTCCACGCAGGCTGCCGCGACGCGTTCTCCGTCCGCTGACAACGGGCCGGTATCCTGGACCAGAGGCGGGCTGATGGGGCGCTTGACTTCCACGCCTAGCCCGCGAAAACTTTCCACTTGGCCTATCAGATTACCACGCCCGTGACTCAGTTTGTTCATTGCCTGACGATAACTTGACTGAGCGCGCTCTAAATTTTGTCCGAGTGTAGACATATCATCGACGAATAAGCGCACCTTATCGTATAGCTTAGCGGCACGATCCGCGATTTTTTGCGCATTTTGACTCTGATATTCGTAACGCCATAAATTATTAATGGTGCGTAGTGCCACTAATAAGGTCGTCGGGCTGGCCAGCATAATATTATGGCGTAACGCCTCGCTAATCAGCTCCGGATCGCGATCGATGGCCGCCTGGAAAGCCGGTTCGAGCGGAATAAACATCAACACGTAATCCAGAGTCTGTAGGCCGGGTAGACGTTGATAATCTTTACGCCCCAACTGGCGAATATGGGTGCGTAACGACAGGATATGCTGTTGTAGCGCCTGTTCACGCACCGCCTCATCCTCCGCGTTGAAGAAGCGCTCATAGGCCACCAGCGACATCTTGGCATCCACCACCACATCCTTACCTTGGGGCAAATGCACCACCACATCGGGCTGCATGCGTCCGCGATCTTCCGTCTGCACGCTGACCTGCGTATGGTACTCATACCCCTCGCGTAAGCCCGAGGACTCCAATACCCGACTGAGTACGACCTCGCCCCAGTTCCCCTGCGTCTTATTGTCCCCCTTGAGGGCACGCGTCAAGTTGAGCGCCTCACGCGCCATCTGAGCGTGTAGCTGTTGCAGGTTGCGGATCTCATGGGTCAAGGTGTGACGCTCTCGCGCCTCCTGGCCGAAGCTATCATTAATCTGGCGACGGAAGCCGTCTAGCTGTTCGCGCAGTGGCATCAAGAGCGCATCGAGACTCTGGCGATTCTGCTCCTCGACCCGCCGCCCGCTGTGCTCGAAGATACGGTTAGCGAGATTCTCGAACTGAACGTTGAGCCGCTGCTCGGCATTCAGCAGCAAACGCTGCTTATCCTCCGCCCCCATGCGTGTCTCTTCCAGGCGAATCGTCACCTCGCGTAGCTCCGCCTCCTGTGCGCTGTTAACCTCGCGCAATGCGCGTAGCTCCTGATTAAGCCGTTCGCACTCCTCGTGCCATAGTTGCTGTTGGCTGATGCGCTCCTGTGCGGCGGCTAACTGGCTCTCCAACGCCCCCAACGCCTGTTCATGCAGCACCCTGACCTGCTGAGCTCGCAGCGAAGCCGTCAACCAACCAATCAGCGCGCCAGCGAACACCGCTATGACGACCCATATTATCGCGTTATCCACCCTGCCTCCGCCTCCATTGTCTCGTCCGACACGGTAATCAGCACCTGTATGGATGTCCAGAGATTAACACTGCAGAATGTGAAACGGCGCGGCATTATTCGCGCCAGGTTAACCCATCCACTGTCCCAACCAGCGTATCCCCAACATGCCGGGCGCCAAGATACCGGCACCCCAGATCAGCGCCGATAGCAGATTCGCCAACTGAAAGTAGCGCTGCGGCATGGCGCAAATGCCTGCCACCAACGGCACCGCCGCTCGCAACGGGCCGAGAAAACGGCCGAAGAAAACCCCCCAGAATCCCCACCGTTCGAAGTAACGGTGGCCGCGCTGCAAGATGTGCGGATTACGCGACAACGGCCAGACATGGCCGATCTGATGTTGATAGCGATAGCCCAGCCAGTAGGAAAGCCAATCGCCGAGAAAGGCACCGCTCGCCGCCGCCATCCAGACCGGGACGAAAGCTACGCCGCCCTCGCCCAACAGGGCGCTCAGCGCGAACAGGATCACCGTCGCCGGCAACAGCAGGGAAATGAAGGCCAGCGACTCGCCGAAGGATAAAACGAAGACCAGCGGGACCGCCCAAGCCTGATGCTGGCGGACAAATTCGACAATGCCTTGAATAATGCTATCTAACACGCCTCACTCCTCATACGACAGCTGGATGCCCAGCTTACCCGCAGTGAGAGCGAGAAAAAACCAACGGCCGCTAAATCGGCCGTTGGTTTTTGGTTAAGCGGGAGACGCGCTGGTTAGGCAGCCGCTTCGGCCTGAGCCGTCGCCAGCTCACTGCCGCGTTTCACCCAGAGCTCACGCCACTTACGCAATGCCGACAGCAGGATCACCATCCCCAGCACCAACATGATGATAGAGATGGTACCGTTGAACAGGTTATACCCCGCCGCCTGCGGATTGAAGTAGACGTTTTTTACCATCCAATAACCGGCATAGTTCACCGTAATGAACAGGTAAACCAGCGGCACGATACACGTCAGCATATACACACGCTTCGTCGCCAGACGCAGGATAATTGTCGCTCCGATGATCAGACCGACAGAAGCCATCAACTGGTTGGAAACCCCAAACAACGCCCATACCGAGTTGATATCGCCGGAGTTAAGGAGATACCCCCACAGTAGGCAGGCCACGATGGAGCAGAAGATCGAACCAGGCAACCAATCGGTACGTTTCAGCGGTGCCCACAGATCGCCGAGGAAGTCTTGCAGCAGATAGCGCGCGACGCGCGTCCCAGAGTCGACCGCCGTCAGAATGAAGACTGCCTCGAACATGATGACGAACTGGAAGAAGTAGGATGCCAGACTGCTAAACCAAGGCACCCGAATAAAAATGTCGGTCATGCCGACGGCCAGGGTCACGGCCCCGCCGGTACGGCCATACAGATCCAAACCAATCTCCTGACTCAGCTGCGGCAGGTGAACCACCTCCATCCCCAACCCGGCCCAAGCCTGAGCACTGGAGTTGATGGCGAAGTAATCCGCCGGATGCAGTGAGGTGGCCGCGATCAACGCCATCACCCCGACCACACACTCTGCTAGCATCGCCCCAAAGCCCACCGGCAGAATGTCGCTCCACTTATCAATCTGCTTTGGCGTGGTGCCGGAGCCGATGAAGGCATGGAAGCCCGAAATGGCGCCGCAGGCGATGGTAATCGAGATAAACGGCCATACCGGACCGGAGAGAACCGGGCCACCACCATGGATAAATTGGGTGATGGCGGGGAACTGGATCGCCGGGTTGATGAAAACCACCCCCACCACCAGCGCGCCGAAGACGCCGATCTTCATGAAACTGGACAGGTAGCCTCGCGGTGTCAGCAACATCCACACCGGCAGCGCGGTAGCGAAGAAGGCATAGGCCGGCAATAACAGGCTTACGGTTGAAGACTTCCAGGTCAGCCACTCGCCAAAGGTGGTGTGCTGAATATAGGGACCGGCAAAGACGCACAGGATGATAGCGGCAATACCGACATAGGTGGCCCCTTTCATACTACCGGTGATGCGCTCCCACAACCCGACGCCGATGGCGATAGGGATGGTCATGAAGACGGCGAAAGTCCCCCACGGGTTACGCTCCAACGCATGGACCACCACCATCGATAAACCGGCCATGGTGATGGTGATGATGAATAACATCGCCAACCCGGTACACCAGCCGGCGATCGGCCCCAGTTCCGCCTTCGCCACCTCGGACAACGATTTTCCCTGGTGTTTCATCGAGGCGAACAGTACCACGGTATCGTGTACCGCGCCGCCGATGACACAGCCGATCAGTAGCCATAATAGCCCGGGTAAATAGCCAAACTGCGCGGCCAGTACCGGCCCCACCAGCGGACCCGCGGCGGCGATGGCGGCAAAATGGCTACCGAAGTTGACCCATTTCTTGGTCGGTACATAGTCTTTACCATCTTCGTAAGTGTGCGACGGTGTGACCTCACTGTCGTCGGCACGTAAGACTTTCTTCACGAAGAAGAGGCCGTACAGGCGGTAGCAAATCGCCAGAATACATAGCGTCGCCACCACGAAGGTAATCGCATGTTGCATGGTTATACTCTCCCCTGAGGATTTCTCAGGGATTACCCTAACCGCTTCCGCGCCACCATCCTGTCCTACACTGATTAAGCGGTCGCCTGGCTCACTAAGCGGTCGAAAAATGCCGCCAAGCGGCACGGCACGGCTGATGGGCGACGCTCATTCTCTCCCCATGCTTCTGCTGTCCCGATCACAAGATGGCTGCCTACTATCTCGCCAAATCACGCCATTAATGTGAAAATAGTCACAATATTTTGTCACTACTGATATCGTTTCTTCACACAGAGTGACTCAAATCACGCATTTGTCCTATAAACTTCAGTAGAGTGATTTCTTGTTCCTCACTGGAGGATAAAACGATGACACAGGAGTCAGCAGCGATGTCTAAACCTGAAGTATTTCACCTCGGACTGGCCAAGAGCGATCTGCACGGCGCCTCACTGGCCATCGTGCCCGGCGACCCGGAGCGCGTAGAAAAAATTGCCAAACTGATGGAGAATCCGGTCAAGCTGGCCTCTCATCGTGAATTCACCAGCTGGCGTGCCGAGCTGGATGGTCAGGCGGTTATCGTCTGCTCCACCGGCATCGGTGGCCCATCGACGTCTATCGCCGTCGAAGAGCTGGCGCAACTCGGCATCCGTACCTTCTTGCGCGTCGGCACCACCGGCGCCATTCAGCCGCATATCAATGTCGGTGATGTGCTGGTGACCACCGCCTCCGTACGCCTCGATGGCGCCAGCCTGCACTTCGCCCCGATGGAATTCCCGGCCGTGGCCGACTTCGCCTGCACCACCGCGCTAGTCGAAGCCGCCCAGGCTATCGGCGCCGCGACGCATATCGGCGTCACCGCCTCTTCGGACACCTTCTACCCGGGCCAGGAGCGCTACGATACCTTCTCTGGTCGCGTCACCCGTCGCTTCCGTGGCTCGATGAAAGAGTGGCAGGAGATGGGCGTAATGAACTTCGAAATGGAGTCCGCCACGCTGCTGACCATGTGCGCCAGCCAGGGGCTGCGTGCCGGCATGGTGGCCGGGGTCATCGTCAACCGCACCCAGCAAGAGATCCCTAACGCGGAAACCATGAAGCAGACCGAGTCCCATGCGGTACGCATCGTGGTCGAGGCAGCGCGTCGTCTGTTGGCGGCGTAACCACACTCATTCGCGCGATCCAGGCCGGGCAATGCCCGGCCGACGACTCAGTCATCGCGCATCCCTGCCTCCTCCCGCAAGCGGCGTGCCGCCGCGACCATGTTAGCCAAGGATTGACGCGTCTCGGCCCAAGCACGGGTCTTTAAGCCGCAGTCGGGATTCACCCACAGCCGCTCAGCCGGAATATGCTCAGCCGCCTTACGCAGTAACGCCACCATCGCCGCCTCCTGTGCTACATTCGGTGAATGAATGTCATACACGCCGGGACCTATCTCATTGGGATAATCGAAGCGGGCAAATGCCTCCAGCAGCTCCATGTCGGAGCGCGCGGTCTCGATGGTGATCACATCGGCATCCAGTGCCGCAATCGCCGCCATGATGTCATTGAACTCGCAATAACACATATGGGTATGGATCTGCGTATCGTCGTGTGCAACCGCCGCCGTCAGACGGAAGGCCGCCACTGCCCACTCCAGGTACGCCGCCCACTCCTCCCGGCGCAACGGTAACCCTTCACGCAACGCCGGCTCATCGATCTGGATGATGCCGATTCCCGCCCGCTGCAAATCGTCGACTTCATCGCGCAACGCTAACGCCAGTTGGCGAGCGATCACCTCACGCGGCAGATCCTCGCGCGGGAACGACCAACACAACATGGTGATCGGCCCTGTCAGCATCCCCTTCACCGGACGCGAGGTCTGAGCCTGAGCGAAGGTCGCCCACTCGACGGTGATCGGGGCGGGGCGACTGATATCACCGATGATTATCGGCGGTTTAACGCAGCGTGAACCATAGCTCTGCACCCAGCCATGACGCGTAAAGGCAAATCCCGCCAGTTGCTCGCCGAAATACTCCACCATATCGTTACGTTCGGCCTCGCCATGCACCAGCACATCCAGTCCCAACAACTCCTGTTCGCGGATAGCCTGGCAGATCTGCTCACCGATCCCACGATGATAGTGTTGTGGTGTTAACGTGCCACGGCGGAAGTCGAGCCGCAGCGTACGGATAGCCGGCGTCTGGGGAAACGAACCGATGGTGGTAGTCGGCCAGAGGGGCAGATTGAAACGTTGGCGCTGATGGCGCGCCCGTTGCGGATAGGCGCTGGTACGCCGTGTATCCGCCTCGCTCAGTGCCGCCAGGCGTTCAGCCAAGGCCGGGTTATGTACCCGCGCGGAGTGACGGCGTCGATAGAGCGGCGCGCTATACGCGAGCAAGGCTTCTCGTTCACGATCCGGCGTATTGAGGGCGCGCGTCAATAATGCCAACTCCGCGCACTTTTGCCGGGCAAAGGCGAACCAACTGCGTAGCTCCTCATCCAGTTCGCTTTCCGCCGCTAGATCGATAGGAGAATGCAGCAACGAACAGGAACTCCCCAGCCAGAGTGGACGCGAGCCGACCCAAGGCTGTAGCCGTTGCTGCCAATCGGCCAGATCGGCGCGCCAAACATTGCGCCCATTGATCACGCCTAACGACAGTACCCAGTCTGACGGCAATGCCCGATGCAGGTTCGCCAGGTCATCATCCCCTTGAGCCAGATCGACATGTAGCCCCTGTACCGGCAGCGTACGGATCAACGACAGGTGATGCCCGATGGCGCCAAAGTAGGTGGTCAGCAGCAGCTTCACCGACCCCTGTAGATAGCGATAGGCTCGTTGATAGGCCTCACGCCACGCCGGCGGCAACGTCAGTACCAGCGCCGGCTCATCCAGTTGGACCCACTCCACGCCGCGCTCGGCCAGTGCCACCAACACCTGACGATAAACGGGTAGCAGCGCATCGAGCAGGCTGAGACGATCAAAGGGCTCCCCCTTCTCCTTGCCTAGCCACAGGTAGGTCACGGGCCCCAACAGCACCGGTTTCACCCGGTGGCCAAGCGCCAGTGCCTCGTCGACCTCCTCCAATAGCTGGCGCCAGCCTAAGAAGAAAGGCTGGTCACGAGTAAACTCTGGCACAATGTAGTGATAGTTGGTGTTAAACCACTTGGTCATCTCCGCGGCCGCCGCCGGTTGGGCGCCAGGCGACTGGCCACGCGCGATACGAAACAGGGTATCCAGATCGATCGTCCCGTCGGCGCGACGATGGCGCGCGGGGACATTTCCCACCATCAGGCTGGTCGCCAACACATGGTCATACCAGGCAAAATCGCCCACTGGCAACACATCAACGCCAGCCTCTTGCTGTTGGCGCCAATGGCGCGCCCGCAGCTCGGCGCCACAGGCCAACAGCGCCTGTGACGACGTCTTACCGGCCCAATACGCCTCTAACGCCTTCTTCAATTCGCGTTGCAGGCCGACGCGAGGAAAACCTAGGGTATGGCTGATTACCGTCATCGTCTCACTCTCTCCTCTCACCTATCGCCCGGCGTCAACCGGCATCGACAATCAATTATGGATGTTTAGCCATCCAGATGTTTACACATCCATAATCGACAGGTAGTGTAGAGGACTCAAGCGCAATCTGTTCACTCATTGACTGAAGGCTTCTCATGATCGAACTGAAACATCTCCGGACGCTCCAAGCGCTGCATCGCTGTGGCTCGCTGGCCGCCGCCGCCGCCCAGCTACACCAGACCCAGTCGGCCTTGTCCCATCAGTTCAGTGATCTGGAGCAGCGCCTGGGTTATCGCCTATTCGTGCGTAAGAGCCAGCCTCTGCGCTTAACTCCGCAGGGAGAAATCCTGCTCGCCCTGGCGCAACATGTGTTACCGCAGGTTCAACAGGCATTGCAGCAGTGTCAGGAGCCGGCATACCAGACATTGCGCCTGGCTATCGAGTGCCATAGTTGTATTCAATGGCTCACGCCCGCCCTGAGTCAATTTCAGGCCGCCTTCCCACAGGTGACGCTCGACTTCCACTCCGGCGTTACCTTCGATCCACAACCTGCGCTGCAACGCGGCGAACTGGATCTGGTGCTGACCTCCGACATCCTGCCGCGCAGTACCCTGCACTACGCGCCCCTGTTCGACTATGAGGTCCGCCTGGTGATGGCGCCCAGTCACCCATTGGCGCGACGCGTCACGATCCGCCCGCAGGATCTGGCACAGGAGACGCTGTTGATCTATCCGGTGGCGCATCAGCGTCTGGATGTCTGGAATCATTTTCTACAGCCGCACGGCATCACACCGCGCTGGAAAGTGGTCGACAATACGTTGCTGTTGTTGCAGATGGTGGCGGCGGGGATGGGCGTCGCCGCCCTACCGCATTGGGTTGCGGATAACGGCGAACGCCAGGGGGCCTTACTTACCCGTCCGTTAGGCGAGGGATTATGGCGGCGCTTGTATGCCGCGCTGCGCACAGGCGAGCAGCGCCAGCCGACGATGCACAGTTTTATTCAGCAGACGCGCCGTCATGCCTGCGATCAGCTGCCGTTTGTGCGCGATGTGGCACGACCCAGCGCCGGTGTACCCAGAGCGATAGGGCGATCACCGTCCCCCCCAGCGTCAGCCTGATCCAGTCGGGGTGTTGTTGCCAGATAGCGAGGTTGACCAACAGCCCCGCCGGGATTAATGCATTATTCATGATCGCCAAGGTACCGGCATCCACCTGGGTCGCGCCATAGTTCCACATGAAGTACCCCAGCCCGGAGGCGCCAACCCCCAACCACAGCAGGATCCCCCACTGTAACGGCGAGCTGGGAAGTTGTTGCGTATTGCCATACAACCACCAGGCAGGCAACGCAATCGCCAATGCCCCGAGATAGAACCAGGAAAAGGCGCGGTACTGTGGCAACGGCATCACCTCCATCAAGCGCTTATACCCCACCTGCCCTAGCGCGAAGCACAGATTCGCCCCCTGGATCAGGGCGAAGCCAAACAGGAATTGTGAGCTAAGTGGGTTATAACGGATGATCAACGCCCCCACGACTGCCAGCAAGGCACTCCCCAGATAGCCGGGGCGTAGTCGCCGTCCCTGCAACAGATCGTAGATCAGCGTGACATATAACGGCGTCATGATAGTGAACAGTAATACCTCCGGCACCGTCAGATAGAGGAAGGCCGGATAGTAGAACAAATACATCAACCCCAACTGGCAAGCCCCCACCGACATATAGGCCAGCGTTTGACGCGGACGTACACCACGCCAACGCAGGAAAGGCAGGAAGACCAACGTCGCCAGCGCGACACGCACCAGCACAGCGAACCAGCTATCGACCTGGCCCGCCAGATAGACGCCGATCAGACTAAAGGAAAAGGCCCACAATAGTGTGGTAATAAGCAACAGCGGCACGGCAACGATCCACTCGTTATATTCGATAGGCGTCATTCTACCCAAGACGAACGAGCGTTGCCGTACGGAGTGGGTTTACCAGTGGATAAACATTAGTCCATTGCACACTTAGCGCTTGCGTGACAGTTGCACACCATCTTGTTCTCGCGCAAAGTCCGCCAAACGATCGAAATCGTGCCAGGTGTAATAACGGGAGGGGGCGGGAAGACGTTTCATCGCACTGCCCGTCAGCAGGTGTAACTCCCCCAGCGAGGCCAGATCATAGTGATACAAGCGGGTCGGCAGCATCAGACGCAGTGGTGGTGCCAATTCGCCTGGCACCGGTGTCGGCAGGCGATCGTCCGCGGTATTGTAGTTGCGCTTCAACACCAAGAATTTCTGCGGCACGGCCTGACGACTGTCCCACCAGCGGCCATCCAACATATCAAACTGAAAACGCGTCAGCACGGCGGGCTGCGCCTGGAGCTGACACAGTGCCTGCGGCAACAGCGTCATCATCGCGGCATCGTATTGCCCCAATGAGGCCAGATGACCATTCAGGATCAGATTCAATGCCAGGCGCGTCCCCAATAGGTTGGAGTAGAGATCCTCCGGGGAAAAGGCCGAGACACCCTCGGAAAAACCGCGAATGGACTCGTAACCATACCACTGAGCGATCTCGTGCCAGGCCGCCACTTGGAACGCCAGGCGTGCCGCCAAATAGGCCGCCAGGGTATAACGCTCCTGCGCCTCTTCTGGCGGAGTAAAGGCGTTGAATACTAGGCGGCGCTGCGCGAGCTCATCCCCCAGATTCAGCTGAAACGCCTGGCCGAGACGCGGATAGAGGTGGCTAAAGATATAGGCCGTCATGTCGGCGCTGTCGCGCACGTGCGCCATATCGATAAAGCCGCCACGACGCGTATACAACACGCCATTATGCTCATTACCCAACCCGGCCAGGCTGGCCAGGGCGCCGAACAGACTGTCATTGTAACGGTGGCGACCCAGCGTATCCGCCTCCACCACGTTATTCAGCCGGTAAAAGGGGATCGGTACCCCCAACGCTTCGGCATTAAGGTCATAGCCGAAGGCGCAACAAGGACGTAGGCCGTCCGGTGGCGGCAATGGCGCACTCACCGGCCAGGCGTGTGCCGCCTGTTGCGGTTGCAACTGTGTCAAATCGAGACTCATCGGTAAGCCGAAAGCACCGACCGTGCCACAGTAAAGCAGCAGCGTCGCGCACCATCCGCGTAGTCTCCCCATCAAAACGCCTCTCCTACCTGAAAATAGAAGCCGCTACTCGCGCGGCCAATACCATAATCCAAACGAATATTAATTCCCGGCTTAAAGGCAAAGCGGTAACCGACGCCCAACGTTGGCAGCCAACGACTGCTGCCCAGCTCACGCACGTTAGGCCCCATGGTGCCAGCGCCACCCCAGACGACAAAGCCATGCCGCCAGCTCAGCTTCTGCCGGTACTCCAACTGTGAGCTAATCAGGTTACGGTCACGATAACGCCCCTGGTAGTAACCGCGCATCCGCTGATCACTGCCGAGCGACGGCAACATGTTCCATGGGACCGCTCCCTGGGTGAACTCGCCATCGATCTCCCAGGCCAGCACACGCCACTCATCCAAGGCATGATAGGTACTGAAACGCGCGATGATATTATCGAAGCGCGTATCGCTGCCCATCTCCGGCAGGTAGTGGGTGTAACGCAGGCTAGCCAGCATGCCACGCCGAGGATTCGGGACAAAGTCCCGGCTGTCATACTGCAGCGACAGGCTCGGCCCGGAACTGGATACCGCGCGGCCATGGGGGATCTGCGCCAAGCGATCGGTCGACTTGACGTCGGCGGCATGCATCATCGACAGCGACCAACCGACACCGAGATAGGTCTGGCTCGCCAGGCGATACAACACCTCAGGCTGTAGACGCAACGACTGTGCCGTGTACTTCTGCCGCCCCTCATCGTCGGCCCCGGCACGGAAACCTTGCCCCCAATAGTAGGTTGGCGTATCGCTGATCCCACCATTGATAAAAATACGCCACTGATCGTTGGCGAAGAAGCTGTAGTTACGGATCCCCAAGCCAAAGGCGCCGGTCGAACTGATATAGCCGCTGAGGGTGATGCTGGAGTTTTGGCTCACCGTATCCGTCGCATCGGGTCGATAGAGCCCCGCTACCGCCGCGCCTAACCCAAGCCCCAGCTCGGGATTGAAGAATGGCCCCGGTAACACCCCCCAATCGATCCCCTTGTCGGGGTCGAAACGATCGTCACCGCCCAATTGCGTCAACCAGCTATCAACCTGCGCACGCGTCGGTAACAACGCCGCCGCGCCCGCCAACGGCGAGAGCGTGCAGAGCAGAGTCAACCCACGCAGGAGGTAACGCATCAGAAACGGTACTCGCCAGCGATAAAGAAGCTATTGCGCTCGGCAAAGCCCACTTCGCTCGTCAGGTTAAAGTTACGGGTGATCTCATACTGTGCGCCAATCAGCACGTTCCACGGCGACGACAGATGCTGGCGTACATCGAAGCGACCTTGCCCTTTCTGGTTAGCGATCCCCATCAATACGGATAACCCCCCCGGCATTGACAGATCGCTAAGGCTACCCTTGAACTCCTGCTGTACATCCTGGTACATGCTGCCGACCCACAGGCTGAGCTTGCCGTTAGGCAGCCCGATGGTATCGATGCCGGGGGTGGTGAAGCGGTAACCGACACGCGGCGACAGGGTGAAGGCGTCGATGCTACCGTCGAGAATATCGAAGCGGGTCTGGGTATAGTTCATATCCATCAGACCGAACCAGTTACCATAGCCACCGGCGAAAACCGTACCGGCACCGTAGGTCGTTCCCTTGAAGTTCAGACGAAAATCCAGATCGCGCAGTTGGCCACTCTGATTCATCGAATGAATAATCCAACCAATCAAACCACTGCTTGGATCGGCATCGACAGAAACCTTGGATAATGAGCTGCCACGCGTCTTGCCCACGATGCCATAGACATTCATGAAGGGAAATACCCACGCATCCAACTTAATCGTTTGAGTGACGCTACGCTGACGCGTACTCCCCACCTTAATCTTGAACAGATCCGTAGGCAGCGTATAACTATCCCAACCTAACCCGCTAAAACTAATGCTATCCACCACAATATTCTGGCGCATATTCATATAGTTAACATTGATACCGAAAGGCTCGGGCAGATCGTAACCGCGCGCGCGCGCCTCATCGCCCCAGATGGGCAGCAGCGAATGCTCGACTGGCGGCTCGCTAGACTGCGCTGGAACAGAGGATTTGCTGCCCGCCGCGTGGGTTTGCTGCGGCAAACCATAGTAAGTGGGAAGAGTGGCGCTGAACTCAGACGGTGTCTCCTGCGTGGCCGCATGGACAACACCGCTCATCAGCACGCCAGACAGGCAGAACAGCAATGCGCGATTATTCATTTTGTTAAGGTGATTAATAATAAAAATGGATAGGAATAAAAAGTAGGTGCGGAGTATAGCAGTAAATGACTGTAACTTCGTGCAACATAACGTGCGTATCCCCCCCGAGGGCGATACGCACGTTATGGCTTAGCGCCGGCGCAAGAGGCGTAGGGCGTTAGCCGTCACCAAAGCGGTCGCTCCGGAGTCGGCTAATACCGCGAGCCATAGCCCGGTGATCCCCAACAGACTGGTGATCAGGAAGATCCCCTTCAGCCCCAACGCCAAGGTAATGTTCTGACGAATGTTAGCGTGGGTCGCCCGCGACAGGGCGATCATCTGCGCCAGCCCCACCAAGCGATTATGGGTTAGCGCCGCATCCGCGGTCTCCAAGGCCACGTCGGTACCACCGCCCATGGCGATACCGATACTGGCCGCCTTCATCGCCGGCGCATCGTTGATGCCGTCACCGACCATCGCAGTCTGCGCGCGTTGGCTAAGCGCCTCCACCTCACGCACCTTATCCTCCGGCAATAGTCCGGCACGATATTCAATACCCAGAGAGCCAGCGATGGCCGCCGCCGCCCGCGGATTATCCCCGGTCAGCATCACCGCCTCCACCCCGAGGGTGCGCAGTGCATCCAGCGCCTCACGCGCGTCGGGGCGTAAGGTATCACTCATGGCGATCACCCCGATGGCTTGGCTATCATGTAATACCGCCACGACAGTCTGCCCGAGCTCCTCCCAAGCGATAATTTGCGCTTGCATACGTTCGGGTAAGACATCGCGCGCCAAGCGTCCCGGTGCAACGACCTGGACTAACGCGCCATCGACCCGTCCCTCAACACCGACACCGGCGCGTGCCTGACAAGCCTCAGCCTGTACGACGGCCAACCCTCGTTGCTCACACGCCTGGAGTACCGCCTTGGCCAATGGATGATGCGAACCCACTTCCACCGCCGCCGCCAGCATCAATACCCGCTCGTCAGAGACACCATCGCGCGCGCTCACTCCGCTTACCTGCGGCGCGCCCTGCGTCAGGGTACCCGTCTTATCGAAGGCGATGGTACGTACCCTACCCAACTGCTCCAACGCCGCACCGCCCTTAATCAAGGCACCGTGACGCGAGGCGGCGGCCAGGCCGGAGGTGATCGCCGCCGGTGTCGAGATCACCAGTGCGCACGGACAGCCAATCAGTAGCATCGTCAACCCACGGTAGATCCAGGTATCCCAGGGCTGGGCGAAGGCCAGCGGCGGGATCAGGATCACCAACAACGACAGCAACATCACCGCGGGCGTATAAAAACGGCTAAAACGATCCAAGAAACGTTCGATCGGCGCGCGACGCTCCTCCGCCTCCTCGATCAGTTGCAGGATACGATCGATAGCATTCTGCCCGGGCTGAGAAATCACCCGCAGACGACATACCCGATCCACCACCAACACGCCGGCTGGGATACGATCCCCCTGCTGGCGCTCCACCGGCAACGACTCACCGGTCAGCGCACTCTCATCGAAGCTGACACCATCCTGCAGCAATTCGGCGTCGGCGGGTAAGCGCCCGCCAGGCGCGATTTCGATCACCATATCAGGGCGCAGCGCCGCGACCGGCAGGGTTCGCCGTTCCCCCCGTTCAATCACCAGCGCCTCATCCGGCACCAACGCCATCAACGCACTCACGCCTTTCCGCGCCCGATTGGCGGCGTAAGACTCCAGGCGCTCACCCAGCATAAACAGCAGCAGCACCATCGCCGCCTCTTCCGTCGCCCCGATAAACAACGCCCCCAACGCGGCGACGCTCATCAAGGTCTCGATGGCGAAGTAGCTGCCGCTACGCATCAGCCTGAGCGCCTTCAACATGATCGGGGCTAAGCCGACCAGCGTGGTGGCGATAAAGGCCACCCGCCCCCAGAGTGGATTGACCCACTCTAGGGCATAACTCAACAGCATCAGCCCAGCCAATAGCAGCAGTGGGGCCGCTTCGCGCCAATGCCAAGCCGTCCCTTGCTGCGGCTTGGCACCGGCCGCTTGGAGGCTAAATCCCGCCTGACGCACCGCCTGCTCCACCGCGGGCGAAATATCTTTCTGAGCGTCGACCACCAGACGTTGCGTCGCGAACAACACCGCGGCGCGCTCCACGCCCGCGAGCTGGCTGACCGCCGTCTCAATCTTCCGGGCACAACTGGGGCAATCCATTCCTGCAACCTGCCAGCTAAAGCGCTGACGTCCAGAGGCTGGAGGGGGGAGGGGGTGAGGATCGGCGTCCTCCTCGACGCCGTCATGGACATGCGCAGCCAGACAGCAGGCGCCATCGCTAGCGGGCGCCAACGGTGACGCCATGCTGATCTTCATGCCACCTTTACCTTGGGTCGGGCGGCTACAACCGTGTTGCGTTGCCGCATGCTGATGGCCACAGCCACAGGCTGCGTCAACGCCATTAGCATGAATAGAGTTATGGGTCATACATCCTCCTCACATCGTTCCCCATATCGCGTTATGGATCACTCTACAGGTTGGAGTCGACTCCAGAGTCAAGGCGCAAATGAGAAATATTCTTTTTCCGTCGCTCTCCCCCACCGCCTAGGTCTGTTGCCAATGCCATGGCCAGAAAGCCGCCGCCAGATCATGCCGAAGACTCGATTTTTTGTTACACTGAATACTCCCGACAAAGAGTATATATTTCATTGAAAATGAAGAAAAAGCGCCCAGTGTTGCAGGATATAGCCGATCGCGTCGGCGTCACCAAAATGACCGTCAGTCGTTATTTGCGTAATCCTGATCTGGTTTCCGCTCCATTACGTGGCAAGATCGCCGCCGCACTGGACGAGCTGGGCTATATCCCCAATCGGGCGCCCGATATTCTCTCCAACGCCACCAGCCGCGCCATCGGGGTGTTGCTACCCTCGCTGACCAATCAGGTCTTCGCCGAGGTATTACGCGGTATCGAAAGCGTCACCGATCAGCATCACTACCAGACCATGCTGGCCCACTATGGCTACCGCAAGGAGAAAGAAGAGGAGCGTCTCACCTCGCTGCTCTCTTACAATATCGATGGTTTGATCCTCGCCGAACGCGACCATACCCCGCGGACCCTGAAGATGATCGAAGTTGCCGGTATTCCGGTGGTGGAGTTGATGGACAGTGTCTCACCCTGCCTGGATATGGCTGTCGGCTTCGATAACGTCGCGGCGGCTCGGGCAATGACCCAGGCGATCATCGATCGTGGTCACCGCCATACCGTCTACTTCGGGGCCCGTCTCGATGAACGTACCGTGATGAAGCAGCAAGGCTATGAACAGGCCATGCGCGCCGCCGGGCTGGAGCCACACAGCGTCATGATCCCGCGCAGCTCCTCCTACTCCGTCGGCGGCGAGCTACTGCGCGAAGCATTGAAGCGTTACCCACAGATGGACAGTATCTTCTGCACCAACGACGATCTGGCCGTTGGCGCCGCCTTCGAGTGCCAGCGCCTGGGGTTACGTATCCCGCAGGATATGGCGATCGCCGGTTTCCATGGCCATGATATCGGCCAGGTGATGGAGCCGCAGATCGCCAGCGTTCTCACGCCGCGTCAGCAGATGGGGCAACTGGCGGCGGAATGCCTACTGGCCCGCCTACGTGGCGAAGCTGGCCACGATGGCAGCCAGATCGACCTCGGTTTCACCCTGCTGCACGGCGGCAGTATCTAACGCCGCACCCGCGCCACGCCACCTCGGCGGTCGCTACCGCGGCCGCCCGCCATCGCCACGATCAACTGCGAGAAGCGTCACACTTATTAATCATACTATTTAACATTTGTTGCTAATCTCTCCAGCTCACCAGAGAATGTTACCCATAACAGTTACCAGTAACATTGATTGTGCGGCGCCTTGCCGCCAACCGGGGAATACAGCATGAGCGAAAGCCAACAACAAAAACACGTCTTTGTTCTGATGGGCGTTTCCGGCAGCGGTAAGTCCGCCGTCGCCAGCGCCGTCGCCCAGCAGCTGGGTGCCGCCTTCCTGGATGGCGACTTCCTGCATCCACGCGCCAATATCCGTAAGATGGCCGATGGCCATGCCCTGAACGACGAGGATCGTACACCGTGGCTCCAGGCGCTCAATGACGCCGTCTTCGCCATGCAGCGTACCAACGAGGTCTCGCTGATCGTCTGTTCGGCGCTGAAAAAGCGTTACCGCGACATGCTGCGCGACGGTAACACCAATCTCTCGTTCATCTACCTGCAAGGGGACTTCGCGCTGATCGAGAGCCGTTTGCTGGCACGCAAGGGGCACTTCTTCAAGCCCCAGATGCTGGTCTCTCAGTTCGATGCCTTGGAAGAACCGACGGCCGATGAGCGTGACGTACACGCCATCGACATTAGCCAGTCGCTGGATGGCGTCGTCGCCAGCACCCTGAACACCATTAACTCCATCATTGCCTAGGAGCCCTGACGATGAGTACTTTAACCCTCGTAATGACCGCAGTCGGCTCCGTGCTGCTGCTGCTGTTCTTGGTGATGAAAGCGCGCATGCACGCCTTCGTCGCCCTGATGCTGGTATCCATCGGCGCCGGGATCTTCTCCGGCATGCCCATCGATAAAATTGCCCAAACCATGCAGAACGGGATGGGCGGTACGCTGGGCTTCCTCTCCATCGTGGTCGCTCTGGGCGCCATGTTCGGTAAGATCCTGCACGAAACCGGTGCCTTGGATCAGATCGCCGTCCGCCTGCTGAAAAGCTTCGGTGAGAAGCGCGCCCACTACGCGCTGGGGATCGCCGGCCTGGTCTGCGCCCTGCCGCTGTTCTTTGACGTCGCAATCGTATTGCTGATTGGCGTGGTGTTCGCCGTGGCGCGCCGCACCAACGGCAACGTGGTTAAGCTGGCGATTCCGTTGTTCGCCGGTGTCGCGGGCGCTGCCGCCTTCCTGTTGCCGGGGCCGACACCGATGCTGCTGGCCTCCCAGATGGGTGCCGATTACGGCTGGATGATCCTGATCGGTCTATGCGCCGCTATCCCGGGCATGATCCTGGCGGGTCCGCTGTACGGTAACTTCATCAGCAAGCACGTCACCCTAGAGTTGCCGAAAGATATCCAAGAGCCGAGCCTGGGCAAAGGCCAACTGCCTTCCTTCGGCTTCAGCCTGGCGCTGGTACTGTTCCCGCTGGTGCTGGTCGGCCTGAAGACCATCGGCGCCCGTTTCGTCGAGCAGGGCTCTGAGTTGTACAAGTGGCTGGAGTTCATCGGCCATCCGTTCACCGCTATCCTGCTGGCCTGCCTGGTCGCCACCTATGGCCTGGCTATCCGCCGCGGCATGAGCAAAGAGAAGGTGATGGACATCTGTTCCGCCGCTATCCAGCCTGCCGGTATCATCCTGCTGGTCACCGGTGCCGGTGGCGTCTTCAAGCAGGTCCTGGTGGACTCCGGCGTTGGCCCGGCGCTGGGTAACTCCCTGATCGGTGCCGGTCTGCCCATCGCCGTTGCCTGCTTCGTCCTGGCCGCCGCGGTACGTGTCATCCAGGGTTCCGCGACCGTCGCCTGTCTGACTACCGTCGGCCTGGTACTGCCGGTCATCGGTGAACTGGGCTACAGCGGCGCTCAACTGGCGGCCCTGTCCGTCTGTATCGCGGGCGGCTCCATCGTCCTGAGCCACGTCAACGACTCCGGCTTCTGGCTGTACGGTAAGTTCACCGGCGCCACCGAGGCACAGACGCTGAAGACCTGGTCAGTGATGGAAACCATCCTCGGGACCACCGGTGCAATCGTCGGTATGCTGTTCTTCATGGCGCTGTAAGCCAAACGCTTGAAACACGACGGGGCGCGAATATCGCGCCCCGTTTTTTTCGTTTTCCGCCCCCGAGCAACCGACGATAGCGCCGTTCTTTGCGCCCGCGACTCGGCTTAGCGCGTCAGGATCAAATGCAAACCAAAGGCGGTAAACAAGCTCCCCGCGACACCATCGATCCAACGCGCCAGACGCTGGTACCCACGGCGCATCACCGGTAGGGCAAAGACCGACGCCACCAGGCTAAACCAGAGCACCGTCTCGGCGACAATCAGCACGAACAGACCGAGACGTTGCCCGGCCCCCACCTCATCGCCCACAAACAACGAGAAGACCGAGCCGAAGTAGATCACCGCCTTAGGGTTAGAGAGATTGGTTAACAAACCGCGCCAGAAGGCGCTGCCGTGTAGCGGAGCCCCGCGCAAAGGCGCGTCCGTGGCAGGATGACGGGCGGCGCACAACATCTGCCAGCCCATCCAACACAGATAGAGGCCACCACCGAGGGTAATGATGCGCTGCAACCAAGCCATCTTCAGTAGTAGCAGGTGCAACCCCATCAACGCCACCGCCGCCCACACGACGACGCCTAGCGAGATGCCGATCACCGCGCGTAACGCCTCTGCGCGCGACCGACTCAAGGCCGTTTGAGAGACAAAGAAAAAATCGGGGCCGGGTGTCATCAGTGCCAGCAGATGGACCACAGCGACAGTAAGAAATAGCATCATCGCAGGAGACTCAGGGGTAAGGTTTTCCCCTATGCTAGCATCGTTGGGACGCCGTATGCGGCATGGTGAATAGCGATTATGCTGATTATTTCACCGCAATTAATCACTGCCTCGGCTACCCACACCCGATGTGACGGGATGAATAGGCCTCACCGCGTACCGAGGGACACCGGCAGGCCATGCCGGGTTATGCGCGACACGGCCGCCGAGACTAGGCCTCGTCGCCGTCAAGATGCTCACGGATCAGCGACATAAAGGGCGCGCCAAAACGCTCCAGCTTACGCTGACCGACCCCGTTGATACTGAGCAAATCGCCCGCCCGTAGCGGCATCTGCTCGGCCATCTCCAGCAGGGTCGCGTCGTTGAAGACCACGTACGGCGGAATATTCTCTTCGTCGGCGATCGCCTTACGCAGCTTACGCAGCTTGGCGAACAACTTGCGATCATAGTTGCCCGCATAACTCTTCTGCATACTGCTACGCGCCTTCAGGTTGATGACGCGCGGCACCGCCAACGGTAATGTCACCTCACCACGCAACACTGGGCGCGCCGCCTCGGTCAGCTGCAACGCCGAGTGCAGGGCGATATTCTGCGTCACTAATCCCAGATGGATCAGCTGGCGCAGAATGCTCACCCAGTGCTCGATCGTGTGTTCGCGGCCAATGCCATAGACCGACAGCTTGTCGTGCCCCAACTCGCGGATGCGGGCGCTGTTCGCGCCACGTAGCACTTCAACCACATAGCCGATACCGAAACGCTGCCCGACGCGTGCCACGGTGGAAAGCGCCTTCTGAGCGTCGACCAAGCCATCATAGCGCTTAGGCGGATCCAGGCAGATATCGCAGTTATTACAGCTCTCCTGCCGCCCCTCGCCGAAGTAGTTCAACAGCACCAGACGGCGACAGGTCTGCGCTTCAGCAAAGGCATTCATCGCGTTCAGTTTATGACGCTCGATCTCCTTCTGCACCCCTTCTGGCTTCTCCTCCAGACAGCGGCGCAGCCAGGCCATATCGGCCGGATCGTAAAACAGCAATGCCTCCGCAGGCAGGCCGTCGCGCCCGGCACGCCCGGTCTCCTGATAGTAGGACTCAATATTACGCGGGATATCGAAGTGCACCACGAAGCGCACGTTCGGCTTATTGATCCCCATGCCAAACGCCACCGTCGCCACCACGATCTGCAGATCGTCGCGCTGAAACGCCTCCTGCACCTCGGCGCGCCGTCCATGTTCCAACCCAGCATGATAGGCTGCCACGCTTAGGCCGCGACTCTGCAGACGTGCGGCGGTATCCTCGACCTTGGCGCGGCTGTTGCAATAGATAATGCCGGACTTGCCGCGCTGCGACTGCACGAAATGCCACAACTGATCCAACGGCTTAAACTTCTCGATCAGGGTATAGCGAATATTGGGTCGGTCGAAGCTGCTGACCTGTACCAGGGGATCGCGTAAATCGAGCAGACGTAGGATATCCTGACGAGTGGCATCATCGGCGGTCGCTGTCAGCGCGATCACCGGCATCGCGGGGAAACGTCGTTTGATCTGCCCCAGCGCGCTGTACTCCGGGCGGAAGTCATGCCCCCATTGCGAGATACAGTGCGCCTCATCGACCGCCAACAGCGTCGGATGCCACTGCGGCAACGTGTCCAGCAGGTTATCCATCATCAGACGTTCAGGAGCGATGTACAGCAGACGGATCTCCCCGCTACGACACCCCGCATAGACCGCCTGTTGCTGTTCCCGACTGAGGGTTGAGTTCAGACAGGCGGCGTTGACGCCGTTAGCCTGCAACTGATCGACCTGATCCTTCATCAGCGAGATCAATGGCGAGACGACAATCGTCAGCCCATCACGTACCAACGCCGGGATCTGATAACACAGGGACTTTCCTCCCCCGGTCGGCATCACGACCAGACAGTCACGCCCCGCGATCGCCGCCTCGACGATCGCCCGCTGCCCTGGGCGAAATTGCTGATAGCCGAACGTATCTTTCAATACTCGTTCAGCCAGCATCTCTGAATCGATCACTGCTGCCGTTGCCACACTACTCCCCATCAAGCCAAAAATATCGGCGCTATTTTAGGCGCACACGCCTATTTTGTCCCGTGTTACAGGATATCGTTCAGCATGATGCCGACCCCGAAACGGGTCTGGCGGAAGTTATAGTCGATCAGTGACTCGCCATAACCGCTAAACAATTGGGTATAGAAACGGACGTGGCGACTCAACGGATAGCTCCAGCCCAACTCCGCCGCACCATAGCCGCTATTCCAGTTATAACGTCCACGTAGACTGAAGACGCTCTCCCCCAAACGATATCCCATCTCGGCCTCGTAGTAGCCCATATATTTGGTGATATCCGGGTTATCGTCCTTGTTTGGGCTCTCTGGGATGCGATACCAGGGGGTCAACTGCAGTTGAAAGTTTCCATTTTGTGCCAGCAGGCGGGTATAGACCCGATTCCAACTACGCGAGGTGGGATCGGCACGCCCGTTAGACTGATGCACCGCGCCCACCTCGATATCGCGCAATGACCAACCACCGAGTAGGGTGTAATCCGTTGCCCAACCGAGGAAGAGACGTGGCTCATAGTTAGTCTCACGGAAGGGGGAGGATTCGCTGCGGTTAAAAGCCTGCCACCACGACTGTTGCGTATAGGCGGCGCCGAGCACCGAGTTCTCGCCGGCGATGCCTCGCCAGATAGGAAACGCTAGGCTGATCTGAAACTTAATTTCGTTCTTCTTCGCCTGATCGCCCCAGTCATAGGAGCTGATCGCTTCCTTATTAATATCGCTGGTCTGGGTATACAGCACATAGTTTGTCGAGTAGGGGTAAAGCGTAAACGGGTTATCATACTGCCGCAGCATATTGGCAATCACCCCGTCGTTATGCTGCAATGCCTGGGTTACTCCCGACGCCCCCTCCGCCTGTACCGTTAACGGCAACAGCGCCAGCCCGGCCACCATCCATGTCCGGCCAGAGATATTCTGTTTTTTTAATTCGCTCATCACTACATCACTCATTGAAATACACCGCCCATAACGGGCAAAACACACCGGAAAGCGCGTGGATGGCGCCCGGCACTAGCCCTAAACACTCGCATCGACACCGTAATTTGATGTCATTTCCTCTCGACCGCACAGCGCCCATACCCGCGGCTTCGCGCCGCCATTTTAACGCTGAGTCTTTACGGAAAAATACAGTAGACTCCTCCTCTCACTATTCTGCGGGACGCGACGAGAACACCGACATGGACACACAACACACCCGCCAGGGGATCTTACTGGCACTGACCGCCTACCTGATCTGGGGGATCGCGCCGATCTACTTCAAGCTGATCCAGCAGGTTCCGGCGACCGAGATCCTGACCCACCGCATCATCTGGTCCTTTTTCTTTATGCTGATCCTGCTGGCCATCGGCCGCAATTGGCGACAACTGTATGCCCTACGCCACAGCCCCTATAAGATCGCCCTGCTCGCACTGAGTGCCTGTCTCATTGGGGGCAACTGGTTGCTATATATCTGGGCAGTGAATCATAACCACATGCTGGAGGCCAGCCTGGGATATTTTATTAATCCCTTGGTCAACGTGTTGCTAGGAATGCTATTTCTTGGCGAACGCTTTCGCCGCCTGCAATGGCTGGCCGTCGGCCTGGCTATCATCGGCGTCATGGTGCAACTATGGCAGTTTGGCTCCATACCCATGATCGCCCTCGGCCTAGCGTTTAGCTTCGCCTTCTATGGCCTGCTGCGTAAGAAGATCGCCATCGATGCCCAGAGTGGCATGTTGATGGAGACCCTGTGGCTACTGCCATTGGCGCTCTACTATTTATTCGGCGTCGCCGACTCGCCGACCAGTCATCTGACGGCCAACCCGACCTCACTAAACCTGCTCTTAATCGCCGCCGGGGTCATCACCACCGTTCCCCTATTGTGCTTCACCGCCGCCGCCACCCGCCTGCGCCTCTCGACCCTGGGCTTCTTTCAATATCTCGGGCCAACGCTGATGTTCCTGCTGGCGACCCTCTACTACGGCGAACAGATGACGAGCGATAAACTGATCGCCTTCGGCTTCATCTGGAGCGCCTTGCTCTTGTTTATCCTCGACGCACTCTATACACAACGACGCCTACGGCGATGACACCGCATGGCGCGAGATCCAGCGCGCCATCGGCGGTCCGATCAACAGGATGGTAAACAGACGTAGCATCTGTAACGCCATGACGAAAGCCAGATTCACCTGACTACCCGCGGCGATAATGGCGATGGTATCCAGCCCACCCGGGCTGGTGGCCAGGTAGGCGCTAAGGGGATCGATGGGTAAAACCTGCGTCAGACCCCAAGCCATTAGGGCACACAACGCCATCAGGGTGGCGATAGACAGTAGGATCTGTGGCAAGGTTCGTAACGCTAACTGAAAAATAGCACGGGTAAACAGCAGGCCAACATGCCAGCCGATCAGCGTATAAGCGATAACCAACAGCCACTCCGGTGTCTGCGGGGTCAATACCCCCGTCATGTTACACAGCGCGCCGATCAGCATCGGCAGCAATAGGGCGCCAGCGGGAATATGCAGACGCCGCCCTAGCCAACCGCCGACACCGGCAATCAACAGCGTCGCGACGAATGCCCACCCCAAGGGTGGAAACCAAGGCACGGTGGGGCTCACATGCGGCGTATCGCCCACGCCGAGACGCACCACCAGCGCCGCCGCCATGGCAACAAACAGCACCCGTAGATACTGCATAAAGGCGACCAGGCGCACATCGGCGCCGAACTCGCCAGCCATCGCCACCATGGCCGATGCGCCGCCGGGTGACGATCCCCACGCGCCGGTCGGGCCAGGCAGATCGCTCAGACGCACCAATAGCCAACCGGCTACGCCGCTACACAACTGGGTACATAGCAGGACCAACAGCACGATCGGCCAGTCATCCAGTAGGGGGGTTAATAACGAGAGAGAAAGTGAACGGGCGATCATGCAGCCCAAGATAGACTGCGCCAACGGCATCGCCAAACCATGAACCCGGATGGTGGCGCCGCGTAAACCCATCACCACGGCGGCCAACATCGGCCCCAGCAACAACGCCGCTGGCAGATGTAGCCACAGAAATAGCATACCCAGCCCCAGCGAAAAGAGCGCCAGTAGCGCCCATTGCTTCCCCTGTGCCTGCAAGCGCCCCATCTCCGTCTCCCCTTCATCGTCTTGGGACTATGATAAGCGCTTTTCTTCTACGGATTGTACAAAAAATAACGGCCCACACGGGGCCGTCATTACGCATCGGAACAGTGGCAACTTACAGCCATTTCTTACGCTTAAAGTAGAGGTAGGGAGCCAAACCTGCCAGGATCATCAGCAAGATGGCGCCGGGATAACCGAATGACCACTTCAACTCGGGCATAAACTCAAAGTTCATCCCATAGCTGGAGGCCACCAGCGTCGGCGGTAGGAATACCACGGACACCACCGAGAAGATCTTGATGATGCGGTTCTGCTCGATATTGATGAAACCCATCGCCGCCTGCATCAAGAAGTTCACCTTCTGGAATAGGGATTCATTGTGCGGCAACAGCGATTCGATATCGCGTAGCACCTCACGCGCCTGCTCTAGCTGACTGGCCGGTAGACGCGCCTTACGCACCAGGAAGTTGAGCGCACGCTGGGTATCCATCAGACATAGGCGCACCTTCCAGCCGATATCTTCCAGCTCCGCCAGGGTCGAGAGCGCGTCATCGTATTCGTCACCCTGCTGCCCCTCCATGATCACTCGGCTCAGCTTCTCCAGATCGCTGTAGATGTTTTCGATCTCGTCGGCCAACTGCTCGATCTTGGTTTCAAACAGATCCAACAACAGCTCATAAGCATTGCCGTCTACTAACGTCTGGTTGCGTGCCCGCATACGATAGAGGCGAAATGCCGGCAGCTCACGCTCGCGCAGGGTAAACAGGCGCCCTTCACGGATGGTAAAGGCGACAGTCGAGTTGCCCGCATGATCCTCCGCGTCTTCATAATAGAAGAAGGAGTGAATGTGCAGACCATCCTCATCTTCGAAGAAACGCGCAGAGGCCTCGATGTCGTCCAGCTCGGGACGGGTGGCCAAGCTCTGGCCTAGCTCGCGCTGTACGCGCTGGCGCTCATCCTCTTCTGGCTCAACCAGATCCACCCACAGCGACGCCGTGAGATTGTCTGTGTCATCCAGCTCCATACGGGATAAGCGGCAGTTATCTAAACGAAATGCACTTAGCATGCTTTAACTCCGTTGCGGTGACTTCAGGATCACGCATGGAGCACGGGAAACAAACCGGGGGGTACGTCACCTGCCTGTTTCAGACCATATCAGATCTGACTCTGCGACGCATAAAGGGTCGCTGACAACCACTAAGGCCATCAGCATCGGTGGATAGCCTTAGAAGTTGCACCCGCGTACGGGTCCAATGAGCCAGCATCTACTGGGTGTGTCCAAGGCGTATCTCCTCACAGATTATTCGTGCGCGCATGTTACGCCGACAAGAAAAAGGCTGTCAACAGACTTCCGCATAAATCGCCGGCCTGCGGCGCGTTGGGCCAAACGGAAGCTTCTACAGCGTCTCTAAGCGAGCATAGGCGGCAACCAACCACTTGATCCCCTCGCCTTTAAAGGCGATCTGTAGACGGGTATGTTCGCCGCTCCCCTCTAGGTTAATGATCGTCCCCTCGCCAAACTTGGCGTGAGCGACTCGTTGCCCCAGACGATAGCCGCTATCGCTCTGGCTGAGCGGTGTACCGAGGCGAGCGTGGCTGACCGGACGCGACACGCTGGCGCGCAAACGCACCTCCTCGACGCACGTCTCCGGCAATTCGCCGACGAAGCGCGAGGGACGATGGTACACCTCTTTACCATACAGACGGCGACTCTCCGCATAGGTCAGGGTCAACTTACGCATCGCTCGGGTTACCCCGACATAGGCCAGACGGCGCTCCTCTTCCAGTCGTCCTCCTTCATCCAAGGACATCTGGCTGGGAAACATCCCCTCTTCCATGCCGACGATAAATACTTGGGGAAACTCTAACCCCTTGGCGGAGTGTAGGGTCATCAGCTGCACCGCATCCTGGTAAGCATCGGCCTGCCCTTCGCCCGACTCGAGGGCGGCATGAGACAAGAACGCCTGGAGCGGTGGCAGATCCTCATCGTCATCCTCATAACTGAATTGGCGCGTCGCCGTCACCAACTCCTCGAGGTTTTCGATGCGCGTCTGCCCCTTCTCACCTTTCTCCTGTTCATACATCTGACGCAGACCGGAGTCACGGATCACCCGATCGGTCTGGACATGCAGCGGCAGATCGAGGCTCTGTTGCTCGAGGGCATCGATCAACTCCAAGAAACGACGCAAGGCATTGGCCGCCCGACCAGGGAACACCGCGTCCTGCAACAGCGCGCGGGTCGCCTGCCACAGCGTAAGCTGACGGTCACGCGCCGTCTGACGCACCACATCCAGCGTCCGATCGCCGATGCCGCGTACCGGGGTATTCACCACCCGCTCGAAGGCGGCATCATCATTGCGGTTAGCCAACAAGCGCAAGTAGGCCAACGCATCTTTAATCTCCTGGCGCTCGAAGAAACGCATCCCACCGTAGATACGGTAGGGCATCGCGGCCTGTAGCAGTGCCTCCTCCAGTACACGCGACTGGGCGTTACTGCGGTACAGGATAGCGCACTCCTTCAACGCACCGCCGTTGTCCTGCCAGGCCTTGATGCGATTCACCACGAAACGCGCCTCGTCCAACTCGTTGAAGGCGCAATACAGTGAGATGGGTTCTCCCTCACCATCTTCCGTCCACAGCTTCTTACCCAAACGTCCGTCGTTATTCTCGATTAATGCGTTGGCGGCACGCAGGATGTTGCCGCTGGAGCGGTAGTTCTGCTCCAAACGGATGGTCTGCGCGCCGGGAAAATCATCGAGGAATTTTTGAATATTCTCCACCTGGGCGCCACGCCAACCATAGATCGACTGATCGTCATCGCCGACGATCATCACCCGACCGCTATCGCCAGCTAGCATGCGGATCCAGGCGTACTGGATGCGGTTGGTATCCTGAAACTCATCCACCAAGATATTGCTGAAGCGGGCGCGATAGTGTTCGAGGATCTGCGGCTTATGCAGCCACAACTCATGAGCGCGCAACAGCAGCTCGGCAAAGTCCACCAGCCCGGCACGATCACAGGCCTCCTGGTAGGCTTGGTAGATGCGCAGCCAGGTCTGCTCCACCGGATTGCCATAGCTCTCAATGTGTTGGGGACGCAGACCATCATCTTTCTTGCCGTTGATGTACCACATGCCCTGACGCGCCGGCCACTGTTTCTCATCCAGATTCATCGCCTTGATGAGTCGCTTGAGCAGACGCAACTGATCTTCGCTGTCGAGGATCTGAAAATCCTGTGGTAAGCCGGCATCCAGATGATGAGCCCGTAGCAGACGGTGTGCCAAGCCATGAAAGGTGCCGATCCACATCCCTCCTTGACTGGTGCCAATCAGCGCCTCAATACGATGACGCATCTCCGCCGCCGCCTTGTTGGTAAAGGTGACCGCCATGATGGAAAAGGGAGAGCAGTGCTCCACGGCGAGCAACCAGGCGATGCGATGCACCAGAACGCGAGTCTTACCACTGCCCGCCCCCGCCAGCACCAACAGGTTACTGCGTGGCGCGGCAACCGCCTCGCGCTGTCTATCGTTCAGGCTTTCGAGCAGGTCAGATACGTCCATAGGGCACCGTCTTTTCACTGGGGAAATAGCACCATCGGTGCCATTTTACTGGAGATTTATACAGATTCTGTCGGGAATTATAGCAGTGCGAGCAGCGAAGCCAACCGGGAAATCTCGACATGGGGCAACAGGCGGCCATCGGCGGCCTGCATCAGCGAGCGGGCCCGATCGTTGATCCAACATGCCTGTACGCCACTACGCACCGCGCCAGCGACATCGGTCGTCAAGTCATCACCGACATGCAGTAACTGCCCGGGAGCCAGCCGCAAACGACGAGCCGCAGCCAGATACATGTCACCGTAAGGTTTGGCGCGCCCATCCGGGCCCGCGCGTAATACGAAGCGAAAATAGTCGCCCAGGCCACAGCGCGCCGGGTCGGCGTTACCATTCGTGATCGCCACCAACGGCAGTTGTTGAGCCAACAATCCCAAGACCCGATGGGTCTCATCGGGGACCTCGATGCGGCTACGCCACTCGGCGAAGTGCGCCAGCGCCTCATCGGCACCTCGGCGACACGCCTGCGGCGAGAGCCCACCACGCCATAGCGCCTCATGTACCGCGCGCCAACGCCATTGAGTCACATCATGGTAGATTTCCGGATCGCTGGCACGCAGTTCGGCACGCAGCCGCTGCCAATCAGCGCTCTGGAAATCCTGCAACGGAGCAAAACGATGGCGTAAAAAGTCGAGCGCCGCCTGCTCGCTACGCACGATCACCGGATGGTTGTCATACAGCGTATCGTCCAGATCGAAAGTCAACGCCGCGGGGCGCTGCACAGCACGGTAGAAATGCATCAGGTTTTCCCTCTTTTCGCGCGGGGATGGGCCGCATCATACACGTTAGCCAGATGCTGAAAGTCGAGATGGGTATAGATTTGCGTCGTCGAAAGATTGGCGTGTCCCAGCAGCTCCTGTACCGCGCGCAGATCGCCGCTGGACTCCAAGAGATGCGTGGCAAAGGAGTGACGCAGTTTATGTGGATGAATATGGCTGGTGACACCCTGCTTCACGCCCCACTCCGCAAAACGCTTCTGTACGTTGCGTGGCGAGATCCGCCCTCCTCGACTGGAAATAAACAGGGCATCGTCCTGCGGCTGTAATGCGATACGAAGCGCCAACCACTTCTCGACCCAGCGAACCGCCTCTCGCCCTATCGGCAAGCGCCGCTCCTTGCTGCCCTTACCCAACACCCACACCTCACCCGTCGCCAGATCGAGGTGGCGGCAGTCTAACCCCACCAACTCCGACAGACGCAAGCCGCCGCCATACATCAACTCCAACATCGCCCTATCGCGTACCGCCAGCGTGTCGCTTTCGTCGATCGCTAACAGACGATTGACGTCATCCACATCCAAATTCTTCGGCAGATGGCGCCCCTGGCGCGGTGCGGCGACACCTTTGGCGGGATTAGCCGCCAACGCGCCGCAGCTGACTTGCCAGTCGAGAAAACTACGCAATGCCGATAGCCGTAACGCCAGGCTGGCCGGCTCCAGTCCCTGACGGCGACTACGGGCGACCAAGGCCCGCACCCTGGCACTATCCAGGGCAAGCCAATCCGTGACGCCAGACTCCTGCAACAACGCGATAATCGCCGCCAGTTGACGACGATAGGTATCAACGGTACGCGGGCTAAGCTGCCGCTCGACACGCAACATTTGCAGAAACGCCGACACCGGCGCATTCAACGTCTCAGCCGAACTGCTCATTGCCGTTCGATCCAACGCGTCAACATCGGGGGAAGCAGGCGGGCTAACTGTGCTAACAATTCAGTCCCCATCCCTTGCTGATAGTGCTGCGCATCGGCGCTGGTGAAGATCAGCAGCCCTAGGTCCGCGAAATCGCCCATCAATGACAGCGCCACCGAGCCGACATGATGCGCCTGCGGCAACAGGAGCAATAGCTCCTGACCGTTGAGTGTGCCCAGATAGTGGTTAGCATCGCCCAAACGTTGGATACGCAATAACTCCACCTCTGACCGGGCGATCGCCAGATCAGTGAAACGCGATGGCGCGCTCAGACGCCAACGGTCGGAGAATAACCGCACATAGGCCCCCGACAAGCCCAACGAGCGCGCCCAACGCTGCAGACGCTGTAGAAAGTCATCCAACGTCGGCGCCGACGCCAATTGACTTTGCAGCGTCAACAGGCCGCCAAATAGACGTTCATTGTCCCGCGCCAGTTCGATGAGCTGCTCGATCTCCCGATCCAACGCCGCAATCTGCCGACGCTGGCGCCCCAACTGCCACTCCAGCAACGACACGGCACCCCGCACCGGGTGCGGGATGACCATCTGCTCGACCTGACGGGCATTACGGATAAAAAAATCAGGATGTTGCCGCAAATAGGCCACCACCTGCGCATCAACCAGTTCTGATTGACGGCAGTTGTCGCTCTCGCTTTCACTCATCGCTACCTACCGTTTATAAATGGATGAATCCATCATAGACGTGAGTGGCCGGCCCGATCATCAACAACGGCGTACCCGGCCCCTGCCAACAGATATGGAGGGTTCCGCCAGGTAACTCGACCCGCACCTGCTCATCCAGCAAGCCTTGCTGAATCCCTACCGCCACCGCCGCGCACGCACCGCTGCCACACGCCTGCGTTTCACCGGCGCCACGCTCGTAAACCCGTAAGCGGATATAACCGCGGTCTACCACCTGCATAAAGCCAACGTTGACCCGCTCGGGAAAACGCTCATGGCTCTCCAACGCGGGGCCTAACAGGGCGACCTGTGCCTGACTCACATCCTCGACTTGCAACACGCAATGAGGGTTACCCATCGAGACCGCGCCACACAGCACGGTCTGCTGCGCTACACGTAAAATATAGGTTTTTTCCGCCTTGGCTGCCTTAAAGGGGATCCGTCCAGGGTCAAACTGCGGCTCACCCATGTTGACCGTCACCCGCTCATCGTCATCCACATGCAAGGTCATGCGCCCATTCTGCGTACTGACCCGGATATCTCGCCGATTCGTCAGCCCCTTAATGCGAACGAAACGCGCGAAACAACGCGCGCCATTGCCGCATTGGGCCACCTCGCTGCCGTCAGCATTGAAGATGCGGTAATGGAAGTCGAGGTCGGGATCATAGGGGGGTTCGACGACCAACAGTTGGTCAAAACCCACGCCGGTATGCCTGTCGGCCAGGCGGCGAATTAACTCGGGCGAAAAATAAACGTTCTGGGTGACGGCATCCACCACCATAAAATCATTACCCAGCCCGTGCATCTTGGCAAACTGCATGTCCCTACCCCTTGATGAATACCTGCCAACGTCTACCCTTGGCACACGGTGCGAAAATCAGTGGGCGTTCCCAGCCTCGGCGGGGGCCGTCTGCGCCGCCTTCGAGGTCGGTTCCTGCGTCGGCGCCGGTACGTTATAGACCTCCGGTGCCTTCTGTGCGGCCGGAGCCTGCTGCGGCGGAGGGAAATAGAGCGGCCCTTTCAGTCCACAGCCCCCCAACGCCGCGGCGCACAGCACCAATAGCGCACTACGGAATTGTCTGTTCATTGTATTAATGCCTGTGATTCCAGAGTTCAAGCTTTCTATAATCGCAGTTGGATACTGAAAAGCAATAGGAAATGATTATGAATGACAGCGAGTTTCACCAGTTGGCCGACGCACTGATGCAGTCGTTAGAAGAGGCGCTAGACGCCTATCAAGACGATGCCGACATCGATTGTGAAACCAACGGCGGCGTCATGACGCTTAGCTTTGAAGATGGTAGCAAGATCGTGGTTAACCGCCAGGAGCCGTTACACCAAATCTGGCTGGCGACCCGCGCCGGCGGTTACCACTTCGATTATCACGATGGACAGTGGCGCTGTTCACGCAGCGCGGCCACCTTCAGCCAGGTATTAAACGAAGCGTGCAGTGCCCAAGCGGGCGTAGCGGTGGCACTCGACTTAGCGTAAGTCGAGCGTCAATACACCTTAAAACGCTGACACGGCGCATCCTCACCGTCCCCCTCCGTAACGGGGGGCGGCACCGCTTTACTGCGGAAAGGGATCACCTGGGCGCGTCCATCCTTCGTCACGATCTGGTAGAACTGTGGCAGGTTAAAGTTGATAAAGCTAGAACCATAGGTGAAACGGTCATGTGACGAAGAGTAGAAGCGGCTGACATCGCGTACCAGCTCCTCTTTACTTCCTTCACAATGGTGATAGACCTCGACCCGATTAGACTCATCCAGGATATAGATGTTAAAGCCGTCGCGCTCGCCATCCTCGAAGAAGAACTGGATGATCCCCTCGCTAGCATAACCGTCGACGACCGCCGGTAGATGAGCCTGCTCGGTCTCTACCTGCATCGAGAGGCCGTGCAATTTGTTATTCGAGATAGCACCGTAAAACTCGACGGCATTCTCCAGCTTCTGTACCGAGACGCTCAGACGTTCGAAGAAAAGCCCCCACGTCTGCCCGGCCACACGCACCGCCTTAAAACGCCCTGGCTCTTGGCGCGTGCTGGAGAGACGCAGATCGATGCACTCCGAGACCAGTTGCTGCAAGCGCGTACGGATCAGGCCACGCAGATGACGACTGTAGCAGAACACCTCCACCGCCTCTGGCGGCGCGGCATCCTGATGCATCTTGCCCAGAATCGTCTTCAACGCCTCCAGCACCGCCTGCTCACCGCTAAAGTGCAGTGTACGCACCTCATTCCACGAGTTGCGATACAGCAGATCGACGCTACCGACCAAACACTGCTGCTGCTCACCGAAACTAAAGACATCCAACTGACGGAAATCGAAGTGCACCACCTGGTTACTAAAGGTGGCGGTCGGATCATGCTCCAGGTTGACGATAATCGCTAAGTGACGGATTTCACATGGACTGTACAATGCTTTCGGCGTCGGTGCAGGTAAACGCAACGGGAAATGATTCGCCACATCGCGCACCAGCTCACGTAGCTTATTCAGATCGCACTGGCTGCTATTCGCCTTCAAGTGTAGCCGCGTCTCTGACGTCAACAGACCATTGAAGTAGGCCCAGGCCACCAGCTTATTAAGGTAACGGTTATATTCCAGCGGCTGATGACTGACGATACTGTCGATGGTCGGAGCCTGGTTATAGAGATACCAGCCGCTGCGATTGGCACGCCCGACCGGGACATAGATAAAAGTCAGATCGCCCTCAGAGAGATCCGGCGAGATCTGCGGGTTGACCAGCGTCACCTTACCCGGCAACGCCTCGAAGGCGGCGTAAAGCTTACGCGTCAACACCCCAATATCCTGCGGGCTGGCACTAACACTCAAATTATTGCGCCGAGCGAAACGGATCAGGTTGCGATAACTCTGCATCATCGCGTCCAACAACTCGTTATGTGCCTCACGCACCTGGCCAATCTTCCAATTGGCACGATTATCCAACGAGCGAATCAACGCCTCATCCCAGCCCCATTGTGCCACCAACTGGCTGAGGATCTCCCGCCGCCAGCCCACGCAAGCGCGAGTACGCGACATCTTCTCGCACACCTTCAGATAGAAGCAGCGACGCGCTAAATCGAGACGAGCATGATCACCGATCTGCTCCAGATAATGGGTAACCCGCTCCAACATCATGCAGTAAGGGTCGAGCCCGAAGGAGACAATCTCTCCCTTATGCAGGCGATTCTTGATATCCATCGCCAACAGTTCGGTATTGGGATACTCCCAAGAGTAAGCCTCCAGCAGCAGGCTCTTCAGCACCGCCTTATAGGGCGAGTCGATACTCTTATACAACTGCCACAGGCTGGCGCCGAAGTACTCTTCAGCCGACAACGAACTCAGCCCACCGAGATCGAGCCACTCGTTGGGTGTCAACGCCCCCTGCGCATACAGTGAGAGCACATACTCATCGTAGTGCCCCTCTTCTTCACAGGGCACCATGCTCCACAGAATACGCTTACCCGCCAGGCGAACAGCGGTACGATAAAACTCATCGAGCAAGAGAATATGTTGCGTCGAACCACAGTCTTCCCCGCCGAGGCTACCGCTCTCGTTATGACGAAAACGGTTCTCGTCGATCAAGAAGAAACTGACCTCAACCCCCAGCGAGGCAGCCCATTTCTCCAGCAGCAGACACTTCTGCTGCAGCTGATTGCGCTCACTGTTATCCAACCAGGAGTGATGGCAGACCCAGATATCCAGATCGGAGCTACAGCTCTGACCGATGGAGGAGGTGCTACCCATGGTATACAGCCCGGTGATCGGCTGTTGATCCGAGCCCGTCACCGGCGGAATACTACCCGGCGCACGCGTCTCGATATGGTGCAGATAGTGTTGCTGAGCGGCATCAGGCTTGAAGAAACAGATCCCATGCGGGACGCTTCCCTCTAAATAACCCGGCATCAGCGGATGATGAAAGTGCAATAAGGTAGGCAGCAGCGTATACACCTGCTGAAAAGCGGGTCCCATCGCCGACAGTGCACGATCAACCCGAAGTTGGTTAATCGCATCCAGTCGTTGCTTCAGTGTCTCGATGTAGAGGTACAAGACGTTTCGCCTGATTTTCTGGTGTACGAAAGGGGACTCGTTTCCATGCCCCCCAACAACGGTTCTATTAATAGTAATGATAGATGGGAAATTGCTGGAAACGTGATCAATTTAACACCTTGCCGATTGACCGTAAAGATAGAAACACCACACACTGAATATTGAGATTCCCTTGTCGTTGATCTTTCCCGCTTTTCCCCCGCATTTCCCGCTCACTGATGCGACCCCTCCCGTGCGCTGACACTGCCTGCTCAGGCCGCAACATGGTAGGATGAAGGCCAGGCAAACGAGGGATATACACATGCAATCAACGACTACGGCAGCGCAGCAGACGCTGCGCATCGCAACGCGCCAGAGCCCGCTGGCGCTGTGGCAGGCACATTATGTCCGGGATCAATTGCTGACCCACTGGCCACAGCTGACGATAGAGCTGGTCCCCATGGTCACACGCGGCGACGTGCTACTCGACACCCCTCTGGCCAAAGTGGGTGGTAAGGGCCTGTTCGTCAAGGAGCTGGAACTGGCTCTGTTGGAGGGGCGCGCCGACATCGCCGTCCATTCGATGAAGGACGTGCCAGTCGCGTTCCCCGATGGGTTAGGACTGGTCACCATCTGCCCGCGCGAAGATCCACGCGATGCCTTTGTCTCCCCCCACTTCGCCTCACTGGATCAGCTCCCGCCCGGAAGCATCGTTGGGACCTCCAGCCTGCGACGCCAATGTCAATTGCGTGCCGCGCGTCCAGATCTCCAGATACGTGACCTGCGCGGGAATGTCGGCACCCGTCTGGCAAAACTGGATGCTGGCGAATATGACGCCATTATTCTGGCTGCCGCTGGGCTCAAGCGTTTGCAATTGGAAGCACGTATCCGTACCCCACTGACGGCGGAGCAGTCGTTGCCGGCGGTCGGTCAAGGTGCGGTGGGTATCGAGTGCCGCCTGACAGACGAGGCGACCCGCGCATGGTTGGCCCCGCTCAATCATGAAAGCACAGCGTTACGCGTCAGCGCCGAGCGTGCGATGAATATGCGTTTGGAGGGGGGCTGCCAGGTCCCCATCGGTAGTTACGCTGAAATCGACGGCGATCAACTCTGGCTACGCGCCTTGGTGGGCCGCCCGGATGGCTCGCTGATCATTCGCGGCGAACGCCGCGGCCCATTGCACCAGGCAGAAAGCATGGGCATCGATTTAGCCGATGAGCTCCTGGCTCGTGGGGCGCGCGCCATCCTCGATGCTGTTTACCAACAGCCAGCGTAAACGGTCATGAGTATCTTGGTCACCCGTCCCTCCCCCGCCGGCGAACAGCTGGTCGAGCGCTTACGCGCGGCGGGGATGGCGGCCTGGCACAGCCCCTTGATCGACTACGCGCCCGGCGCGCAGCTGGCGCAATTGCCCGAACGACTCGCCGAGCTGGCGCCGGGTGATCTGCTGCTCGCCGTATCACGCCCCGCCGTCCAGTACGCCAGTAGCAGGCTACAACGCGCGGGGCTCCCCTGGCCGCCGACGCTACGCTACCTCGCTATCGGTCACACCACCGCCCAGGCGCTCCAGGCAGCGAGTGGTCAGTCGGTGATCTACCCGGATCACGGTGAGACGTCTGAGGCGCTGCTGGCCCTGCCCGCCCTACAGTCACTCAACGCGCGGCGAGCCCTGATCCTACGCGGTAATGGTGGACGCGAGCTGATCGCCGCCACCCTACGGGCTCACGGCGTAACCGTCACACTATGCGAATGCTACCAGCGACGCCCCTGTATCCCTCCGGGTAGCGATCACTATCGACGCTGGCAACAACAGAAAATCTCGACACTGGTGGTGACCAGTGGTGAAATGCTGCAACAGCTCTATGATTTAGTTCCTGAATACGATCGGCGGCATTGGTTACTGTGCTGCCGACTCATCGTCGTCAGCGAACGCCTAGCGCAACGCGCCCGCGATCTGGGATGGCAAGAGATCCGGGTGGCCGACAGCGCCAACAACGACGCATTATTGCGCAC
The DNA here is from genome assembly GCF_044540725.1 of Edwardsiella sp. A.80236. Classification (NCBI taxonomy): domain Bacteria; kingdom Pseudomonadati; phylum Pseudomonadota; class Gammaproteobacteria; order Enterobacterales; family Hafniaceae; genus Edwardsiella; species Edwardsiella sp. A.80236. The sequence goes on from NZ_JBIUCY010000014.1 coordinate 51,424, forward strand.
GCTACAGATCACTTGACCATGGGACATGCCACGATGACGGAACCCACTACCCCGCCAGAAAAGGCGACTAACGCCGAGACGGCCAGCGAACCGGCACAGCAGCCGCACACCTCACAACCGCAAGAGCGCTCCCGTAAGCCGACCAATCATGCCGCCCAAAAATCCTCCGCGGGCGGCCAGGCGTTGGGCGCTATCGCCATTGTGTTGGTCATCGCCCTCGGTGGCGGCCTCTATTACCATGGCCACCAGCAGGCACAGCGCCAACTCGCCGATGAACAGAATTTACAGGAGCAACTGAGCGCGCTACATACGGCACAGGCGCAAGAGAAACTGCGGCTAGAAGCCCTGCTGAATAAGCAGACCAAAGCCCTCGACATCGCGCAACAACTCCAGGCTACGCAATCACAACAGCTGAAGGAGCTAGAGCAGAAGGTCGCCGCCATCTCCGGCAACGATGCGGCGACCTGGAAACTGGCCCAAGCTGATTTCCTGGTGAAATTGGCCGAACGTAAGCTGTGGAGCGACCAAGACGTGACCACCGCCATCGCCCTGCTAAAAAATGCGGATGCCACCTTGGCTGGTATGAACGACCCCAGCCTACTGAGCGTCCGCCGGGCGATCACCGAGGATATCGCCACCTTATCGGCACTCGGTCAAATCGACTTTGACGGCATCATTCTACAACTTAACCAGTTAGCCAATCAGGTCGACGATCTACGCCTGGCCGACAACGACAGCGACGAAGCGCCGATGGATCAGGATGACGGTGAACTAAGCGCCTCATTGAGCCAATGGCGACAAAACTTGGCGAAAAGCTGGCACACCTTTATCTCCGAGTTTATTACCATCCGCCGACGAGACAGCAATGACGAGCCACTACTGGCGCCCAACCAAGATGTTTATCTCCGTGAGAACATTCGCTCGCGCCTGCTGATCGCGGCCCAAGCGGTGCCGCGCCACCAGAACCAAATCTATCAGCAATCGCTAGAGAGCGTATCGGCTTGGGTACGTGCCTATTTCGACGTCAACGATCCGAGCACCAAGGCATTTCTTAATCAGATCGATGCCCTCAGCCAGCAATCCGTCAGCATGGTATTGCCCGATGCTCTCAAGAGCCAGCCTCTGCTGGACAAGCTATTACACTCCCGTAGCAACGCCCCGATGGCGGCGCCGGCCACGCCTGCAACACAGGGGGAATAACCATGCTCAAGGTTCTGTTGCTGTTTATCATCCTGATTGCAGGCATCGTGCTCGGTCCGATGTTTGCGGGTCATCAGGGGTATGTGCTGATCCAGACCGACAACTACAATATCGAGACGAGCGTCACCTCGCTGGTGATCATGTTAGTGCTACTGATGGTCGTACTGTTCGCCCTGGAATGGCTGCTACGTCGTCTGTTACGCACCGGTGCCCGTACGCGTGGCTGGTTTATTGGCCGCAAGCGTAGTCGCGCCCGTCGTCAGACGCGCGAAGGGTTACTCAAACTGACCGAAGGCGACTACGGCCAAGTCGAAAAGCTCCTAGCACGTAACGCCGACCATGCCGATCAACCGCTGGTCAACTATCTGTTGGCGGCCGAGGCCGCGCAACAGCGTGACGATGAACTGCGCGCCAATCAGTATCTGGAGCGGGCTGCCGAAGTGGCCGGCAGCGATCAACTGCCGGTCGACATCACCCGAGTTCGCCTACAGCTTGCACGCAAGGAGTACCATGCCGCGCGTCACGGCGTGGATGCACTGCTCAATTATGCTCCGCGTCACCCAAAAGTGTTACGTTTAGCGGAACAAGCGTATCTACACACCGATGCCTTTGAGCCGTTATTGGAGATCCTGCCGGCACTGGCTAAGGCGGGTGAGCACAGCGATGAACAGATCGAAAAGCTCCAGCTACGCGCCTATATCGGCCTGATGGACCAAGCCATGGCCAATGGTGGCAGTGAGGGGTTGAAACAGTGGTGGAAGGCGCAGGGACGTAAGACCCGTCATGAGACGGCGCTCCAGGTCGCGCTGGCCGAACACCTGATCGAATGCGACGACCACCTGGCTGCCCAGCAGATGGTGGTTGACGGCCTGAAGCGACGCTTTGACGAGCGTCTGGTACGCCTGATGCCTCGCCTAAAATCGAGCCAACCGGAGCAATTGGAGAAATTACTGCAACAGCAGATCCGCCAGCATGGTGCCAGCGCACTGCTCAACAGCACCTTAGGGCAACTGCTGATGCGTCACGGAGAGTGGCAAGCGGCAGCCGATGCACTACGTGCCGCCCTCAAGCAGCGCCCAGATGCCTACGACTACGCCTGGCTGGCAGATGTATTAGAAAAACTGCATCGCCCCGAGGAAGCGGCTCAGATGCGACGTGATGGCCTATTGCTGACATTGCAGCAGGACCATGCCACGCACTAACTCATCACGGTTACACAAATCGGCCCGCATTGCGGGCCTTTTTTTGGCAAAAAAAAACACCTGCCAGCAGGCAAGTGTTGAAAAAGGACAATCAGATCTTAAGACAACTGATCGGTGCCTCACTCAACGACGTGTCCGCGGCGTGCTGATCAAAGACAGCATGATTCGGACCATAGGCACCACAAGTCGGCTCTGCATCATTCTCAGTTTTATGAAGCTTACGCAAACATAAGGGGGCGAATGAGCATCTACAGACCAAGTATTGCATAAACCATGCCAATATTTAAAGCCAGCACCGGTCATTGCTCCATCGCCGCTCAGCGCCAATGTCGTCTCCAGATGACGACATCTATCGATGTCTTAATAAAATTTCATTTAAATACAAAAGAATAAGTGTCGCCAATTAGAGACATCTAGTGTAAAAATGGTCACCTAACAGCACCATTGAGAATAAAAACATTTAGAATCAATCTGTTAATCAGATGCGCTTTGCCTTGATGACAGCACATCACCAACACGCGCAGAGTCATACGCACGTACGGCAGGCAACACAAAATGATAGTAGAAAGAGAAGAGGAGAAAACGCAGATACAAAAAAACCTCGACAATGCGAGGAGAGAGGGTGGTCGGCGAGAGAGGATTCGAACCTCCGACCCACTGGTCCCAAACCAGTTGCGCTACCAAGCTGCGCTACTCGCCGATTTTATAATACCCCAGTAGGGTGTGGTGCGAAGAGAGGGACTTGAACCCTCACGTCCGTTAAGACACTAACACCTGAAGCTAGCGCGTCTACCAATTCCGCCACCTTCGCATGCCACTTTAATCTGGGGTGGCTAATGGGACTCGAACCCACGACAACTGGAATCACAATCCAGGGCTCTACCAACTGAGCTATAGCCACCAATGTACTTCTAACGCGGTAATGATACCACCGCAGCTCCGACGCCGTAAAAAATAATGGCGCGCCCGACAGGATTCGAACCTGAGACCTCTGCCTCCGGAGGGCAGCGCTCTATCCAGCTGAGCTACGGGCGCTCAGCGCCGTTGCGGGGGTGGATACTACGGGCTTCAGGCGATCCTGTCCAGTGCTTTTTTGCAGAAAAAACGCGTTTGATTACAGTTTGCCCATTCTGACGCAAAAAACCTCACTACACAGGCCACTCCCCCTATTGGCGCTACACCATCCCCCACGGAAGACTAGAGCTTACCGCGATAGTAATAGCTGACGAAACGCAACAGCTTCGCCTGACGGCGCCAGCGTGTCGGTTGGGAGAGCAGACGATACAACCACTCTACGCCCAGGCGACGCCACAATAGTGGCGCTCGGCGCACCCGCCCGGTAAAGACATCGTAGGTTCCCCCTACCCCCATATATAACGCCTGAGGATAGTGAGCCCGACAATCGCGCATCACCATCTCCTGGCGTGGAGAGCCCATCGCCACCGTCACGATCTGCGCCCCACTGGTACGAATGCGCTCAAACAGTGACTCACGCTGATCCGCAGGAAAGTAACCATCCTGCGACCCGACGATATTAACCCCCCACTGACGGCGCAACTTCTCTTCGGTCTGCGCCAATACCTCGGGCTGACCTCCCACCAGAAACACCGGGACACCTAACTCCCCGGCACGCTGCATCAACGCCTCCCAGAGATCCGCGCCCGCGATACGGCTCACCTGTGCCGCCGGATACTTACGGCGTATCGCCCGCACGATGCTAATACCATCGGCATACTTATACTCTGCCGCCGCGATCAACGCCTGGAGCGCCTTATCCTGCTCGGCGGTGATCACCTTCTCGGCATTGATCGCCACCAACGTCCCCGGCCGTACTCGCCCTTCGGCAAACAGATGCTGTAAAAACTGCTCGCTGTCGCGAAATCCCCAGATATCGATGCCGCGGATGTCATAGTGTGGGATCGCCTGATTACTCTCCATCGTTTTTTCCCTTAACGGCAGCCCATTCCTCGCTCGCAGTTAGCCTACGCGGACGGATCAATCCCGCCACATCGAATAACCAATACAACAGCTTAGCCAACAATAAGCAGCAGCCAAAAATGATACAGAAGAACACCACGCGCGAGACAAAGGCATCCAATCCCTCGCGCGCCAACACGATAATGTTGAATACCGCACCGAAACAGAAGGCCTGGATCACCGCCGCACGATAGCGATTCGCCTCCACCCGTCCGCGCGCGTACAGCCAATCAAACCACTTGATGATCAGCCCAACCGCCACCGCCCCCAGCGGAATAAATGCCACGCCTCCCATCACGACTAACGAGCCGATCAACGTCGGCGAGATAGCCAATCCGGAGTGGTTATCCAACACCTCCCAGGTGAAGTAGTTGGCGCTATTCAGCACCAAATGGGGACGATCTGGCCACAGCCAGCTGGGGATGAAAACATAGAAATCACGGGCGATCGGTGCCAGCCCCTGAAAGTCGATCTGGCTATAGTGCTGAAGCAGCAATGCCAGGTTTTCCCAGGGGGAGAAGGTATCGCGCGTCAGGTACAGAAACGTATACAACGCCTCATCACCACTCACCGCCAGGCCATAGCGTTTCAGCGCCAGCCAGAACATCCCGACCACACCGACGACGCCGGCCAACGCCAACATCCACAGGGTGATCCAACCACGCTGAATGCCGATAAACAGGAACAGGGCGAAAGCGATGATGATATTGGCGCGTGTCCCACCGACAATCACATAGGTCAGTAGACCGAAGGCGACGGTACTCGCCAGGAAGAAAAACCAGGCTCGCGGCGTTTGACGCAGGAAGTAAACCACCAACATCGCCGGGATAAAAAAGTAAAAGAAGCGCTTCAATGCCACGCCGGAGACGCTGCTGGAAAAAATCTGACTATAGGAGTGCAGTTTGAATAACAGAAAACCGTTGTTAAGAAAGAAGATGGTCACGGTTACTAAAGCCAGCAGTGCCAGCAACAGCCAGATCAACTGCGCTTCGACCCGGTTGACCTGTAGCCAAGGCGCGCGCTGTCGTATCATCGTAGGCTCCGCGGCACGCAGGCGCGTCTTGTAGCTAACGTAGTAAATGGCGTAGAAAGCCGTCGCCGACAGCAACGCGTACAGCAGATCCTCCGTAGGCACCGTCTGTACTTCAAAGCGGAACACCAGCGCACAGGTTAACGGGAAGCCGAAGTAGAAAGTAAGCAGAAAGAGCAAAGAAAAGAATACGTTAAAATTAAAACGTACCCGGCGAAACTCTTTGTAGGTCAAAAACGCGACGAACAGCAGTGAGAAGAAGTAGACCAGCGCCAAACCGGCAAATTGCATCAGCGTCATGTGCGCTCTCCCAGCGCCAGCGCCTGCTGCCAGCCCTCGATATAATTGGGATTAAAAAAGGCGACGCGTTGCAGGTCACACTGCGCCAACTGATGCTGCGCCGCCCGAACCGCCGCCTCATCCAGCGCCTCACCGTCAAACAACAACGGGAGCTGTTGCTCAGCCAGATCGTGCCAGAAGGGGTTATTCCGACTCAATACTACCGGGATACCCTGCTGTAGCAACAGACACAACGTACCGATGCCCTGCTGCCGTTCAAAGATGAAATAACCCAGATCGCACTCTGCCAACAACGCTAGATAGTCGGCAAAAGCCAGCTGCGACGTCAATGGGGTAGCATGAGCGCCGAATAGACGCTGCGCCTCGGCACACACCTGCCCCACATACTCCCGGTTATTCGCCGGGTAGCCCAATGGGATAATCACCCGGATCCGCTCGCCGAAGGCGGCATGTAACGACCGTAACGCCGCCAGATGGCGATTGCTGCGATCGCCCGAGTTCCCCAGCAACACCGTTAACGGTCCGCTCGTCGTGCGCGGAACACCTCGTGGACGGGTCAATGCCGGATCCATACGTGTGGGGAAATAGAGTGGCGAGGTGGCTACCTGCGGGTAGCGCTGACGATAGTACGCCAGATCACCCAGAGTGGCGAAGAGATGCCCCACCCGTCCCTGCGCCAGGCGACGCATGCGATAGAATAGACGATACTTCCAACCGGCGGCATCTTCATACAGATCGGCGCCCCACACATGCCACAACACCTGCTGTGCCTGCAGTCCCCCGGTCAATAACGCCAGCCACAACCAAGGATTGAACTGGCCATGCAAGAAGAAACGCTGCATACGATCAGCGCGCGCGCACGCCACCAGCGCCCGCGCCAACGCGCGCTTATCAGGCCAGACCTCAATCGACAGATGCGTCAACCCCGCGAACGGCGTGGCATCGCGGGCCACCACCATAAAGTGTCGGCGAGGGGCATCCCCCGCTGTTGTGGCCAACACCTCGTCAAAGAAACGCAACAGCGTCAGGTTATGGTGGGGAATATCCGCACCCAATACGTGAATCAATGTCGTCATGCGCGCTTACGATAAATCCAGAATACGCTGCCACACAGCAGGAAATAAATAATATAGGTCGCCATATACGCCTGTGCGGCGCCCTGCGCCCCATGTAGCGGGATCAGCAGACGCGAGAATAGCGTCAACAACAGGAACTGACTGAGCTCACACAGTAGGTAAAAGCGTAGCGAAGCCTTGGCGATCACCAGATAGCCGAAGACATAAGCACCGACCTTAAACACGTCACCGACTAGCTGCCAGGCGAACAAATCGCGCATTGCGCTGAACTGGCCGGATAACAACAGCCAGATCACCAGATCACGCAGCAACCAGACGGTAAAGCTGACCGCGGCGACGGCCGGCAAGACGAAGCGTAGCGCGCGCCCGATCTCGCGTCCGATGGCCTGGCGGCTGTGTAGGCCGGCCAAGGTCGGCAACAGATAGACGCTAAACGACGCGGTGATGAACTGGAGGTAAGCATCGGAGATCCCGCTCACGCCCTGCCACAACCCAACCGCTTGCCAGCCATACAGCGTCGCCAGCTGGTTACGCATCATGACATAGGCCACCGGCATGGTCACCGCCGTCATTAACGCCATCAGGGTAAACTTACCCAGACTCGTCGCCAACGCACGATCCCAAGCAGGACGGAAATAGTGCCAGGGGATATGGCGTCGTCGCCACAGCACCCATAGGGCTGGCAGCATGGCGACGGCAGGGACCAAGGCTAACCCGGCCAGCGCTCCACGATACCCCCCCAGCAGGTAGCTCAGCGCGTAAGCGGCGACGCCGAGTAGGCTGCCGCCCGCCACCGCCAGGGCATTACCACGCGCATCGCGATACCCTTTGATCACCGCCAAGCCGTAGTTACTGCAAGCGATACCCATCTGTAGCAGAGCCAGCAGACGGATCACCGCCTGATAACGTCCATCGCCGAACAGCGCCTCGCTGATCGGCCGGGCTGCCGCCACGAAGATCAAGGCCAGCAGCAAGGAGAACGCGAGGATCATCGTCGAGGCCGTACCCAGCAGCGGCTGGAGCTTCTCGGGCTGCTGACGATACTCCGCCACATACTTGGTGATACCGTTGAAGATACCGGCGCCGGACAAGACCCCCAGTACGGTGATCACTTGACGAAAGTTCGCCGCCTGCCCGACCCCAACCGGACCGAAGGCCACGGCCAACAGCTTCACCACCACCAGCCCGGCACCGATCTTGATCAGCGTCGAACCGGCAGTCCACAACGATGCGCGTGCCAGAGACATCAGCGGAAGAAGCTCAAAATACTGTTGATCACGGTACGCTGGTTAACCTCCGGCAGGTTATAAAACAGCGGCAGACGCACCAGGCGCTCGCTCTCACGCGTAGTGTAACGATCCTCACCGGTGAAACGGCCAAAGCGCGCCCCACCAGGGCTGCTATGCAAGGGGATATAGTGGAATACCGCCATGATCTCCGCCTCTTTCAGGAAGTCGATCAGTGCGCCACGTTGCGCCTCGTCGCGCAGCTTGAGATAGAACATATGGGCGTTATGCTGACACTCCGCCGGGATGGTCGGCAGGGTTAAGCGCCCCGCGGCAGCCAACGGCGCCAAGGCATCATGATAGTTCTGCCAGAGTTGCAAGCGCCGCTGATTAATACGCTCGGCGACCTCCAGTTGCGCCCACAGATAGGCGGCCTGTAAATCGGACATCAGGTAACTGGAACCGATATCGCGCCAAGTGTACTTATCGACCTGACCACGAAAGAACTGACTACGGTTGGTGCCCTTCTCACGAATGATCTCCGCCCGCTCGATCAGCGTCGCATCGTTGATCAGCGTCGCCCCACCTTCGCCGCCAGCGGTGTAGTTCTTGGTCTCGTGGAAACTATAACAGCCGATATGGCCGATGGTACCCAACGCCCGGCCCTTATAGGTCGCCATCACCCCTTGCGCCGCATCCTCGACCACATACAGGCCGTACTGCTGCGCCAGCGCCATGATGGTATCCATCTCGCAAGCGACGCCGGCGTAATGTACCGGCACGATGGCACGGGTTTTCTCCGTGATCGCCGCCTCGATCAGCGTCTCATCGATGTTCATCGTATCGGGGCGTATGTCGACGAAGACGATACGCGCGCCACGCAATACGAAGGCATTCGCCGTCGAGACGAAGGTGAAGCTCGGCATGATCACCTCATCGCCGGGTTGGATATCCAACAGCAGCGCCGCCATCTCCAATGACGCGGTGCAGGAGGGCGTCAACAACACCTTAGCGCTCGCGAAGCGCTGTTCCATCCACTGCTGGCAACGCCGCGTAAAACCACCGTCGCCGCACAACTTGCCGCTGGCCATCGCCGCCTGCATATAATCGGACTCGCTACCGGTGACCGGAGGCGCATTAAATGGGATCATTGTGTTCACCTAGAGAAAGTTATCGGTACAACCAATAGGCGGTCGCGTCCACGCGCGCACCGCAACCAAGGTAGAGACGTTGCGCCGCGAGGTTGCCGACCTGGGTGGCAACAGACAACCGCGACAACTGCTGTGCATGGCACCAAGCCTGCGCCTGCGCCACCAGGCGTCGCCCAACGCCACGCCGTGATGCCGCGCGATCGACCGCCAGTAAACCGATGCGAGCCTCGCCCGCGTCCAGTGCCCGTAACGTCACGAAACCCTGCGGGGCACCCGTATCATCTAATGCCAATAGGCATGCGTGGTCAAAGGTGCCATACACCGCCTTCTCCACCCATTCGGCATAGAAGCGGCCGCTATCCTGTGGTTGATACCAAGGGGTGCGAAAGCGGCTCAAGGCAAAGGCCTCGCGCGCCAAGGCGCGCAGCCACAGGCAATCGTCGGCTTGCGCCGGACGCTGCCGGCCGGACGGTGCTGCCGCCTGCGGCGACAACACAAAATCCACCTCGCCCTCCGCGAGGCGAAACCCCAGGGCATACAGTGCATCGCAACACGCCAGATCGTCGGCAGGCACCTTAGCCTGTACCAACTGGTAGGCATCGCACGCCGCCGCCTGTAACGGGGGCGCCTGATCACAGAAACTCAGCCGCCCGGTGTGTAGGGCGAAGAAGGCGCTTTCCCACGCCAACGGCTCAATATTGGCGTGGACGGACATGCAACAACTCCCGTAGATAGGTGCCATAGGCGGTCTTAGCCAAGGCGTCGGCGGCGCGCGCCACCCCCTGATCATCCAGCCAACCGTTACGCCAGGCGATCTCCTCGAGGCAGGCAATCTTGAACCCCTGACGCTTCTCTACCGTCTGGACGAAGGCGCTGGCCTCCAGCAAGCTATCGTGAGTCCCCGTATCCAGCCAGGCGAAGCCTCGCCCTAACAACTCGACGCTGAGCGCATCGCGTTGCAGATACATCTGGTTAATGCTGGTGATCTCCAGCTCGCCACGCGGTGATGGCGTCACCTGACGCGCGAACTCCACCACCTGAGCATCGTAGAAATACAGCCCGGTCACGGCCCAGTTAGAGCGTGGCTGAACCGGCTTCTCCTCGATGGAGCGCGCACGGAAATCCTCGTCAAACTCGACCACACCGAAACGCTCTGGATCCATCACCTGGTAACCGAATACCGTCGCTCCCTGTTGACGCTGCGCCACCTGGCGCAGCTTGGGGCTGAAGCCCTGCCCAAAGAAGATATTGTCTCCCAACACCAGGCAACAGCTGTCTCCGGCCAGAAACGACTCACCGATTAAGAAGGCCTGAGCCAACCCTTCGGGGCGTGGCTGCTCGGCATACTGCAAGTGAATACCGAAATCGCGACCGTCCCCCAACAAACGTTGAAATGCCGGCAGATCCTGAGGGGTACTGATCAGCAGGATCTCCCGGATCCCCGCCAACATCAGCACCGACAGCGGATAATAGATCATCGGTTTATCGTAGATCGGCAGCAGCTGCTTAGAGACGCCGCGCGTTATGGGATAGAGGCGGGTACCCGATCCTCCCGCCAGAATAATGCCTTTCATGCCTGATCCTTCTCTTCGCGTGCGACCGCGCGCCATCACGGCGACGACGCGCGGGAGTCTTAGAGCCTATCCCAGTAGGCGTATAGTGTTGCCGCCAGTTTAGACACGGACAGCGCGCAACAACCGGAGCGTACACGCAGTACGTGAGGATTATTCGCTTCGCTCACCCATCACGCCGCCCTGAAGGGCGTTCAACACGTTGTTACGTTTTAGGTGAGCACGGCCCAAGACCAAAATGGCAAATAAAATAGCCTAATGGCACAGGCTATTAGACCAGCCCCAGCCGCTCTCCGGCATAGGAGCCATCCATCACCGCGCGCCACCAGGGGACGTTCGCCAGATACCAGGCCACCGTCTTGCGAATGCCGCTCTCAAAGGTCTCCTCGGGGCGCCAGCCTAACTCGCGCTCGATCTTACTGGCATCGATCGCATAACGCAGATCATGCCCGGGACGATCCGTCACATAGGTGATCAGATCGGCGTAACGCGCCACACCGGCAGGCGTCTGCGGCACCATCTCTTGTAATAACGCGCATAACGTCGTCACCACATCAATATTGCGTCGCTCGTTATGCCCACCGATGTTGTAAGTCTCGCCCACCTTGCCTGCCGTCACCACACGGTAGAGGGCGCGAGCGTGATCCTCGACATACAGCCAGTCGCGCACCTGTAACCCATTGCCATATACCGGCAGAGGCTTACCCGCCAAGGCGTTGATAATGGTCAATGGGATCAGCTTCTCGGGGAAATGGTAGGGACCGTAATTGTTGGAGCAGTTGGTGACCAGCACCGGTAACCCATAGGTACGCAGCCAGGCTCGCACCAGATGATCGCTGGATGCCTTCGAGGCAGAGTAGGGACTGCTCGGCGCATAAGGGGTATCCTCACGAAACAGATCCTGCGGCCCCTGCAGATCGCCGTACACCTCGTCGGTCGAGATATGGTGAAAGCGGAAAGCTGCGCGCCGTGTCGCCGGCAGGGTGATCCAGTAGGCCCGTGCCGCCTCCAATAGGGTATAAGTACCCACGATATTGGTCTGGATGAACGCGGCCGGCCCATCGATTGAACGATCGACATGGCTCTCCGCGGCCAGGTGCATGATCGCGTCCGGCTGATACTGCGCCAAGATCCGATCCATCGCCGCGCGATCGCCAATGTCGGCCCGCTCGAATGCATAACGATCGCTCTGTGCCACCGGTGCCAACGAGGCCAGATTACCGGCGTAGGTCAGCTTATCGACCACCACCACGCTGTCGCTCGTCTGCGCGATGATATGACGAACCACGGCAGAGCCGATGAAACCGGCACCACCGGTAACCAGAATGCGTCTCACCGCCATACCCCCTTGGTATCGACCACGAAGCGTTGGCTCGCCGCCTGCGGCGCCAACGCACGGAACGGCTGATGATCTACCAACAACACCACGACGTCCGCCTGGGCTAACGCCGTGCTGCCATCGACTAACTGCGCCAGACCGGCCAGACGCGCCGGTAACTGCTGAATGTTAGGCTCGACCACCAGGGTGCGGCCGCTGTGCCATTGCGCCACCATCTCGGCGATCTCCATCGCCGGACTCTCTCGCAGATCATCGATGTCGGGCTTGAAGGCCAGACCGAAGCAGGCGATGGTCACCTCCGAGGCTCGCTTGTCCTCGGTCGCCAGGCAATCGGCCAACGCCGCCTTGACCCGATCGACCACCCACAGGGGTTTACCGTCATTCACCAGACGCGCCGTATGGATTAGCCGCGCCAACTGCGGATTTTGCGCCACGATAAACCACGGGTCGACGGCGATACAGTGGCCACCGACGCCCGGCCCCGGTTGCAGAATGTTGACGCGCGGATGGCGGTTCGCCAAGGCAATCAATTGCCAGACATCGATCCCTTGGGCATCACAGATCAGGGACAGTTCATTAGCGAAGGCGATATTGACGTCGCGAAAGCTGTTTTCGGTCAGTTTGCACATCTCGGCGGTACGGGCATTCGTCTCCACGCATTCGCCTTCGAGAAACAGCTTATATAGCTCGCTGGCCTGTGTCGAACAGGCGGGCGTCATGCCACCGATCACCCGATCATTACGCAGCAACTCCAGCATGATCTTCCCCGGCAGCACACGCTCGGGGCAGTAGGCAACACGGATATCCGCCTGTTCACCCGCCTGATGAGGAAAGCGCAGATCTGGTCGGCATTCGGCCAACCACGTACACATTTGCTCGGTGGTACCTACCGGTGACGTCGACTCGAGGATCACCAGATCGCCAGGCTTCAATACCGGTGCAATCGAGCGCACCGCCGCCTCGACATAACACAGATCCGGCTCATGCTCGCCCTTAAACGGCGTCGGGACAGCAATCAGAAAGGCATCGGCGGGCTCGGGACGCAGCACTGCGCGCAGGAAGCCTCCCTCCACCGCCCGTTTCACCGCCCGATCCAGATCGGGCTCGACGATATGGATCTCGCCGCGATTGATGGTCTCGACCGCGTGCTGATTGACGTCGACGCCGATAACCTGCTTTTGGCAGCCGGCGAATGCCACCGCCGTCGGTAAACCGATATAACCCAGGCCAATAACGGAGATAGTATTAAAACTCATAATGTTGCCCGATAATTTTTCAATACGTCCAAAATACGCTGGCAGGCGTGTCCATCGCCGTAAGGATTGGTGGCATGGCTCATCGCCCGATATTGCTGCTCATCATTCAGCAGTTGACCCACCTGTGTGACGATCGTTGCCGCATCCGTCCCTACCAGGCGTACCGTTCCCGCCTCCACTGCCTCCGGCCGTTCGGTGGTATCGCGCATCACCAGCACCGGCTTACCTAGCGAAGGCGCCTCCTCCTGAATGCCACCCGAGTCCGTGAGGATCAGCCGGGCACGCTCCATCAGATAGACAAACGGCAGATAATCTTGCGGCGGAATCAAGAAGACGTTCGCGATATCACGCAGAATGCGATTAACCGGCTCGCTGACATTGGGATTCAGGTGCACGGGATAGACCACCTGTAACTGCGGGTGACGATGCGCAATCTGCGCTAAGGCCGTACAGATACGTTCAAATCCCCCACCGAAACTCTCCCGACGATGGCCAGTCACTAATAGCAAGGGACGATCCGCCTGCAGAAAGGGGTAATTCGCCGCCAGGCGCGCCTGTAAGACGGCATCGCTTTGGATCTTGTCGCGCACCCATAGCAAGGCGTCTACCACACTGTTTCCCGTCAGATAGATATGCTGTGCATCGACCCCTTCACGCAATAGGTTCGCGCGAGCCGTCGAGGTCGGTGCAAAATGAAACCGAGCTAAATGGCCGGTCAGCGTGCGATTAGCCTCCTCAGGCCAGGGAGAATAGAGGTTACCCGTACGTAATCCTGCCTCCACATGGGCGACAGGGATACGTTGGTAAAAGGCGGCCAAGCTGGCCGCCAGAGTCGTAGTGGTATCACCATGGACCATCACCAGGTCAGGGCGAAAATCGGCCAGTACCGGCTTAAGGCCACTGAGAATACGGCAGGTAATATCGCTCAAATCCTGCCCCGGCTGCATGATATTCAGATCATAGTCGGGGGTAATGTGGAACAAGCCAAGCACCTGATCCAGCATTTCCCGATGCTGGGCGGTGACACAGACGCGCGCCTCGAACGCCGCATCGGCGGCAAGGGCTTGCACCAACGGCGCCATTTTGATGGCCTCGGGGCGCGTGCCAAAAACAGTTAACACTTTCACTGTATCATTCTTCTTTCGTTACCGCCGCGCCCCACACGCAGCATGGAGGCGGCGCATTCCCTGTTAAGCGCTAACATCGATCATCCGTGACGCGGACGACGAACCAACGCAACGCCAGCACCGACCAACGCCCCGATGACACCCCACATCACCAGAATAAAGATCCGCCGTGGGCTATCACGCTTCACCGGCTCCTCCGGCGTGCGCAGATAACGGTAAGGTTGGAAGGCCGCATCGACAACCGGCCCGACATTCAACGTATTGAGCATCGCACGATTACGATCATAGTCGATATCATAAGAGGGACCGACGGCGCGCAATGCCGTAAGCCGAGCGCGTAGCATCGGCTCACCCAGCATAAACAGTTCGGAGTCAGGCAAGTCAGCCTGCGTAGCCTGGCGCTGATTCCGGGTGATCCCCTGCTGGGCCGCGATCTTCAATCCCTGCTCCAGGCCAGCCAACTCGCGTTGATAGATCGCCTGCGCTACCTCTTCCTGGCGCTTCACTTGTGCCTTCATGGAGACGGTACGCGCCGCCCAAGCCCCTTGTAACCCGGCATCCAAATTGGCGCGGGCACGCTTGGCGGCAAACGCCACATATTGGCGTAACAACTGGTTAGCCTGCGCGGCGCTATCGGCGGTGAGGCGAATACTATCCGAGGTTTTCTTCGCCGCCTCACCCGGTAGAAAAACAATCTGATTAATCAGTTCATCTAGGAGAGCCGCATCGGCACGCGCACTCCCCTCTTTATTGTCCTGATAATATGAGCTGCGTAGCCAGAACTCACGCCGGGTATCGTAGGATGCCAGTTGAGTAATAAACTCCGCATAGGCCTCGTCGGCGATACTCCCCTCGGCCAGCGTGCCATTCGGCGCGCTCAGTTGAGCCAGATTACGTAAAAACTGCTGCTGCGAATAGTATCCGCCCAGCGTATTGATCGTCGGACTCGCAGTAATCGCCGTCGCACTCCACTTCTGCGGCATCAATAACGATACCCCAAAGGCTAACGCGGCGCATAACACCGCCATCCCCACGATCCATGACTTACCGCGCCATAACACGCGACACAATCCCCGAATATCCAGTTCGTTCTCTACGGGCATCGGACTTTGACTCACCATCGATTTTCCCTTTATAACCAGCGCGGGCCGTTACACATGCAGACTTGCCGACTTACGGCGCCAGCGACGCTTTATTCGTTTCACCAGTCGTGCCACACGCCAGGCGCGTTTGATACAGTAGCCGTACAGGAAAAAAGCAAGCAAGAAGAGTGCCATCATGACATATTCCGGCAACCAATATTCCCCCATCACCCCGATGGCTGCCAATAGGGCAGCCGCCAGGGTGATTAAGACGAATGCCTGACGCGAGGTGAATCCCGCCCGCATGATCAGATGGTGGATATGTTGCCGATCCGGTGCGAAGGGACTCATGCCCTTACGTAAACGCCGATACATGATGGCGATCATATCCATCAAGGGAATAGCGATCACCCACAACGCCGTTACCGGATTCATCGGATGACTGTGCTCCTGGGTGCTCTGCAATAAGATCCAGATCACCGTAAAACCGATCAAGGTACTCCCCGCATCCCCCATAAACACTTTGAAACGTCGCCCAAAAGCGCCTAAATTCAAGAGGATATAGGGTAATATCGCCGCGATGATAGCGAAACACCACAGCGCTAAATCACGCTGCCCATCCCACAGTAACAGGATACCCATGGCTGCAAAGGTCACGCAGGAGAGGCCGCCGAGCAGGCCATCAATACCATCCACCATATTGAAGGCGTTGATCGCCGCCCACACCGCGAATAGCGTCACCAGGTAGCCGAATGGCCCGAGAATTAACTCCCACGGTCCTAGTACCCCACCCAGGCTACGTAGATAGAGCCCCGCGCCAACTATCATGGCGATAGCGATCAACGCCTGTACCGTGGCGCGAAACTTCACGCTGATATCGAAACGATCATCCAACGCGCCGACAAATACCAATATCCCGGCACAGATCAGATAGAGATTGGCATGGGGAATATAGGGCCGGAAGACCAAGAAGGTAAAACAGATCCCGGCATACACCGAGATTCCCCCAACCAACGGGATCAACCCTTGATGTCGCTTACGGTAATTGGGTTTATCCACCAGACCTATCCGCTTCGCCACCTTGCGAGCAAGGAATAAAAAAACCATGGAGAAGAGGAAGATAAGAAAAAGTTTACTACTCAGAGTGAGTAAATTCACGGTTAACTGCTCTCTGTCTGATCACCACAACAACGCCCCGCGGTGATATCCCTGTAACAACACCAGTAACTCAACACCCACTGTGATCAACGTCATCACCAAGACGCGACCATGCCACCGAGCTGAACATTATCGGTACTCTATCGGTATAGCCTCACCGCACGCATCATTTTCACACATTTTGTGCCACAACCTATTTGACTAATCCTATCCGCTCAATGAAAAAAACGCCACGTTATTACTAACGTGGCGTCTGCTTCCCGCGCTGATGGCGCAATAATTAAGAGCGTTTCATCATATCGAAGAATTCATCGTTGGTTTTCGTCATTGCCAACTTATTAATGAGAAACTCCATCGCATCGATTTCCCCCATCGGGTGAATAATCTTGCGCAGGATCCACATTTTCTGCAGTTCTTCTGGTGTGGTCAGCAGCTCTTCCTTACGGGTACCGGAGCGGTTGTAATCGATCGCCGGGAAGACACGTTTTTCCGCGATCTTACGGGACAGATGTAACTCCATGTTACCGGTGCCCTTAAACTCTTCGTAGATCACTTCGTCCATCTTAGAACCGGTATCGATCAGCGCCGTAGCGATAATGGTCAGGCTCCCGCCCTCTTCCACGTTACGAGCCGCGCCAAAGAAACGCTTCGGACGATGCAACGCATTGGCATCCACACCACCGGTCAAGACCTTACCTGAGGCCGGAACCACGGTGTTATAGGCACGCGCCAGACGGGTGATGGAGTCCAATAGAATGATAACGTCTTTCTTGTGCTCGACTAAGCGCTTCGCCTTTTCGATCACCATCTCGGCAACCTGCACGTGACGCGAAGCCGGCTCATCGAAGGTAGAGGCGACCACTTCGCCCTTCACCAGACGCTGCATCTCCGTCACCTCTTCCGGGCGTTCGTCGATCAACAGCACCATCAGCACGCAGTCTGGATGGTTGTAAGCGATGCTCTGGGCGATGTTTTGCAGCAACATGGTCTTACCGGCTTTCGGCGGCGCCACGATCAAGCCACGCTGACCACGACCGATCGGCGAGGCCAGATCCAGCACGCGTGCGGTCAAGTCTTCGGTAGAGCCGTTACCACGCTCCATGCGCAGACGAGAGTTGGCATGCAACGGAGTCAAGTTTTCAAACAGGATCTTGCTGCGAGCATTCTCCGGCTTATCGTAGTTAACTTCGTTAACCTTCAACAACGCAAAATAACGCTCACCCTCTTTCGGCGGACGAATTTTACCGGAAATGGTATCGCCTGTACGGAGGTTAAAACGACGGATTTGGCTAGGAGAAACGTAGATATCATCGGGACCGGCGAGGTAGGAACTGTCTGCGGAGCGGAGGAAACCAAATCCATCCTGGAGGATCTCCAGCACACCATCGCCAAAAATATCTTCGCCACTTTTGGCATGCTGCTTAAGGATGGCAAAGATAATATCCTGCTTCCGCATGCGCGCCAGGTTTTCCAGCCCCATGCTCTCGCCAAGCGTAATCAACTCAGAAACTGGCGTATTCTTTAATTCGGTAAGATTCATAGTGGTGGGTTCTTTAAACTCGGGGTATATCTCGAACTGTATAGTGAATGGTGTG
Source organism: Edwardsiella sp. A.80236 (assembly GCF_044540725.1). Lineage (NCBI taxonomy): Bacteria > Pseudomonadati > Pseudomonadota > Gammaproteobacteria > Enterobacterales > Hafniaceae > Edwardsiella > Edwardsiella sp. A.80236. The sequence continues at coordinate 69,714 of NZ_JBIUCY010000014.1, forward strand.
ACGGGGTCACCCATGCCTGTTTGCGAACTTTCCCTCCCCTGCCCCATGACGACTAACGGTGCAATAGATCCAGCGGACGATTCTCGCTGATGGGACGAAAAGAGGCGTTAACGATTTAAAACCTATGTTTTAACTTGCTGATTTACGTGTTTATCCCGCTAGAGCAGTCTCACCAACAGGAAAAACGCTTGTGATACAGAGGTTTCAAACAGAGTAAAACTTAGATTCTAACTTTTGGTTCAAACCAGATGATTCAAACTACAGGTAAGCACTGACTGGCAGCGTGGTTAAACTTAACACGCTTATGGGCAGACGTCTAGCGGTCAACAGCAAGAATCCATTAACCGCCGGACGCCATCACAAATGACGGCCAACCTTACAGGTTAGCGTCCAGGAACTCTTTCAGTTGAGTCTTGGACAGGGCGCCCACTTTAGTGGCGGCAACCGCTCCATCTTTGAACAACAGCAGGGTCGGAATACCGCGAATGCCATACTTCGGCGCAGTCGCCGGGTTCTCATCGATATTCAGCTTAGCAATGGTCAACTTGCCCGCGTACTCGGCGGCGATTTCATCCAGGATCGGAGCAATCATCTTGCACGGACCGCACCATTCAGCCCAAAAATCAACCAGAATCGGACCTTCTGCCTTCAGTACATCAGCTTCGAAGCCACTGTCGCTCAGGTGAACAATTTTATCGCTCATGTTCTACTCCACAGGATTAAGTCTGCCTTGTTGGTTTATAGTAATAGCCTACTTCCCCCAACAAAGGGTTGACTTTATTTCAACGGATACGCTTTCGTAAAGCAATACTTTCGTGAAGATGAGGTTAACTGTTATCCTACGCCATTATGAGCAAAACACACTTGACTGAACAGAAGTTTGCCGACTTCGCCCTGCACCCGATGGTGATTAAAGCCCTTGAATCTAAAGGCTTTCACAGCTGCACGCCCATTCAAGCACTGGCATTGCCCCTGGCGATCGCCGGGCGTGATGTCGCGGGACAGGCGCAAACCGGCACCGGCAAGACGCTAGCATTTTTAGCGTCTACTTTTCATTATCTCCTAACACATCCAGCCATTGCCGAGCGCAAAACCAATCAGCCACGCGCGCTGATCATGGCACCGACACGTGAGTTGGCCGTCCAGATCCACTCCGATGCCGAGCCGTTAGCCCGCGAGACCGGCCTCCGTCTGGGGCTAGCCTACGGTGGTGATGGTTATGACAAGCAGCTAAAGGTGCTCGAGCAGGGTGTCGATATCCTGATCGGAACGACGGGGCGTCTGATCGACTATGCCAAACAGGGTCATGTCGATCTCGGAGCCATTCAGGTTGTGGTGCTTGATGAGGCCGACCGGATGTTCGATCTGGGCTTCATTAAAGATATTCGTTGGCTGTTCCGCCGCATGCCACCGGTCGCCCAGCGTCTGAATATGCTGTTCTCGGCAACGCTCTCTTACCGAGTTCGTGAGCTGGCGTTCGAGCACATGAATAATGCCGAATACGTCGAGGTCGAACCGGAGCAGAAGACCGGCCATCGTATTAAAGAAGAGCTGTTCTACCCCTCCAACGAAGAGAAGATGCGTCTGCTGCAAACGCTGTTGGAGGAGGAGTGGCCGGATCGTTGCATCATTTTCGCCAACACCAAACACCGTTGTGAAGATATTTGGGGCCATCTGGCCGCCGACGGTCACCGTGTCGGCCTGTTGACCGGCGATGTGCCACAGAAGAAGCGCCTGCGTATTCTGGATGACTTCACCAAAGGGCACATCGATATTCTGGTCGCAACCGATGTCGCCGCGCGTGGTCTCCATATTCCAGCCGTGACTCATGTGTTTAACTACGATCTACCGGACGATTGCGAGGACTATGTACATCGCATTGGCCGTACGGGTCGCGCAGGCGCCAGCGGTAACTCCATCAGCCTGGCCTGCGAAGAGTATGTTTTGAATCTGCCGGCTATCGAGAACTATATCGGTCACTCGATCCCCGTCAGCAAATACAACAGCGAAGCCCTGCTCACGGATCTGCCAGCGCCGAAACGCCTGAGCCGTAGCCGTAACGCTGGCGGCGCTCGTCGCCCTGGTGCGCCGCGTCGTGGCAATGGCGCTCCGCGCCCTAACCGTAAACGCACGGGTTAATCCAGATGGGCAACTGCGCCTCGTTGTACGCCGCCATCGACTTAGGATCCAACAGCTTCCACATGCTGGTGGTACGGGAGATGGCGGGCGGTATCCAGACACTGGCACGCATCAAGCGTAAGGTACGTCTGGCCGCCGGGTTAAACGCCGACAATGATCTATCGCTCGAGGCCATGCAGCGGGGCTGGCAATGCCTCCGTCTGTTCGCCGAACGCCTACAGGATATTCCGGTCGACCATATTCGTGTGGTCGCGACGGCCACGCTACGCATCGCACGCAATGCCGACGTCTTCGTCGAACAGGCGCAGGCAATCCTCGGCAGGCCGGTGCGCATCATCAGTGGTGAGGAAGAGGCCCGACTGATCTATCAGGGGGTCGCTCATACCACCGGTGGGGCTCGGCAACGTCTGGTAGTCGATATCGGTGGCGGTAGCACCGAGCTGGCTTGTGGCGAAGGCGCCAAGGCCGATGTGCTATTCAGCCTACCGATGGGCTGTGTTACCTGGCTGGAACGTTACTTTAGCGATCGCCATCTGACGCGGGAGAACTTCGCCCGTGCCGGCGAGGCGGCACACGCCATGATCGCCCCGGTACGCGATACGCTATTGCGCCATGGCTGGCAGGCGTGTGTCGGGGCCTCCGGTACGGTACAGGCATTGCAAGAGATCATGGTCGCTCAGGGAATGGATGAGCGCATTACCCTAAGCAAACTGTGCCAACTGCGTGATCGCGCCATTGAGTGCGGCAAGCTGGAGGAGCTGGAGATCGAGGGGCTAACCTTAGAGCGTGCCCTGGTTTTCCCCAGCGGGCTCGCTATCTTGATTGCCCTATTCGAGGCGCTGAACATCGACAGCATGACCCTCTCCGGTGGCGCGCTGCGCGAAGGGTTGGTCTATGGCATGCTGGCCCTGCCGGTCGACAGTGATGTGCGCACCCGGACGCTGCATAACATCCAACGCCGCTTTCAGGTCGACGAGCGCCAAGCCGATCGGGTCTGGCAGTTAGCCGAGCGCCTGGCTCAACCGCTGAGTCAGGCATGGCCTCTGGATAGCTGCGCCAAGACGCTGCTACACGCGGCCTGTCTGCTACATGAGTTAGGACTTAGCGTCGATGTGCGTCAGGCGGCACAGCATGCCGCCTACCTGGTGCGTCATCTGGATCTCCCCGGTTTCACGCCGGCGCAGAAGAAGCTCCTGTCTACGCTGCTGGCTAACCAAAGCGGCCCGCTCAACCTGGCCCTATTCGGCCAGCAGAATGCCGTCCCCCTCCCCACCGCCCAGCGACTGTGCCGCCTGTTACGTCTAGCGATTATCTTCGCCAGTCAGCGTAACGATGGCACACTCCCCTCTCCCCAGATCGATCTGGAGGCGGATGAGGCGTTACGACTCACTCTGCCCGTAGGCTGGCTGGCCGAGCATCCGCTACGCGCCGAGAGCTTACAGCAGGAGAGTCTGTGGCAGGGGTATGTCCACTGGTCGCTAACGATCGCGGAAGCACCACACCACTAAGCCATGGGCGCCCGATGGGCGCCCTGATTCTTTGCAGCTTAGGATGACTTCGCTCGCGCCAACTGCGCTTTCAGATTGGCTAAATGCGACTTCCCTCGCTGCATTCGCTCCTCGGGGCTCACCACCTTACGTGCGCTCTCCCACAGCAGATCATCCTGCGGCAGCTCCAGTAGGAAGCGGCTCGGCTCTGGACGCACCAACTCGCCATACTGGCGCCGTTCGCGACACAACGTGAATACCAGCTCCCTCTGCGCCCGAGTGATGCCGACGTAGGCCAGACGCCGCTCTTCATCGACATTCTCCTCATCGATGCTACTCTGATGCGGTAGTATCCCTTCCTCCATGCCAACCAGGTAGACGTAGGGAAACTCCAATCCCTTAGAGGCGTGCAGTGTCATCAATTGCACCTGATCGGCCTCCTCTTCAGACTCCCCCCGCTCCATCATGTCACGCAAGGTAAAGCGGTTGACGACTTGCGTCAGGGTCATCGGCTCATCCAGATCGTTGCCTTGCAACATCTCGGTCATCCAACTGAATAACTGATTGACGTTCTTCATCCGCATCTCGGCCGCCCGCGGGCTAGCCGAGGTCTCAAACAGCCAGCTTTCGTAGTCAATGCCATGGATCAGATCGCGTACCGCCGCCGTCGCGTCGCGTTCGCACAACGTGGCAATCTCCGCCAACCAATGGGTGAAGTGTTGCAACGATGCCAACCGCGGCCCCTTCAACGTCTGCTCCAGCCCGACATCGAAGCTGGCACGAAACAAGCTGATACCACGCTGATTCGCCCACTCGCCCAGCTTTTGTAGGGTTGCCGGACCGATCTCACGCCGAGGCGTATTGACGATGCGCAGGAAGGCGCTGTCATCGTCTGGGTTGGTGAGCACCCGCAGATAGGAGAGCAGATCCTTAATCTCTGCCCGGGAGAAGAAGGAGGTACCGCCGGAAATCTTGTAAGGGATGCGGTTTTGCATCAGCATCTTTTCAAACACCCGCGACTGATGGTTACCACGGTAAAGGATGGCGTAGTCGCTATAGGCGGTCTTATTAATAAAGTGGTGAGCGATCAGCTCGCCGACGACCCGCTCCGCCTCGTGCTCCTCGTTGTTGGCCGTGATCACCTTAAGCGGTTCCCCATAACCAAGCTCGGAAAAAAGCCTTTTCTCAAACACATGCGGGTTATTGGCGATCAAAATATTGGCCGCCTTGAGGATGCGTTGCGAGGAGCGATAGTTCTGCTCCAGCTTGACCACCCGCAACGCCGGGAAGTCCTCCTTCAGCAACACCAGATTCTGTGGCCGGGCGCCGCGCCAGGAGTAGATAGATTGGTCGTCGTCACCGACCACAGTAAAGCGGGCGCGGCTGCCGACCAACAGCTTGACCAACTCATATTGACTGGTGTTCGTATCCTGATATTCATCAACCAGCAGGTAGCGGATACGCTGCTGCCAACGCTCCCGCACCGTCTGGTCACGCCGTAATAGCAGCGTCGGCAACAGGATCAGGTCATCGAAGTCGAGCACATTGCAAGACTTCAGTTGCGCGTCATACAACGCATAGCAGTCGGCGAATAGGCGATCTCGCGGTGAACGCGCCAGTGCGGCCGCCTGACTCGGGTCGATCAGATCATTCTTCCAGTTGGAGATCGTGGCGATCAGTTGTTGTAGCTGGGTCTTATCCTTCTCCAGCCAACGCTCGGTCAAATCGGTCAACAGCGCCAGTTGGTCCTGATCGTCGAAGAGCGAGAAGTTGGGCTTCATCGCCAGCGCCTTATATTCACGCTTGATGATCTCCAGCCCCAGGGTATGGAAGGTCGAGATCATCAGACCGCGCGCCTCTTTGCGCCCCAGAGTCTGCGCCACACGCTCCTTCATCTCGCGCGCCGCCTTATTGGTAAAGGTAACGGCGGCGATCTGGCGGGCGGGATAGCCACACACCCGGATCAGATGAGCGATCTTATTGGTGATCACTCGCGTCTTACCGGATCCGGCACCGGCGAGGACCAGACAGGGGCCTGTAACATATTCGACGGCCTGCTGCTGACCGGGATTTAAACGCATGACGGTATACCTGCTAATGATGACATCGAGGAGCGGGGCGATTGTAGCAGAAAGCGACTGGGGAAAAAAAACGCGGCTCATCGCGGGAGGGGGCACATTGCCTGATGACGCACGCCACCGTACACTAGCGCTTCCATCGCCCGGCACACACACGGCCAGGCGCATCGCCAAGCATAGAGTAAAGAGTAAGGAGTTACCATGGCCCGAAGCGCCGCCGCCCTGCACATCCTGGTCGATAGCCAGACCGAGGCCGAGGCCCTGCTGCAAAAATTACGGCGAGGAGCGAACTTCCAGGCGCTGGCACGCCGTCATTCGCGCTGCCCCTCGAAGCGCCAGGGGGCGATCTCGGTGAATTTCGTCGGGGGAGCATGGTGCCCGAGTTTGACCGCGCCGTCTTCAGCAGCCCACTGCTGACGCCAGTCGGCCCGGTCAAGACCCGTTTCGGCTACCACATCATCAAGGTGCTGTATCGCAACTAAACAGCGCGCTACAGACTACGCTAATGCCTCACTCCGCCACGGCAATGCGCTTCATTGCCGTCATATAACCGCGCAGACGCTCTCCGACGATCTCGATGGGATGTTGACGGATGGCCTGATTAACGTCACGCAGGGTGGCGTTATCCACCGCGCTGACGGGTAGCGCCTGACCCAGATCACCCGCCTGCAGCGTCGTCATAACATGCTGGCGCAGCAGCGGAACCGCCGCGTTAGCGAACAGGTAATTGCCATACTCGGCGGTATCGGAAATCACCACATTCATTTCATACAGACGCTTACGCGCGATGGTGTTGGCGATCAGCGGCAGCTCATGCAGTGATTCATAATAAGCCGACTCGGCGACGATCCCGGAGGCCACCATGGTCTCAAAGGCCAGTTCGACACCTGCCTTCACCATCGCCACCAGCAACACCCCGTGATCAAAATAGCTCTGCTCATCAATCTTGCCGCTGAACGGCGGGGCGTTCTCGAAGGCACTCTTGCCGGTCTGTGCCCGCCAGGTCAGCAGATGTCGGTCATCCTCGGCCCAATCGGCCATCATTCCTCGGGAGAACTCACCGGAGATAATGTCATCCATATGCTTGGCGAACAGGGGCGCCAGCAGAACCTTGAGTTGTTCGGCCAACTCATGGGCACGCAGCTTCGCCGGATTGGAGAGGCGATCCATCATCAGGGTGATCCCCCCCTGCTTCAGGGCCTCGGTAATGGTCTCCCAGCCAAACTGGATCAGCTTACCCGCCCAGGCCGGATCGGCTCCATCCGCCACCAGACGCTCATAGCACAACAGCGAACCGGTTTGCAGCATGCCACACAGGATGGTCTGCTCCCCCATCAGATCGGACTTCACCTCCGCCACGAATGACGACTCCAGTACCCCGGCGCGATCACCACCGGTCGCCACCGCCCACGCCTTGGCGATCGCCATCCCCTCCCCGCGCGGATCGTTCTCTGGATGCACCGCGATCAGGGTCGGTACCCCGAAGCCGCGCTTATACTCCTCACGCACCTCGGTGCCTGGACATTTAGGCGCCACCATCACCACGGTGATATCCGGGCGGATCTGCTCGCCCACCTCGACGATATTGAAGCCATGCGAATACCCCAATGCCGCTCCCTGCTTCATCAACGGTTGTACCGCTCGCACCACGGCAGAGTGCTGCTTATCCGGCGTCAGGTTAATCACCAAGTCGGCCTGCGGGATCAGTGTCTGATAGTCACCGACGACAAAGCCATGCTCGCTGGCGCGGCGATAAGAGTCACGCCGCTCGGCGATCGCCTCATTACGTAAGGCATAGGCGACATCCAGCCCCGAATCGCGCATGTTTAGGCCCTGATTCAACCCCTGCGCGCCGCAACCGACGATCACCACCTTCTTACCACGCAGTGCCGCGACACCATCGGCGAACTCCTCTCGCGCCATGAAACGACATTTACCCAGTTGCGCCAGCTGTTGGCGCAGATTCAGCGTATTGAAATAGTTCGTCATGCTGCACTCCGTCCTGTTCGGTGATGGGGTATGCATCCGGCGATCCGCCGCCGCTACCCTAATGGTGATGTCCCTGCCCGTCCGCCTGCTGCTCGACGGCGATAAGACCATCATAGGCCAGGACGAGCGTTGCTTAAATTGATATATTGAGAAGATGTTATTGCATTTTTTGCAATGAAATCGCCGAGGACAACCATGGATATCCGCGATCTCAAATTATTTCTGCAACTGGCCGATAGCCGTCACTTCGCCCGTACCGCCGCGACGATGCACGTCAGTCCCTCGACGCTGTCACGCCAGATACAACGTCTGGAGGAAGAACTGGGACAACCGCTGTTGTTGCGCGATAACCGTGATGTCCGCCTGACGGCGGCCGGGGAGCAACTGCAAGACTTTGCCCGTCAGACCCTGCTGCACTACCGCCAGCTACGCAGCGGACTCGATCGTCACGGTCTCGCCTTGAGTGGCGAGCTGCATCTGTTCTGCTCGGTCACCGCCGCCTACAGCCATTTTCCACCGATCCTCGACCGTTTTCGCGCCCATCACCCTCAGGTCGATATCCGCCTGACTACCGGTGATGCCGCCGACGCCGTCGATAAGGTGCAAGGCGGCGCGGCAGATCTGGCTATTGCCGGGCGGCCACAAACGCTACCCAATAGCCTGGCGTTCTACCCCATCGGCGAGATCCCACTGCGTCTTATCGCACCCGCGTTGCCCTGCCCGGTACGCGACGATGTACAATGCACGCAGCCCGACTGGGCGCAGATTCCGTTTATCCTGCCGCAACATGGCCCGGCGCGGCAGCGCATCGATCAATGGTTTCGCCGCCGACGCATCCATACCCCGCGCATCTACGCTACGGTGGCCGGTCACGAGGCCATCGTCTCCATGGTCGCCCTGGGCTGCGGCATCGCCCTGCTACCCGAGGTGGTGATCGCTAACAGCCCGGAGAGCATGCGTGCGCGCATCATCACGCTAGAGAATCGCGTCGCCATCGATCCCTTCGAGCTGGGCGTCTGTGTGCAACACAAACGCCTACGCGAACCGCCGATCGCCGCCTTCTGGTCATTGCTGGCCGAGACGGCGAGCCGCTGAACGCCACCGAGACACTAGACTGGAACGCCACCTAGCCTTGCAAGAAGAAACGAAAGGCCGGATTAGCGCTCTCGTCGTGGCACTCGTAGCCTAATTCCATGAGACGCGCCGCGAAGCTGGCGTCACGGTCCGAGCACTCGAAGGCCGCCAATACCCGGCCGAAGTCGGTGCCGTGGCTACGATAGTGAAACAGCGAGATATTCCAGTGGGTGCCCAGAGTTTGCAGAAACTTGAGCAACGCACCCGGTGCCTCGGGGAACTCGAAGCTGTAGAGCCGCTCCTGCAACGGTTTACTCGGCCGGCCGCCAACCATATAGCGCACATGCAGCTTGGCCATCTCATCATCGGAGAGATCCACCACCTGGTAACCGCCGCCACGCAGTGAAGCCACGATCTCCTCGCGCTCGCGTTGGCCGTTGGTCAATCGCACCCCGACAAAGATGCAGGCCTGATCGGCATCGGCATAGCGGTAGTTGAACTCGGTCACCGCGCGCCCGCCCAATAACTGGCAGAAGGCCAAGAAGCTCCCCTTGCGCTCGGGGATGGTCACCGCCAGCAAGGCCTCACGCTGCTCGCCTAACTCACAGCGCTCGGAGACATAGCGCAGGCCGTGAAAGTTCAGATTGGCGCCAGACAGCACATGAGCCAGGTGCTCGCCACGAATAGCGTGACGCTGGACATACTGCTTCAGGCCAGCCAACGCCAACGCACCGGAGGGTTCCGCTACCGCCCTGACATCCTCAAACAGATCCTTCACCGCGGCACAAATCGCGTCGCTATCCACCGTGATCACGTCATCCAAGTAGCGCTGACACAGGCGGAATGTCTCATCACCGATACGCTTCACCGCCACGCCTTCGGCGAATAGGCCAACCCGTTCCAGCTCGACCGGTCGACCCGCATCCAATGCCGCTCGTAGGCAAGCAGAATCACGCGCCTCCACACCGATCACCTGCACTTGCGGCATCAGCTGTTTAATCAGCACCGCCACCCCGGCAGCCAGTCCCCCGCCGCCCACCGGAACGAAGATGCGGTCAAGGTGGGCATCCTGCTGCAGTAGCTCAAGCGCCAGCGTGCCCTGGCCAGCGATCACCGCCGGATGGTCGAAGGGGGGAATAAAGGTCAGTCCACTCTCCTGCGCTAACTGCAGCGCATGCGCCTTAGCCTCGTCAAAGTTGGCACCGTGTAACACCACTCGGCCACCAAAACCACGCACCGCATCCACCTTGATATCCGCCGTCGCCCGCGGCATGACGATGGTAGCCGCCATGCCCAATTTGGCCGCCGACAGCGCCACCCCCTGGGCATGATTCCCGGCCGATGCGGTGATCACCCCGCGTTCACGCTGCGCCGCGCTCAACCCGGCGATCATCGCGTAGGCACCACGTAACTTGAAGCTATGCACCGGCTGGCGATCTTCGCGCTTCACGAGAATGTGGTTATCCAGGCGGGCAGAGAGTTTTTCCATCGCCTGCAGTGGTGTCACCTGTGCCACCTCATACACCGGGGCGCGCAGCACCGCACGGAGATACTCGGCGCCATCCGGTGCCGAGGATAGCGGTTGTGTCTCACTCATCAGTACTCTCCCAGTTTGCTTCGATCACGTACTGCGCCGCGATCGGCGCTCGTCGCTAGGCTGGCATAAGCGCGTAAGGCCAGAGAGACAGGACGCTGGCGGCTACGCGGCGTCCAGGCTCGATCACCACGCGCCAGCTCCTGCTGACGCCGCTGCGCCAGCTCGCTTTCGGGGATCGCGAGGCGAATATGACGCGCCGGAATATCGATCTCGATCAGATCACCGTCGCAGACTAAGGCGATGGCACCGCCGCTGGCCGCCTCTGGTGAGACATGGCCGATCGACAATCCCGAGGTTCCGCCGGAGAAACGCCCGTCGGTGATCAGGGCACACTGTTTACCCAATCCCATCGACTTCAGATAAGAGGTGGGATAGAGCATCTCCTGCATCCCCGGCCCCCCCTTCGGGCCCTCATAGCGGATCACCACCACATCACCGGCCTGGATCTGACTACCGAGGATTGCCTCAACCGCCGCCTCTTGGCTTTCGAAGACCCGTGCCGGGCCACGGAAGAGCAGACTGTCATCGTCGACCCCGGCGGTCTTAACGATGCAACCATCCGGCGCCAGATTACCCGCCAAGACTGCCAACCCACCATCCTGGCTATAGGCAAACTCCCGAGTCCGAATACACCCCGTCTGGCGATCACGGTCCAGCGTCTCCCAACAGCATGACTGGCCGAAGGGTTCAGTCGTCCGCAGTCCGGCGGGACCGGCGCGATACAAGCGTTGTACCGCCTCATCCTCACTGCGCATGATGTCATAACGCGCCAGCGTCTCTGTCAGATCCAATCCCAACACGTTGACGACACCGCGATTCAAGAGCCCTGCCCGCTCCAACTCACCGAGGATCCCCATCACCCCGCCGGCGCGGTGAACATCCTCCATGTGGTAACGCTGGGTGCTGGGCGCGACCTTGCACAGATGGGGAACCTGACGCGACAGACGATCGATATCCGCCAGGGTGAAGTCGGCCTCGGCCTCTTGAGCCGCCGCCAGCAAATGCAGCACTGTATTGGTCGATCCGCCCATGGCGATATCCAGCGTCATGGCATTCTCGAAGGCTGCCTTGTTGGCGATACTACGCGGCAATACCGAGGCATCATCGTGCTCATAATAACGCCGCGTTAATGCGACGATTCGCTGCCCGGCCTCCTCAAACAATGTCCGGCGATCGGCATGGGTTGCCAGCAGGGAACCATTGCCCGGTAGCGCTAATCCTAAGGCCTCCATCAGGCAGTTCATCGAGTTGGCGGTAAACATCCCGGAACAGGATCCGCACGTCGGACAGGCGGCACGTTCAATCTGCGCGCTCTCCTCATCGCTCACCTGGGGATTCGCGCCCTGGATCATGGCATCGACCAAATCTAACTTGATCAGTTGATCCGAGAGACGCGTCTTACCCGCCTCCATCGGCCCACCAGAGACGAAGATCACCGGAATATTCAGGCGCAACGCCGCCATCATCATCCCCGGCGTGATCTTGTCGCAGTTTGAGATACAGACCATGGCGTCAGCGCAGTGGGCGTTGACCATATACTCCACCGAATCGGCGATCAGCTCGCGCGAGGGGAGTGAATAGAGCATGCCACCATGCCCCATGGCGATACCATCATCCACCGCGATGGTATTAAACTCCTTGGCCACGCCACCAGCCGCCTCGATCTGTGTGGCCACCAGCCGCCCGAGATCGCGCAGATGCACATGACCCGGCACAAACTGGGTGAACGAGTTCACCACCGCGATAATCGGCTTACCAAAATCCGCATCGGTCATCCCGGTCGCGCGCCACAACGCGCGGGCACCGGCCATATTGCGGCCATGGGTGGTAGTCGCTGAACGATACTTAGCCATGCACAATTCACTCCCAGTGTTGCCCGCATCCGGCGGGCAAAGATCAATCCATGGGCGCGCACTCACTCGGCGCCCTACCTGTCTATCGGGTTTACCTCATCCGGCCTCACGCCGGGTTTAGGAGTTGACCGCGTCCAACCAGCCGAAACGATCCTCGGTTTGGCCGTTGAACAGGCCGAAGAAAGCTTGCTGTACCCGCTTGGTAATCGGGCCACAACGTCCGATCCCCACCTGAATGCCATCGACACTACGCACCGGGGTGATCTCTGCCGCCGTTCCCGACATAAAGATCTCATCGGCCAGGTATAGCGCCTCGCGCGACAGCACCTGCTCACGAACCTCCAGCCCCTGCGCCTTGGCCAGGGTGATGATGGCGTCACGGGTGATCCCCGGTAAGGCCGCCGACGTAAACGGCGGGGTAAAAATCACGCCGTTTTTGACCACAAACAGATTTTCGCCCGCCCCTTCGGAAACGTAACCGTGAACATCCAGCGCGATCCCCTCCTGATAACCATGACGACGCGCCTCTGAGCCTACCAACAATGAAGAGAGGTAGTTGCCACCCGCCTTGGCGGCGGTCGGAATGGTATTCGGTGCCGCACGATGCCAAGAGGAGACCATCGCATCGATACCCTGATCTAACGCCTCCTCACCCAGATAAGCCCCCCAAGGGAAGGCGGCGATGATGACATCCGTCTGATAGCCATCCGGGGGATTCACTCCCATGCCCACATCGCCGATAAAGACCAACGGGCGAATATAGGCGCTGGTCAGTTGATTACGGCGTAAGGTCTCTCGGCAGGCAGCCATCAACTCATCGACACTGTAGGCGAGCGGCATACGATAGATGCGTGCCGAGTCGTGTAAACGCTGCATATGTTCCCGATGGCGGAAGACGGCTGGACCGCGATGCGTGTCATAACAACGTACCCCCTCAAAGACCGAAGTACCGTAATGCAACGCGTGAGACATCACATGAACCCGGGCCTCGCCCCAGGGCACCATTTCGCCGTTAAACCAGATGTAATCCGCTTTCTTGGTGGTCATTGTGCTATTCCTTGTGGCGACCTGCGCCTGATGTAATAAGGGGGATAACTCAGCCTAACGCCTGACGACAAGGCATCATGGGCCGGGGAGCGAGGGCGCGCACCTCAACTTGTGCCACATCCAGCAATTTGCTCAACTGAGACGACAGCAGGCTGACGGGACGAGCGCTGGCAACGGTCAGCTCAATATTGACGCTGTCGCACTCGCCATCTTGGGCCATATGCATGGCACAGATCTCAAAACCGCGGTGGCGAACCACACGCAGCACGCGTTCTAAGATCTCCGGACGACGACGCGCCTGGATCGCCAGATAGTGTTGGGATGAAGGGTTCTGCATCATGATACGCTCTCCAGCATGGATTCATTGCCAGCGCCCGGCGGCACCAGCGGCCAGACATTTTCGAATTCATCGATAGTGACCTGTAACAGGTACGGACCCGGTGTCGTCAACAAGGCCTCCAGCGCATCCGCGACCTGCGCCTTACGGCTGATACGTTGCCCGGGAATGCCAAACGCCTGTGCCAGGGTGAGAAAATCGGGGTTATCAGAGAGATCGGTTTCGCTGTAGCGCGCATCGAAGAACAGTTGCTGCCACTGGCGCACCATTCCCAGCCGCTGGTTATCCAGCAAGACGATCTTCAGCGGCAACTGTGCCCGCTTGATGGTGCCCAACTCCTGCACATTCATCATGAATGAACCATCGCCAGAAACGCAGATCACACAATCGTCAGGACGAGCCATCTGCGCACCGACGGCGGCAGGAATACCGAATCCCATCGTGCCCAGTCCGCTGGAGGTGATGAAGTCGTGCGGCTGAGCGAAACGCATATGTTGAGCGCTCCACATCTGGTGTTGGCCCACATCGGTGGTCACCACCGCCTGTGCTGGCTTACGCTCGGAGAGCTGGCGTAAAAACAAGGGGGCATAAATGGCCTCGCCTGGGTGATCGTAACGCCAGACGTGTTGCGCCTTTAATTGTGCGACGTGTTGCAGCCAGGGGGCGATGGAAAGCGGCATCGTCAATGCCGACAGGAGCGGCGTCAACTCGCCACACAGGGTTACGTGCGCCTGACGCAGCTTATTCAACTCTGCCGGATCGATGTCCAGGTGGATCACACGGGCCTGTGGCGCAAAGGCATTCAAGCGTCCAGTGACGCGATCGTCGAAGCGGGCTCCGACGGCCAACAACAGATCGCACTGCTGCACCGCTAAATTAGCCGCCTTACTACCGTGCATGCCCAGCATCCCCAGATAGCCGGGATGCGCATCGTCTGCCGCGCCCAATCCCTTCAGCGTCGCCGCCACGGGCAAGCCACTACATGCGACCAATGCCCGTAACGCAGGGACCGCATTGGCCATCCCCACACCGCCTCCCACATATAACACCGGGCGCTGGGCGGCGGCCAATAGCGCGCGCGCTTGTGCGACCTCTTCCGACAGACACGTATCCGGTGTCACATCGACGCTGCGTAATGACGCAGCAGGCTCGCCCTGCGCCAGTTGAATATCCTTGGGAATATCGATTAACACCGGGCCCGGGCGCCCCTGGGTGGCGATGGCAAACGCCTGCTCCATGATCTCGGGTAACTCAACCAGTGACGTCACCATAAAGCTATGTTTGGTACATGCCAACGATAACCCCAGGACATCCATCTCCTGAAAAGCATCGGTACCGATCAAGCTCGAAGCAACCTGACCGGTAATCGCAACCAGCGGAACCGAATCCATCATGGCATCGGCCAAGCCAGTGATCAGATTGGTAGCACCGGGGCCAGAGGTCGCGATACAAACACCGACACGGCCACTGGCTCGGGCATAACCGATCGCGGCCATCACCGCTCCTTGTTCATGTCGACACAGTAAGTGCGCCACGCCGCCATCGTACAGCGCATCGTATAACGGCATGATGGCACCACCGGGATAGCCAAATACCTGACTCACCCCTTGAGCACGCAACGCTTGTACTACCCACTGCGCTCCATTCATGATTAACTCTCCGATATAACCCTAAATCACAGAATTTTATTCTGAATCCTGACATCCCTGCCCGACCGGTTACAGCGTAAAAAAAAGAGCCCCCGAACCGGATGGTGCGGGGGCTCTTTTTTGACTCAGGCCTGATTACTAAGCCTTTATTCGTCCAAGTGCAGCCCCGCACGGTGGGATAATAATCACCACCACGCTAATCACGACTAGGCTAATCACTTGGACAAGTAGGCTCATAAATAGTGAAATCTGTTGTTTCGTTACTCAGTGTTTAAACAGTTATCATAGAAGTTCACGCACTGACAACCTTTTTTTGTACACCGATTACGCCACTTCTGGCACAATTTTGAACAAACCGTTGAGTTATCAGTAGGTTCAAGATTAATTTTACTCGGAGCTTTTCTCCGCCATCGATACCCCACGGGTATCTCGCCCGAAGGAGATCAGAATAGCGATAATCACGGCGACACTCCCCGCCGTAATCGCCATCGCCAACGCATAATTTTGCCCATGATGGGCGGCAATCGAAGCTTGAAGGGTCGCATTCACTGAGGCCAGAAGATTGCCCAATTGGTAGACAAAACCCGGTAAAACCGCTCGCGCACTCGCTGGCACCAGTTCATTCAGGTAGGTTGGGATAACGCCCCACGCACCCTGTACCATAAACTGCATCAGAAAGGCACCGATCCCCAACATCAGTGAACCGCCAGAGAAAGCCCACAACGGGATCACCGGCAATGCCAGTAAGGCAGCCAACATGATGGCACGCTTACGGCCGATACGCTCCGAGAGCGTACCGAAGAAAATCCCACCGGCGATAGAGGCGATATTGTAGCTAACCGCGATGATACTGATGACATTAGCCGAGAAACCATGCTGAACTTTGAGGAAAGTCGGATAGAGATCCTGCGTGCCGTGACTGAAGAAATTGAAGGCTGCCATCAACACGACCAGGTAAATACACAGCTTCCAGTTGTGTCGCAACACCGGCCATAACGGCATGCCACTCTGACGGTGCGCCTTCGCCGCTAGCCAGACCGGCGATTCCGGCACATAGAAGTAAATATAGGGCAACAACACGATCGGAATCGCGCCAATCACAAACATGCCGCGCCATCCTAACCACTGAGCGAATAACCCATAGATCACCGCCGCTAATAAATATCCAAAGGGATAACCCGCCTGAAAAATACCCGACATCAAGCCACGCGAGCGATCGGGTATCGTCTCCATGGTCAATGACGAGGCAACCCCCCAGATCCCCCCCATCGCCACGCCATACAGTACCCGCAACAACAGGAAAATCATCAGCGATGGTGCCGCCGCCGACAACAATTCAAAGACTGAAAAACAGATGATATTCAACATCAGGATAGGACGACGCCCATACTTCTCAGCGGCTCGACCAAAGATCAACGCCCCAATTGGCCGCACGGCCAGCGTCAACAAGATGGCCAGCGTCACCTGCTCTACGTCGACATGGAAGGCGCTAGCGATGTCGCTTAATAGAAAAACCAAGATAAAAAAATCGAATGCATCCAGTGTCCAGCTTAAAAAACTGGCGATAGCAACGTGCCGTTGCTGGGGAGACCAAGCAAACATAATGTGTTTCCTTTCAGTAGGGTAGTGAGGTGATATCTGCTGTTGTCACACCCTGCGCCATGAATCATTGTCTATATTGTTGGCCGA
The DNA here is from genome assembly GCF_044540725.1 of Edwardsiella sp. A.80236. Classification (NCBI taxonomy): domain Bacteria; kingdom Pseudomonadati; phylum Pseudomonadota; class Gammaproteobacteria; order Enterobacterales; family Hafniaceae; genus Edwardsiella; species Edwardsiella sp. A.80236. Next base: position 86,653 of record NZ_JBIUCY010000014.1, read on the forward strand.
GTGTCAGCTTTTTGTATTACTTTTGTTAAAGTAAGCGAGAGGGAGTGCCGAGTAAATCAGCAATGGGTTATTTTTGGTGTTGAAGTGTGAAAACTTGTTACGTTTACGTAACTCTTTTTGCGTAACGGTGCACAGCCTCACTGGATAGTCACACACAGCCGATCCCCTTGCGCCATGATAGGAGCGATAAGGAGAGTCACCATGACACTGGCCAGCGTATACACCCGTGCCGCCCTCGGCATGCAAGCACCCGAAGTCAGGATCGAGGCACATATCGGCAATGGATTACCGAGTTTTACTCTGGTTGGCCTCCCAGAGACGGCGGTGCGTGAGGCAAAAGATCGTGTGCGTTGTGCCATCCTAAACAGCGGATTCCAGTTTCCGGCTAAGCGCATCACCCTCAACCTGGCTCCCGCCGACCTACCGAAGGAGGGAGGCCGCTACGATCTTCCCATGGCACTGGCCCTATTGCTCGCTGCAGGGCAACTCTCCAGCGTACACGCCGAGCATCAATATGAGTTTATGGGTGAGCTCGCCCTCTCCGGTGAACTCCGTCCAGTACCCGGTATTCTACCGGCCGCACTGAGTGCCACACAGGCGGGGCGAACCTTAATCGCCCCCAGAGGCAACGCCGGTGAGCTCGGGCTGTTGCCTGCACCGCGTCCCTTCATCGCCCCATCCCTACTTGCCGTCTGCGCCTTCCTCAGTGAAAACGCCACATTGGAAAGACCAGCGCGCTGTCTACCCAGTAACGACTATGCACAGCAGGGGGACATGGCTGATATCATCGGTCAAGCGCAGGCGCGGCGCGCCCTGGAGATCGCCGCCGCCGGAGGGCATAATCTGCTACTGCTTGGACCACCGGGTACCGGTAAAACGATGCTGGCCTATCGCCTACCGGGGATCCTGCCACCGATGACCAGCGATGAGGCGTTAGCGCAGGCCGCCATCAGCAGCCTGGCATATCCAGGTTCGACGCAGACACGCTATGGCGTACGCCCCTTTCGCGCACCGCACCATAGCGCCTCGATGGCAGCGCTGATCGGCGGCGGATCCTTGCCGCGTCCTGGAGAGATCTCTCTGGCGCATCACGGCGTACTCTTCCTTGATGAATTAGCCGAGTTCGATCGACGTACCTTAGATGCACTGCGCGAGCCGTTAGAGTCAGGTGTTGTCCACCTCTCCCGTGCCCAGATCAAAGTCAGCTTTCCCGCCCGCGTACAATTGGTTGCGGCGATGAATCCCAGCAATGCGGGATTTGGGAGCAGTGCGGGAGGACGCACCACACCGAATCAGGTACTGCGCTACCTCTCTCGCCTTTCTGGGCCGCTGCTCGACCGCTTCGATCTCTCGATTGATGTCCCCCTATTACCCGCGGGAGTATTGGCCAGCCAACGAGCGACGGGCGAAGACAGTGCCACACTACGCCAACGCGTTACCGCTGTCCGTGATCGGCAGTATGCTCGCAGTGGTCAGTTGAATGCTCATCTCGAGGGCGCAGAGCGCGATCGTGTCTGCCGCCTGAGTACACACGATGCACAATTTCTAGAACAGGCCCTGACACGCCTCGGTTTATCGGTACGCGCTTGGCACCGGCTGCTCAAGGTCGCTCGTACACTCGCGGACATGGAGGGCGTCGAGACTATCGCCCAACGCCATCTGGCTGAAGCGCTGAGCTATCGCGCCGTCGATCGGCTCTTACAGACATTGCAACGGGGGTAATGGCCCACCGCCGCAAGTCGCAGACGGTGGGGAATACATGATGAAAAGGAGAAACTACACGGGACTCATGCCCAGTCGAGGATCACCTTGCCAGAGTGACCCGAGCGCATCGCGGCAAACCCTTGCTGAAAGTCGTCGATCGCGTAACGATGAGTAATGATCGGGGCCAGATCGAGACCCGATTGTAGCAACGCCGCCATCTTGTACCACGTTTCAAACATTTCCCGTCCATAGATCCCTTTGATCACCAGTCCCTTAAAGATCACCTGGTTCCAATCGATGGCCATATTGCCCGGTGGGATACCTAACATGGCGATCTTACCGCCATGGTTCATGGTCTCCAACATGGTACGGAAAGCCGCCGGCGCACCGGACATTTCCAACCCCACATCGAAGCCCTCCGTCATACCCAACTCCTGCATCACGTCCGCTAAGGCGTCGCGACTGACGTTAACTGCCCGCGTGACCCCCATTTTACGCGCCAAATCGAGGCGATAGTCATTCACGTCGGTGATCACCACATGACGCGCCCCCACATGACGGCACACCGCCGCCGCCATGATGCCGATCGGCCCCGCACCGGAGACCAAGACATCCTCGCCAACCAGGTCGAAAGAGAGCGCCGTATGCACCGCATTGCCGAAAGGATCGAAAATCGCCGCCAACTCGTCAGAGATATTGTCTGGAATTTTGAAAGCATTGAAGGCCGGGATCACCAGATACTCGGCGAATGCGCCCTGGCGATTGACACCGACCCCAATGGTATTACGGCACAGATGGGTGCGACCGGCACGGCAATTGCGACAGTGCCCACAGGTGATATGCCCCTCGCCAGAGACGCGATCGCCGATGCGAAAACCGCTAACCTCTTGGCCAACAGCGACCACTTCACCCACATACTCATGACCAACTACCATCGGTACCGGGATCGTCTTCTGCGACCAGTCATCCCAGTTATAGATATGCACATCGGTGCCACAGATCGCCGTCTTACGGATCTTGATCATGATGTCGTTATGCCCCAATTGCGGCAATGGGACATCGGTCATCCAGATACCTTCTTCCGCATATAATTTGGATAAAGCTTTCATCATGCCTCCTTAGGCGATCACGCCAAGTTGTTTACCGACACGAATAAAGGCGTCTACGGCCTGCTCGATCTGTGCTGGCGTATGCGCCGCCGACATTTGGGTACGGATACGCGCCTGCCCCTGCGGTACCACCGGATAGAAGAAACCCGTCACATAAATCCCTTCTTGTAATAGCAGGTCGGCGAAACGCTGTGCCAACTTAGCGTCCCCCAGCATCACCGGAATAATGGCATGATCGGCACCCGCTAAGGTAAAACCGGCTGCGGTCATCTTCTCACGGAACAGGCGGGCGTTATCCCACAGCCGAGCACGCAGCGCATCTCCCTGAGCTAAGAGGGTCAGCACCTGCATCGAGGCGGCAACGATCGAGGGAGCCAGTGAGTTAGAAAACAGATAGGGGCGTGAGCGTTGACGCAGCCATTCGACCACCTCTTTACGCGCGGCGGTGTAGCCACCAGAGGCTCCCCCCAGCGCTTTACCCAAAGTGCCAGTGATAATATCGACTCGCCCCATCACTCCGCAGTATTCATGAGTACCGCGCCCGTGGGAGCCGACGAATCCAACCGCATGCGAGTCATCCACCATCACCAAGGCACCATACTCATCTGCCAGATCACAAATCGACTTCAGATCGGCGATCACGCCATCCATGGAGAACACCCCATCGGTGGCGATCAGGATATGGCGGGCGCCCTCGGCGCGAGCCTGCGTCAACCGCGATTTCAGTTCGGCCATATCGTTGTTTGCATAGCGATAGCGTCGTGCCTTACACAGACGCACGCCATCGATAATGGAGGCATGATTCAACGCATCGGAGATAATCGCATCCTCCGGCCCTAACAGGGTCTCAAATAAACCACCGTTAGCATCGAAGCAAGAGGAATAAAGGATGGCGTCTTCCATGCCTAAGAAGGTGGCAATTTGCTGCTCCAACGCCTTATGACTATCCTGAGTGCCACAGATAAAACGCACCGACGCCATACCGAAGCCATGACTGTCCATGCCCGCCTTAGCGGCAGCGATCAGCGCAGGGTGATTCGCTAACCCTAGGTAGTTATTGGCACAGAGGTTTAAGACATGGCTACCATCAGCCACGGCAATCTCCGCCTGTTGGGCAGAGGTAATGATGCGCTCATTCTTGTACAACCCGTCAGCTCGTGTCGTCTCGAGCTGCTGTGTGAGTTGCTGGTAAAAATCCGCAGACATAGGGTCTCTCCTGGGTTCGATATGCTAGATTCCGCGTACGTAGCAGCATCTTACTGCTGAAACAGTATTGAAACGAGTTCGTAACTTCTATAATGGTAAAAATGCAGCATCTATCACGTCACGTGACGGGGCAAGCGAGAATAGGTCACAAAGTGATTCCACTGACGGGACGTAATCCGTCTCCTTAACACGCTTTTTGCTTAACAAGCGTGCCCTCGGCGCTGATTGCCAAGCCATGAAATGTTATGATGGCGCCATCTATCAGCGCTGCGCGCGCTCTCGTTAGCTCATTGAAAGGTAAACCTCATGATTATTGTCACTGGCGGCGCCGGCATGATCGGCAGCAACATCGTTAAGGCATTGAACGATAAAGGCTATACCGATATTCTGGTGGTGGATAACCTCAAGGATGGTACCAAGTTTGTTAACCTGGTCGACCTGGATATCACCGACTATATGGACAAAGAGGATTTCATTGCCGGGATCGTTGCGGGTGATGATTTCGGTGATATCGAAGCGGTATTCCATGAAGGCGCCTGCTCCTCCACCACCGAGTGGGATGGCAAGTATGTGATGGACAATAACTACCAGTACTCGAAAGAGCTGTTGCACTACTGCCTAGAGCGCCAGATCCCCTTCCTGTATGCCTCCTCTGCCGCCACCTACGGCATGACCGATAAGTTCGTGGAGGATCGCCGCTACGAGGGGCCGTTGAACGTCTACGGCTATTCTAAGTTTCTCTTCGACCAGTATGTGCGCCGCATCCTACCGCACGTCGAATCGCAGATCTGTGGCTTTCGCTATTTCAACGTTTATGGGCCGCGTGAGGGCCACAAGGGCGGCATGGCGAGCGTCGCTTTCCATCTGAATACTCAGATCAATAATGGTGAAGAGCCGAAGCTATTCGAAGGCAGTGAAAACTTCCGCCGTGACTTCATCTATGTCGGCGACGTCGCAGACGTTAACCTGTGGTTCTGGGAGAACGGCGTCTCTGGGATCTTCAACTGTGGTACCGGCAACGCCGAATCCTTCCAGGCCGTCGCCGATGCCGTCGTTGATTATCACCAGAAGGGGAATGTGGTCTATATCCCCTTCCCAGATAAACTAAAGGGACGTTATCAGGCCTTTACTCAGGCGGATACTACTCAGTTGCGCGCGGCCGGTTATACTCAACCGTTTAAAACCGTCGCCCAGGGTGTACGCGAATACATGGAATGGCTAAACCGTAAGCCCTAATAGCGTAAGGAATTTCTAACAGTATGAAAATACTGGTGATCGGACCGTCTTGGGTCGGTGATATGATGATGTCGCAGAGTCTATACCGTACCCTGAAGGCGGAGTACCCCGAGGCAGAAATCGATGTGATGGCACCCAACTGGTGCCGTCCGCTCCTTGAGCGCATGCCTGAGGTGCATGACGCGATCCCCATGCCTCTGGGGCATGGTAGCCTAGGGCTCGCTGAGCGCTACCGTCTGGGGCACCAACTGCGTGAGCGAGAATATGATCGCGCTTATGTGCTACCCAACTCATTCAAATCGGCATTGATTCCCTTCTTCGCTCGTATTCCTTTGCGTATCGGTTGGAAGGGAGAGATGCGTTATGGCCTCTTGAATGATCTGCGTCCACTCGATAAGTCGGCCTTTCCACGGATGGTCGAACGTTATGTAGCGCTGGCCTACCCCGCCACACGCGTACGACGCGCCAGCGATCTACCCCAGCCCCTGCGCTATCCTGCTCTCCAGGTACGCGATGAAGAGATCGCCGAAACCGCCGCCGCCTTCAATCTGACCGATCATCGTCCGGTGATCGGCTTCTGCCCAGGCGCCGAGTTTGGGCCAGCAAAACGCTGGCCTCACTATCACTATGCCGTACTCGCACAACGACTTATCACCCAGGGCTATCAGATCGCTCTGTTTGGCTCCGCCAAGGATCACTCGGCTGGCGAGGACATTCGCCAAGCGTTGGCGGAGGAGAGTCGCGAGTACTGTTTAAATCTGGCGGGACATACTACGCTAGACCAGGCCGTGACGCTGATCGCCGCCTGCCAAGCCATCGTCAGCAATGACTCTGGATTGATGCATGTTGCCGCGGCCCTTGATAAACCGCTAGTGGCACTCTATGGGCCCAGTAGCCCAGATTTCACGCCACCGTTGAGCCCACATGCCCAAGTGATCCGGCTGATCTCCGGCTATCATAAAGTCCGACGCGGGAAGGGCGAAACCGGCTACCACCAGAGCCTGATCGATATCACACCAGATCGCGTCGAACAAACGCTGCTCGCTTTGCTACGCGACGCCGCACAGGCAAATAGTGGGGAAGTCCAGTGCGCATCCTGATGGTAAAAACCTCCTCGATGGGAGATGTCATTCACACCTTGCCTGCGCTGACTGACGCTCAACGGGCGATCCCCGACTTACAGGTCGACTGGGTGGTCGAAGAGGGGTTTGCCCAAATTCCTAGCTGGCATGCGGCGGTCGAACGCGTGATCCCGGTCGCCATTCGACGCTGGCGCAAGGCGCCGTTCAGCGCCCAGACTCGTCATGAGTGGCGGACATTTAAGCACCTACTGCGTCAGGAACGCTACGATGCGATCATCGACGCCCAAGGCTTGCTAAAAAGCGCGCTGCTGGTCACGCGCCAAGCATACGGCATCAAACACGGCTTCGATCGCGCCAGTGCTCGCGAGCCACTGGCGAGCCTGTTTTATGATCGCCGTCATGCCGTTCCTCGTCAGCAACATGCCGTCGAGCGTACCCGCCAGCTCGTGGCACAAAGCCTAGGTTACTCGTTGCCGTCACCGCATGGTGACTATGCCATAGCCCAGCACTTTACTCAGCAACTACCCGGCGATGCCGGCCAGTATATGGTGTTTCTGCACGCCACGACCCGCGATGAAAAACATTGGCCGGAGACACACTGGCGAGCGCTGATCGCCTGGGTTGGTCAGCATACTTCGCAACGGATTAAGCTGCCATGGGGAGCAGAGCATGAGCGTCAGCGCGCCCTACGTCTGGCCGCCGGGTTTGCGCATGTCGAGGTACTGCCGAAGATGACTCTGGCCGAGGTAGCCAGCGTACTGGCCGGTGCCAGCCAAGTAGTCTCCGTCGATACCGGCCTCAGTCATCTGGCCGCCGCGCTGGATCGACCGAATATCACGCTGTATGGCCCTACCGATCCGGGGCTGATCGGGGGTTATGGGATGGAGCAGGTATCGCTTATCTCGCCCAGCGGGCGCCTACAGGATTTAACCGCTGTGCGCGTGAGTCAACAAATCAAAATAAATTGAGAAAAACGTGATAGCTAACCCGATATTATCCATCATTATTGCCGTACATAACTCGGCCGACTATATATTGACCTGTTTACAAAGCCTCGAACAGGCATTAGATAAAGATTGTCGCCCTGAGTGCGTCGAGGCGATCATTGTTAATGATGGTTCCACCGATAACTCTTTAGACATCATTAATAATTTCCCAGCGAAAAACTTTACCAAGAAAGTATTCTCGGTTAATTTTCATAATGTTGGTAAAGTAAAGAAATTTGCTTTCACCCATTGTCAGGGCGAATATATCACGATCCTTGACAGTGATGATGCACTGAAGCAAAACGCTTTGACATGGCTACTCGAAAAAGTAACAGAAATTAACTTTGATTTGCTTATCACGCCGATCGAGGAAGTCAGAGGCGAGCTCAACCTAAAAAATGTAGAAATAAACAATAACGAAAAGCATATTGATAAGTCTTCAGCCAAAGAACTCTACCTTAATCATAAGATTATCGAAGGACATATTGCTGGCAAATTTATTCGCCGGTCATTATTAGATAATGATATGTTTCCTGATTTAGTCTGCTATGAAGATATCGTCACCGTTGCTTACGCTATTCATAATGCCAAGAAGATCATCTATAGTGACACTATTTGCTATCAATATAGAAAAAGAGAGAATAGTTTATCTGATGATAAGTATGGAGAGAAAATTCTCCTAATATTTAACGCATTCGATAGAATAGAACCTTTTTTTATCGAAAACTCGACACAACGTTATCTATTCGAAGCACTCCTAGTTAAATCAATTTCAGACTTTATCTCCAGGACAAGAAGTCATAAAATACCACCTTACCTTACGGAAAAGTTAGTTAAAATCAATGGTATTAATTATTTACTATGTCCTAAGGTAAGATTTAGCAGAAAAAAAATGTACCTTGCTTTAAAATTGAGATCATTCTTATGATAACGAAAAATAAATATATCTCTGCTACTATTTTTTTTATGTTAATACTTGGGTTTTGTCTCGCCTCGTTCTCTAGCCCTTGGACAAGAGATATTTTCTATATCTGTGGTTATCTATGTATAATCTATATCATATTAAACCTATTTAATAATAAAGGAAATAGCAACAGCTATATTAACCTTCTCATTCCTGGTAGCCTGCTCGTATTTGGTATCGCGCGTCTCCTCTGGGCCTGCTATTTTCAGCATCATGATCATACGTTGGATGGTATCTATTATGCCTACAAATCAACAAGTAAGAGATTGATTATCGGCGCTTTTATTATATATGCGGTATTCTTGCTACGTGAACCGTTAAAAATACTTTCACAATCACGATTCATCCTGACTCTACTTAAAGTATTACCGATCATAATACTCGGCTATGCCCTTTATCAATTTTCTATTCTTGGCATGGGACGGATTGAGCTATCAACGAATAGGGCGACCGCTACCGCATATATCATCACTCCTATTTTCTTAATTAGCCTTTACTTATGTCTGGAGCAGGTAAGTCGGTCAACAGGTCTATTATTAGCATTATTTAATCTATGTGCTTCAGCCATAACCATTCTATTAACACAAACACGCGCTGCTATCTTAGTCTACTTAGTCTTAGCGTTAACCACGACATTTTGGATGTTACGTAAGCGAGTTAGCTGGAAAGCTATCACCCTCATCCTTGGTGTCCTGATAGGGATTATGGCACTAAGTTATCGACCGATAATCGAGCCGCGTATGGCCTCCGCAATCCAAGAGGCGAAAAGCTATAACATTACCACCGCCTCTGGCTCGTTTAGCTCCCGCTTCGCCATGTGGCATGCTGGGATCTATGTATTTAAACACCACCCCCTAGGACAATCAGCGGAAAGCCGCTATACACTTGTTCAAAACGCTGTCGAGCACAAACAGATAAGCTCATTTATCATGCAATTCCTGGGCGTACATCTCCATAATGAGATCATTGAGACTCTCTCATTACAGGGGCTATGGGGTACTCTACTGCTAATGATAGTCTATCTATCACTCCTTCTAACCAGCCTGATACAACGAAACCCATTGCTATTTTTATGTACCGTCAGCCTCATCGGATTTGGTCTCAGCGATGTCCTATTTTTTAGTCAAGAGGCAACGACACTATATTTAATCTGCATCGCACTATCATTAGTACTAGGAAGCCAGAGAGCTGAATATGAATATCGCCCACTTTGAAACCTCGATGGATTGGGGAGGCCAGGAGTTACGCATCGTTGAGCAAGCCGAATGGCTCAACCAGCATGGCTACCCGACCTGGATTATTGCTCGACCTGGCTCGGCAATCCTCGCCAAGGCTCAGGAGAAAAACTTACCGACCTTCGCTATTCGCGTGCGCGGGTCGATACACCCAAAGACCCTTGCACCGCTACTGAGGTTTATCCGTACACAACGGATTGCTATCTTGGATTGTCATGGCAGTCGTGATGCGGTCTATGGTGCGTTGGTCAAGCTGTTGACAGGGGTCAAGGTGATCCGTTCACGCCATGTGACCGATCCGATAAAAATCAGCGGGCTGCATGGACTGGTATGGAAACATGGCAACCACGGCATCATCACGACCGCCAAGAAGATTCAGGATATGCTGGAGACGCTAGGCATCCCTAACCAAGATAAGACACTGGTCGCTCCCGCTGGCGTCGATCCGCTCCGCTTCTCACCATCTCATGACGTACAGACGCTACGCCAACAGCTGGGGATCGCCACGGATGATATCGTCGTGGCCAACATCGGGATGATCCGCCCAGATAAAGGGCAAAATTATTATATCGAAGCCTGCAAAAAACTGCTGGATCAAGGCTTACCACTTACTTGTATCCAAGTAGGAGAGTCAACCAGTCAAACGGTAGAGTTCAAACAGCATGTGCTTAATCTCGCTCAACCCTACCTCGGTCAACAGATCCGCTTTCTCGGCTACCACAACGATATCGAAAACTATCTGGCTATCGCTGACATTGTCGTTATTGCCTCCGTCGCAACAGAGGCCCAGACACGTTTAGTCTCTCAGGCCTTCCTGATGAAGAAAAATATTGTCGCCACCACCACGGGCGGATTACCGGAAATGATTAGCAATGAGCACACTGGCCTCCTCTGCCCGGCTCATGATGCTCAGGCATTAGCTAACGCCATCCGTCGTTTGATCGAACAGCCCCAATTACGCGCGACTCTACGCGAAAATGCCTATGAGTATGCGCAGAAATATATGACCTTTGACCACATGATGAAGGAAATGATCACGTTCTACCAAGCGATATTAGCGAAATAATCTGCCCCCCTCAGGCTAATACTGAGGGGGAATAATACGATAAAATAAGAGGATGAATAGATAAATAGTATCTAAGCAGATCTACTGCTAAGATTTATACGGTAATTTATTATCATAGTTTATTTTTATAAAAAAATTATTATATGAATAATGACTCGAATATGACCTACCATCTCATTCATCTGATCGATCTGCGCAATGTCGGTGGTGTCGAAACAATGTTTTGCGATTTTCTACACTACGCTGTGCAAGCCTACCCGCACATGCAGCACACACTGGTGATGGAGCACCAAGGCATTGCCTCAGCATTACGTCCTCGATTACAGGGCCTATCCCAGGTACATCTGCGCCCGATCAAGCGCTATGGTCAGCTCAGTCTACCGAACCGCCCCAAAATTTTTCGCGCCTGGAACCGCCTACGTATCATTCGCCAGATCCATCCTGACGTCATCATAATCTGGAATCAGTTTACTGAGTGGCATCTTTCTAACGCGCGTACCGCGCGCTATCTTGCCAACGTCCCAATCGTCTATTATGAGCATGGAATGTCATGGTATCAGCACACGCCTTCACTACCGACACGCTTCTTTGCTCACGTCACCCACTGCCTAGCCGTCTCCCATGCCTGTAAACGGATGCTAGAGCTGAAACATCACATTACTCAACCGATCACGATCGAACCCAATGCGCCACGCCGCTTAGCGCACACTCACACCATCAAACCACCACGGGTAACCGGTCAACCCATCATCTTCGGCAGCGCCGGACGTCTGGTGCCGCTGAAATGCCTTGGACTCCTATTACTGGCCTCCCAAGAGCTAGCGCGACGTAATATTCCGCACCACTGTTATATCGCCGGTGTCGGTAATGAAGCCGACTACCTCTCTCGTCTGAGAGAAACACTACACGTTGAACAAAATACGACCCTAATGGGGTTTGTCAGTGATATGGGAGCATTTTATGAACGACTCGATCTCTATCTCTGCCCATCCATGCATGAGACCGCATCGTTAGCCGCGCTCGAGGCAGGAACCTATGGTGTCCCGACGATCACCAGCAATATCGATGGATTACCAGAGACGGTACGCCACCAGCATACTGGGCTGTGTCTAACCCCCGAACTCTCGGTACAACAGTATGCTGATCTTTGTGGTGCCTCAACCCACTTTGCTCCCTTAGTATACGACCCACAACACGATCGGTTGACGCCACCACTCATGCTATCGCCCGTACAACTCGCCGACAGCATCGAATATCTCTATCACCATCCTGAAGTCTACCAGCGCCTTAGCCAAGGTGCCCAAGAGCATGCCGCAGCCAGTAGAGACTTCAACGCACTGGCCGAAGCCCTCTGCCAACATCTGATGACATGGGCACAAGAGGCTACGGATCCTACCCGTCGCTAAACGACTAAGGGAGGCTTTCGCCTCCCTTGTCATACGTGATGAGCGACCTACGTGAATATGACTACGCAGGCGCTCGCTGTGCGCATTTCATCTGATAATACTCAGCTAAGGTCGCCCCTTGTACGCGTGGCGCCAACCAAGTAAACAAGGCCTCGAGATCGTGATACAGCTGTTCAATATCCTGCGCATTGCGGAAGGTCGGACTTCCTCCCGGCATAAACTCCGATGAATGCAGCATAAATTCGACATAGTCCCGACCTTGCTCGAGATGGTAATCCACCACGCGCTGCATCTCTGGCAGGTTCCCGCCTCGAGGACGTACCCACTGAACCGACGGCGGACGACGCTTGCCACGCAGGCGATCATAACTTGTACGCAATTGATTAAAGAATGGCGAGTGCTTGAGACGCGTACTCATCGGTACTTCAAGTAATGAAGAGTCACCCTCTAGGCGCAAATCACGGGTATCGACAAAATAGGCTTTATCTGGATAGTGCCGATAGTCACTCCCACCATCCCCTTGCGGTGCGCCTTTAGCACCACGCCAGTCGACGCGTGGCGTAACCGAACAATCCACCCGATAGCCATACTCCAGCAGCAACTGTAGATAGAAGGCATTCATCGCCCAACGTCCCGCACGATGACTGACCATTTTCGTTTGGAACGTCTCCTCCAATAAATGGGTCATATAATCGACTTTTTGCCGCATTACATCATCAGGATATTCAATTAGATAGGGTTTATTAGCCCAATCGTTATCGGTAAGTGGAATTTCTGGAGGGCTATTCCAGGCGTGTAAATGCATACCCACCTCGCCGCACCCGCGTGCAATCACATCACGGGCAAACGCAACATAGGTAGGATCGCTGGCCATTTCATAATTGGTCAGATAAACCGGCTTAAAGCCATATTTTTCGCATAGCTGCTGAAAGCGAGGTAAATAACGGGCATTCTCTGTCGTGATCCGATCGTGGTTCTGCCACAGATTATCACCCTCAGTATCGATGGTAATGATAAATGCAGGCTGGCTCATATTAATACGTCTTCCTCAAGCCTAATCTTTCGCCCATGGTAGAACAATTGCTTTAAAACCGCCACAACACTTCTCCCCACCGACCTTATCCACTAAAATCAAAGGTCAAACCGCAGGAAAAGGCAAAAGCATGGCATCGAACCCGACGCTTCCCGTCGCATTTTCTCCTCAGCGTATTCTGGTTATCAAGCTGCGTCATCATGGCGATATGCTATTGATTACACCTGTCATTAATACGCTAAAGCAGCACTATCCAGCCGCCGAGATAGATGTTTTACTGTATGCAGAAACACGGGAAATGCTCTCTGCCAACCCCGACATCCACCAGATCTATTGCATCGATCGCCAGTGGAAAAGACAGGGGATACGTTATCAACTCGGCCAAGAGTGGCGATTACTGCGCACACTGCGTGCACAGCAGTATGATCTGGTGGTCAACCTGGCCGATCAATGGCGCAGCGCCATCGTCACCAGGCTTAGCGCGGCACCCGTGCGTCTCGGCTTCGATTTTACCAAGCGCCGCCATCCACTATGGCGACGTAGCCATACCCACCTGATCAGTACAGCAGATCATGGGCGGTTGCATACCGTCGAGCAGAATCTGACGATCCTCGCGCCTCTAGCACTACCTGACATCGATCCGCGCGTCACCATGGGCTATACGCAACAGGACTGGCAACAGGTGCAAGCGCTTCTTCCCAAGGAGTGGCCCACAAGTTACATCGTCATCCAACCGACCTCTCGCTGGTTCTTTAAATGCTGGCAAGAGTCGCGGATGAGTGAGGTCATTAACGCGCTATCACAGTCCGGACAACACATTCTACTCACCTCGGGCCCCGATGAACGCGAATTAGCAATGATTGCGCGGATCATACAGGGCTGTCCCGGCGCCAATATCACGAGCCTAGCGGGGCGACTCACACTACGTCAATTAGCGGCGGCTATCGACCACGCCCGCTTGTTTATCGGCGTCGATTCAGTTCCTATGCATATGGCAGCGGCGTTGCAAACACCACTAGTCGCTTTGTTCGGCCCCTCGAAACTTACCTTCTGGCGACCTTGGCAAGCTCAAGGTGAGGTCATCTGGGCCGGTGATTTTGGCGGATTGCCCGACCCGGATGCCATCGATACTCAAACCGAGGAGCGCTATTTGGACTTAATCCCCAGCGATGCCGTCATTAGCGCGGCCAAGAGATTACTCGCATGACCCAATTTCGACTGGCCCTCGTACGGCAGAAGTATCGTCCAGATGGCGGTGCTGAACGTTTTGTCTCTCGCGCGCTTGAGGCATTGGATAGTCATGACATCGAGCTAAATGTTATCACTCGTCAATGGCAAGGCCCGATCAAACCTGATTGGCATATTCATCTCTGCGATCCGAGGAAATGGGGACGAATCAGTCGGGAGCGTGGTTTCGCCCATGCCGCTCGCGCCCTCTGGCAACACCAGCGCTTCGATCTGGTACAAAGCCATGAGCGTATTCCCGGCTGTGACCTCTATCGTGCCGGGGATGGCGTCCACCAACGCTGGTTAATGCAGCGAGCGCGGATCCTACCGGGATGGAAGGCCCGCCTCCTGTGGCATGATCGCTACCACCGTTATGTGATGGAGGCAGAGCGCGCCATGTATCAGGCACCGGAACTGCGCGCCGTCATCTGTAACGCCGCGATGATTAAGCGGGAGATTATGGAGGATTTCGGCCTCCCGGATGAAAAGATCCATGTCATCTATAATGCTATCGATCATCAGCGTTTTCTGCCGCCTGATGAGACGCTACGGGCAACACTGCGTCGCCAGTGGCAGATCCCACAGGAAGCCACTTGTCTGATCTATGTCGGTTCCGGTTTTGAACGCAAGGGGCTACGGGCGGCAATTGAGGCACTCGCTCCCACGCCACGTTACTTACTGGTGGTCGGCAAGGATAAAGAAGAGGCGCGTTATCAAGCACTGGCGCGTACCTTAGGCTGCGCCGAACGTGTACGCTTCTTAGGGGTACAAACAGAAACGCTGCCCTTCTACCAAATGGCCGATGGTTTATTGTTGCCTACACTCTACGACCCGTTTCCTAACGTCATTTTAGAAGCAATGGCTTGCGGTCTACCCGTGATCACTAGCACAGGCTGTGGCGGCGCTGAGTTTATCCGTAATGGTGAGAATGGCTATGTCTGCGATGCCTTGGACATTGTCGCGCTACGTGAAGCGATCATGGCGTTACCCACACAAGCGCTAGGCTCTCACGCAAGCAAACAGGCTCGCTCACAGATTATGTCTTGTAGCGCCGAACATCTCTCTGCCCAACTGATTACGCTGTATCAACAGCTGGTGAAGTAAATGCGTATTTTATTTATTATCGACGGCCTACCCGGTGGCGGCGCGGAAAAGGTAGTACTCACCTTAGCCCAGCAGTTTCTTACCCAAGGTGATAAGGTCTCCCTGTTTTCCCTACGCGACATTTGTCAGTATTCACTGCCTGCCAATATCGATTACCGAGTGATCCATGATCATTGCCGCTTCCCTTGGCGAAAATTGACGGAGCTATCGCGTCGCGCACGCCAACTAGATGCGGAGATCTACCGAGCCGAGCAAGATGGCCATTACGATTTAGTCTTATCTAATCTGCATAAAACCGATCGTATCGTCGCACGGAGTGAGGCGCTACGAAACCATAACCTATGGTTTTGTCTGCATGGTGTTTTCTCCACCTCCTATCTTGGCCACCGTCATGGTTTTGACCGTTGGCTAAAGCAGAAAAAGATCCGCCAAGTTTACCAAAATCGTCGTATCGTCGCCGTATCACAAGCCGTTGGGCATGACCTATGCGCACAATTCAACATTACGCCTGCGCAACTACAAGTCATCCCCAACCCATTCGATCTCGCGGCTATTCGCCAAGCCAGTGAAGCGCCTTGCCCTCTTTTGGGACAAGATTACCTGATCCATGTCGGACGATTCCATCAGGCTAAACGTCACGATCGGCTGTTAGAAGCCTATGCAGAAAGTGGCATCACCGATCCACTCGTTTTACTCGGGCAGGGGACTCACGAACAAGAGTCTCGGCTCCGCGCTCTGGTTAAAAAATTAGGATTAGAGCAGCGCGTATTATTTCAAGGCTTTCAGGCGAATCCTTATCCCTGGATCCGTCACGCAAGATTACTGGTCGTCAGTTCTGATAGTGAGGGATTCGGTAATGTACTTGTTGAGGCACTCGCGCTAGGCACCGCCGTTGTCAGTACTCGGTGTCCTGGTGGGCCGGCCGAAATTCTAACAGGTGAACTAGCTCGAGGGCTCTGCTCCCCTGATGTTCATGCTTTAGCCAAGACTTTATTGGATATTTATTACCACCCTCAAACTATCGATAACAATGCACTACTGAAATACGATGTTGACAGTGTCTGTATGCATTACCGCCGCCTCGGTGCACCATGAAAAACAAGCCGTGTCTTATACGGTATGATCTCGCACACCGTATACATGTGATCGTGTCTCTTCCCCCATTGCTCGCAATATGGAAATCCGGGGAAAATCGGTAAAATAATGGCATTAAAGTAGGTAAATGCTTAGAATTTGCCCGCCAATACTATAAAGATAACGGATACAAGCTTGGAATCGTTATATACCGTACTGCTCTATCTCATTCAGCCTCTAATCTGGCTTAGACTCCTGCTGCGTAGCCGAAAATCACCGGCTTACCGCAAACGCTGGGGCGAACGCTATGGCTTCTGCCGTAACAAGGTTGTACCGGGCGGGATCTTGCTGCATTCGGTCTCGGTCGGGGAAACGCTGGCCGCGATTCCATTGGTGCGCGCGCTGCGCCACCGTTATCCAACCCTACCGATCACCGTCACGACCATGACCCCGACAGGCTCGGAGCGAGTGATGTCGGCCTTTGGCAAGGATGTCCATCACGTCTATCTTCCCTATGATCTGCCGGGTGCCATGCGACGTTTCTTAAATACCGTGCGTCCCAAGCTGGTCATCGTGATGGAAACCGAGCTATGGCCCAACATGATCGCCGCGCTGCATCAACGCCAGATTCCGCTCGTCATCGCCAATGCTCGTCTTTCCGCACGCTCGGCTCAGGGGTATAGCAAACTGGGTGGCTTCATGCGTCGTCTGCTGGGGAAAATCACCCTGATCGCGGCACAGAACCAAGAGGATGGCGAGCGCTTTATCGATCTCGGACTCAAGCGAAGTCAACTGGCGGTAACAGGCAGCATCAAATTCGATATTTCCGTTACCCCCGAACTGGCAGCCCGAGCCGTTACCCTACGCCGCCAATGGGCTCCGCACCGTAAAGTCTGGATCGCCGCTAGTACGCATCAAGGGGAAGAGGCCATCATGCTGCAAGCACACCGCCGCTTGCTCGCCCAGTTCCCCGACTTACTGTTGATCCTCGTACCACGTCACCCTGAACGTTTTAAAGAGACAGAGCAGCTGACCCAAAAAGGGGGCTTCAACTACCTAATGCGCAGTAGCGGTCAGATCCCCACGCCCCAGACGCAGGTGGTCATCGGCGATAGTATGGGGGAGCTGATGTTACTGTATGGCATCGCCGATTTAGCCTTCGTTGGTGGGAGTCTGGTCGAGCGGGGTGGGCACAATCCCCTCGAGCCGGCAGCACACGCTATTCCAGTACTGATGGGACCCCATACCTTTAACTTCAAGGATATTTGCGCCAAACTACAGCAGGCCGATGGCTTGATCTCTGTCGCTGATGGCGAGGCGTTAGTTGGAGAGATCACCACCCTGCTGACGGATGAAGATTACCGTTTGTGGTATGGCCGCCACGCCGTCGAAGTCTTGCACCAGAATCAGGGCGCGCTGCAGCGATTGTTACAGCTGCTATTACCCTATCTGCCGTTACGGAGTCACTAAACCATGTCACCACGTCTCTCCGTCGTCCTCATTTGCAAAAATGCTGCCGAGTTATTACCCGACTGCCTGGCGTCCATCGACTGGGCAGACGAGATCGTCGTTCTGGATGCGGGCAGTAGCGATGAAACGCAGGCAATCGCACGCGCGGCCGGCGCCAAGGTCTATGAGAATCGTGACTGGCAAGGATTCGGTATTCAGCGCCAACGGGCTCAAGATTATGCTAACGGCGACTATATCCTGATGCTCGACAGTGATGAGCGCGTCAGCGCGGAACTGCGTGACGCTATCCAGCAAGTCCTCGCCCAACCAGCAAGTGAACGGGTATACAGCATCGCCCGGCGCAATCTCTTCCTTGGACGCTTTATGCGTCATAGTGGCTGGTACCCCGATCGCGTGATCCGTCTCTATCCCCGCCAGCACTACCGGTATAACGCCAATCAGGTCCATGAGTCTTTAGATTGCAACGGCGCCCAGATCCATCCTTTGCCGGGCGATCTATTGCATTTAACCTGCCGCGACTTCGCCAGCTTTCAACAGAAACAGCTACACTATGCCACCACCTGGGCACATGAACGGTATGCCCAGGGCAAGATCACCTCGCTCTGGGGGATCTTCAGCCATACGCTCGGAGCCCTACTGAAGACATTGCTACTGCGTGGTGGGGTTCTGGATGGCAAGCAAGGTTGGCTGTTAGCCATGGTGAATGCACAATACACGTTCAACAAATACACCGAGCTGTGGGCACTACAGCACGGCTATACAGAAAAGAGGTTGCCATGAGCCGCACCGCAATCTACCCGGGTACTTTCGACCCACTCACCAATGGTCATCTCGATATCGTCACACGCGCCGCACATATGTTTGAGCGCGTAATCCTAGCTATCGCCGCCAGCCCGAGCAAGCACCCACTGTTCACCTTAGAGGAACGAGTGGCGATGGCGCGCGACGTCACGGCACATCTCCCTAACGTCGAAGTTCAAGGCTTCAGCGAATTGATGGCGCACTTTGCTCAGCGCCAACAGGCCGACATTTTGGTACGCGGCCTACGCGCTGTCTCTGACTTTGAGTATGAATTACAATTGGCTAACATGAATCGCCATCTGATGCCCTCTCTTGAGAGCGTCTTCCTGATGCCGGCGGAGGCGTGGTCCTTCATCTCCTCTTCCCTGGTGAAGGAGGTCGCACGTCACGGTGGTGACGTTGACGCCTTCCTGCCTCCACCTGTCGCACAAGCACTCCTCGCGCGTCTGCACGACGCCTAACGCTGGCAATGCGGGCAGTAATAGGTAGTACGCTGCCCGTGTTTACTGCTCTTAATCGTCGTGCCGCAAGTCAAACAAGCCTCTCCGGCGCGGCCATAGACCTGTAACTGCTGAGCAAAATAACCTGGCTTACCATCCGCCTGTAAGAAATCACGTAGCGTGGTTCCACCCTGATCGATAGAACGCTGTAACACCGCTTTGATCGTCTGAACTAAGAGCGCAATCTCGTCGCGACTCAATGAGCCCGCGAGACGATCCGGGTGGATCTGCGCGCTGAACAAGGATTCGCTGGCATAGATATTGCCCACGCCAACCACCAGCTTATTGTCCATCAGCCAAGGTTTAACCGCGGTACGACGCCCTCGTGCCTTCTCCAACAAATACGCGGCATTGAACGCATCGCTTAGCGGCTCGGGCCCCAAGTGTGCTAATACACTCGCTGTTGCTAAATCTTCATACCAGAGCCAGGCACCGAAACGACGGGGATCGGTATAACGCAAGCACATACCGTCCGTGAGTCGGAGATCAATATGGTCATGCTTCTGTGCCGGCGTCGAGGCAGACAATATGCGTACGCTGCCAGACATGCCTAAATGGATGACGATCCAGCCCTCAGGCAGCTCGAGTAACAAGTATTTTGCACGTCGCTGGACGCTGAGTATCGGACGATCATGCAGTGCCAACAATGCCTCAGGAACCGGCCAACGTAGACGCGACTGGCGTACCACCAGGCGATCGATCATTTTACCTGTCAGGTGTGGTGCAATACCACGGCGACTGGTTTCAACTTCGGGTAATTCCGGCATGACCCCTCACTCAATACATTGACAGCATGCCATTATAGATAGGGGCAAATAGGCAAAAAAAAACCCGGCAGAGCCGGGTTTTTCCAATTCCACTAAAATTATTTAATCTTAGCTTCTTTGTAGATCACGTGCTGGCGTACAACCGGATCGAACTTTTTCAGTTCCAATTTTTCCGGCTTAGTACGTTTGTTCTTGGTAGTGGTGTAGTAGTGACCAGTACCAGCAGACGAAACCAGCTTGATCTTCTCGCGAATACCTTTAGCCATGATTCAGATCCTTAATACTTCTCACCACGGGCACGCAGATCGGCCAGAACCGCTTCGATACCCTTCTTATCAATGATACGCATACCTTTAGCAGATACACGCAGAGTTACAAAGCGCTTCTCACCTTCAACCCAAAAACGGTGTGAGTGCAGGTTCGGCAGAAAACGGCGTTTGGTCGCATTCAGCGCATGGGAACGGTTGTTACCGGTCACCGGACGCTTGCCAGTAACTTGGCAGACTCGGGACATGTCTATTCTCCAAAAATCAAATCAGCTCGAGCTTCGTATAGGTAGTGGCCGCCTCGTCAGGCTTTAGAGCCCATCCCGGCAAACTCCGCCGAGTAGACTCTGAGTCAGGTCGAAACCTGCTGAGATAGGCTCTTAACGCCACAACCTAGATTCTCAAAGGTGGCGTAGTATACGCTCTAGAGCGCATGTGCTCAAGACCCGAACAGCTAAAGATCCCTCAGGATCGCGAAAAAATATGATTAAATCCACCCACGTTCAGCAAAAGAAACCCGCTGACCGCAGCCGATGACCATATGATCGAGAACCTGAATATCCACCAGTGCACAGGCCTTAGCCACGCGGGCTGTTAGCAAACGGTCCGCCACACTGGGCTCGGGATTACCGGACGGGTGGTTATGCGCCAGGATAAGCGCCACAGCATTTAGCTTGAGCGCCTCCCGGACGATTTCCCGTGGATATACATCCACACAGTTTATAGTACCCGAAAACATCTGCTCAGATCGAATAACACGATGCTGATTGTCCAAAAACAACACGACGAAAGCCTCACGCTCTAGCGCAGCAAACAGATTTTGGAGAAAAAGTGCGGTCAAATCGGGGCTCGTCATCGCGCTGACCTCACTCATTCGATGCTGCAACACCCGCCGCGACAACTCCAGCACCGCCTGCAATTGAGCAAACTTCGCCACACCGAGGCCTGGTGTAGCACAGAAGGTATCGACATCCGCCTGCAAGATCCCCTGGAGCGAACCAAAGCGTATCAGTAGCTGTTGCGCTAGCTGAAACACATGCATGCCTGGCACGCCAGTACGCAAAAATAGCGCTAATAACTCCTGATCGCTGAGCGAGGCCGCACCTAATAGCAACAGCTTCTCTCTGGGTGGCAATCCCTGTGGCCAAACAAATGGCTTATCTTCTTGCATCGAGCTCTCCTCCCGACAGCGCCAACGGACGCAAGAAAAATAACTGTATAAAAAAACAGCATCAATAAATATATCTAAAAACCGCGCAACTGTGCGCATGGCTTCAAAGATGGTTGCAGGATCGGCGAGAAAAGATGAGATATGGTAAGATCTTGCCACTTTGGGCTTCACACGGAACCAACACCATGACGGGACTTCACGGTAAACGTATCCTATTAGGCATCAGCGGCGGGATCGCCGCCTATAAGTGCCCGGAAATCGTGCGCCGCTTGCGTGAACGGGGCGCAGAAGTGCGCGTAGTCATGACTCAAGGGGCACAGGCTTTTATTACGCCTCTGACCCTACAGGCGGTCTCTGGACACCCTGTCGCGGACGATCTCTTCGATCCTGCGGCCGAGGCCTCCATGGGGCATATCGAGTTGGCAAAGTGGGCCGATCTGATCCTGCTGGCTCCCGCTACCGCCGATCTGATCGCGCGCCTGGCTGCGGGAATGGCCAACGATCTGCTGGCCACCCTATGCTTAGCCAGTGCCGCCCCCATCGCGCTTGCCCCCGCCATGAATCAACAGATGTACCGCGCCGCCGCTACCCAAGATAATCTCGCGATCTTAGCCCGACGTGGCATCGCGATCTGGGGACCAGATAGTGGAGAGCAAGCATGTGGCGATGTCGGCCCAGGACGGATGCTCGATCCATTAGCATTGGTCGAGCGTACCGAGGCTCACTTCCATCCAACCCACGATCTGGCGGCTTACCGTGTACTGATCACCGCCGGACCGACGCGTGAGGCGCTGGATCCGGTGCGCTTCATTAGCAACCACAGCTCTGGCAAGATGGGGTTCGCCATCGCCGAGGCCGCGGCACGGCGCGGTGCACAGGTCACGCTAGTCAGTGGACCGGTCACTCTACCAACCCCCGCGGGCGTAATACGTATCGATGTACAGAGCGCCCTGGAAATGCAGGCCGCCGTCACGCAGCATGCCGCTGAAAGTGATATCTTCATCGCCTGTGCCGCCGTCGCCGATTACCGAGCTCAGCAGGTCGCTCCAGAGAAAATGAAAAAGCAGCAAGGCGATACATTAACGCTGACCTTGGTGAAAAATCCGGATATCGTCGCCGGCGTTGCAGCCATGACCACCGCTCGTCCATTTGTGGTAGGATTTGCCGCCGAAACACAGAATGTGGAAGAATACGCCAAACAAAAACTGGCGCGTAAAGGACTAGACCTGATCTGTGCCAACGATGTTTCACAAGATGGCCAAGGTTTCAATAGTGATACCAATGCCTTACATCTTTTTTGGCCCCAGGGTGACAAACGGTTACCGCTCAGCAGCAAATCCCTTCTGGGTAGCGCCTTAATCAATGAGATTGTCAGACACTATGAAGAAAAAAATCGACGTTAAGATCCTCGACGCGCGCATCGGACAACAGTTCCCCCTGCCAACCTATGCCACTCCCGGCTCTGCAGGTCTGGATCTCCGCGCCTGCCTGGATAGCGCCGTGGTGCTGGCGCCAGGCGAAACCACCCTGTTACCGACCGGGTTAGCCATCCATATCGCCGACCCGTCTCTGGCCGCGCTGATCCTGCCACGCTCCGGTTTAGGCCATAAGCATGGCATCGTGTTGGGCAATCTGGTCGGCTTGATCGACTCCGACTACCAGGGGCAGTTGATGATCTCCGTCTGGAACCGTGGGCAAACCACCTTCACCATCGAGCCTGGCGAGCGCGTCGCGCAGCTGGTACTGGTACCGGTGGTGCAGGCTGACTTTAACCTGGTAGAGTCGTTCGAAGATAGCTCGCGCGGTGCAGGGGGATTCGGTCACTCTGGCCGCCAGTAATCCAATCCGCCGCACGCAACGCTATCAAGCCAAATAACACCGTCGCACTCCGTTGCGGCGGTGTCTGTTGTGGGGAATCCGTTTTCGCCGTTTAGCAAGGGTCTTGTCAGGCATGGCAGAAAAAGAAAATACGAAAAGGAACCGTCGTGAAGAGATTTTGCAGGCGCTCGCGCAAATGCTCGAATCTAGCGATGGCAGCCAACGCATCACCACGGCAAAGCTGGCGGCTAACGTCGGCGTATCAGAGGCCGCGCTTTATCGCCATTTTCCCAGTAAAACACGGATGTTCGATAGTCTCATTGAGTTTATTGAAGACTCACTCATCTCACGGATTAACCTGATATTGCAGGATGAGAAAGATACGCTCAATCGGCTTCGTCTTATTCTGCTGCTGATCCTGGGCTTCGCAGAGCGTAACCCTGGGCTGACCCGCATCATGACCGGTCATGCCCTCATGTTCGAGCAAGATCGTCTACAGGGTCGTATCAATCAGTTATTTGAGCGTATCGAGGCACAGTTACGCCAAGTACTGAAGGAGCGACGCCTGCGTGAAGGCAACGCTTTCGCTCACGATGAGACGTTGTTGGCCAGCCAATTACTGGCCTTCTGCGAAGGGATGCTATCGCGTTTCGTCCGCTCCGAGTTTCGCTACCGCCCAACGCAGGAGTTTGATACCCGTTGGCCATTGCTGGCGAGCCAGTTGCAATGATCGCGCAGCAGGCCGCGCTGAGGCGGCCTGCACGCAACTCACACGCCGTATTGCGTACGATACGCCTTAACCGCCGCCAGATGCTGCGCCATCCCTGGTTGCTCTTCCAGATAATGGATCAGATCGCTTAGGGTAATGATGGAGATCACCCGACAACCATAGTCGCGTTCAACTTCTTGGATCGCGGACAACGCTTCGCGGCCACGCTCCTGACGATCGAGGGAGATTAGCACCCCGGCCAAGGCCGCGCCGTTCGCCTGGATCAGCGTCATCGACTCACGGATAGCGGTACCAGCAGTGATCACATCATCCACTAACATCACTCGTCCCTGCAGAGGGCTGCCAACCAGGGTCCCCCCCTCACCATGATCCTTGGCCTCCTTACGGTTGAAGCAGTAAGGCACGTCCATATCGTGATGCTCGGCCAGCGCTACCGCCGTCGTGGTCGCAATCGGTATCCCTTTATACGCCGGCCCGAACAACACATCGAATGCGATACCACTGTCCGCCAACGCCTCGGCGTAGAAGCGTCCCAACAGCGCCAGATCTCGCCCGGTATTAAATAGCCCTGCGTTAAAGAAATAAGGGCTAGTACGCCCAGATTTCAACGTAAACTCGCCGAACTTGAGAACCTGCTTGCTGAGTGCAAATTCAATAAAGCGGCGCTGATAGGCCTTCATACTTTTCTCCTTCAAAGTCTGTTAATACCCGGAATGCCCATCTTACGGGCAAAAAAAAGGCGACTGATAGAGTCGCCTAAAATCATTATGCTAACGCAGCCTTCTGCGCCTGGATGATCTGACCTATGCCATCTTTGGCCAATGCCAAGAGTGTTAATAGCTCCTCATGGCTGAATGGCTCTCCTTCAGCTGTGCCTTGCACTTCGATCATCCGGCCATCCTCCATCATGACCACATTCATGTCGGTTTCGGCGGCAGAGTCCTCTACATACTCCAGATCGCATAGCGCCTCGCCGGCAACAATACCGACAGAGACGGCGGCAACCATCCCCTTCAGCGGGCTCGCCTTCAACTTGCCGGACGCGACCAGGGCATTCAAGGCATCGGCTAATGCCACGCAGGCACCGGTGATAGAGGCGGTACGCGTGCCGCCATCCGCCTGGATCACATCGCAATCCAGGGTGATCGTGAACTCACCCAACTTCTTCAGGTCTACCGCGGCGCGCAGCGAACGCGCGATCAGACGCTGGATCTCCATGGTACGGCCGCCCTGCTTGCCCTTGGCCGCCTCACGCGCCATACGGCTGTGGGTGGAACGGGGCAGCATGCCATATTCTGCGGTAACCCAGCCTTGGCCCTGGCCCTTTAAAAAGCGCGGCACCCCTTCGTCAACACTGGCGGTACACAACACCTTGGTATCGCCAAACTCCACCAGTACGGAGCCTTCCGCATGCTTGGTATAATGGCGAGTCAAACGCAGTGGACGGATCTGTCCGGCTGCTCGGCCTTCAGGACGCATAAGCTCATCTCCGCAGGTAATTCAGTAATCGGCTGCGCATTATACGGCCTTCATCCGCTTATGCCTATCACGCAGGACGTCGCGGGGCTATAATCCCGACAACACACACCGTTTTAGTAATAGGCAGGCACTATGATCCGTAGCATGACCGCTTACGCCCGACGCGAAGTCAAGGGTAACTGGGGCAGCGCAGCCTGGGAGCTGCGCTCAGTCAACCAACGCTATCTGGAAACCTACATCCGTCTTCCTGAACAGTTTCGTAGCCTGGAGCCGGTGATCCGTGAGCGCCTGCGCACTCGTCTGACCCGAGGTAAGGTTGAGTGCAACCTGCGTTTCGAACTCGATCCCAGCGCACAGAGTGCGCTAATCCTCAACGAGAATCTGGCTAAACAGCTAGTGGAAGCCGCTAACTGGGTCAAACTTCAGAGTGATGAAGGCGAGATCAATCCGCTGGATGTGCTGCGCTGGCCAGGCGTGATGGCCGCCGCCGAACAAGACCTGGATGCCATCAGCAGTGACCTGTTGAGCGCCCTGGATAGCACCATTGATGACTTCATCGACGCGCGTGAGCGTGAGGGTGGCGCGCTTAAGGCATTAATCGAGCAGCGCCTCGAGGCTGTCTCCGCCGAGGTCGCCAAGGTACGTAGCCGGATGCCGGAGATCCTCCAATGGCAGCGCGAGCGTTTAGTCAATAAACTCGAAGAGGCTCAGGTCCAACTCGAGAATAACCGTCTGGAGCAAGAGTTGGTACTCATGGCCCAGCGCATCGATGTGGCGGAAGAGTTAGACCGTTTAGACGCACACGTAAAAGAGACTTACGCTATCCTGAAGAAAAAAGAGGCCGTTGGACGCCGCCTGGACTTCATGATGCAGGAGTTCAACCGCGAGTCAAACACGCTGGCCTCTAAGTCAATCAACGCAGATATCACCGCTTCAGCGATTGAGCTTAAAGTCTTGATCGAACAGATGCGTGAGCAGATCCAGAATATCGAATAAACCCGCCTAGTTGTGTCATCGCACACGGCTCCGCCAGGCCCTGATACTCAGGGCCTTTTTCTTACCACAACATCATACAATGGGTATCTAACGCTGACCCTTCATACCGATCGACTTACAATAAAAAACACCCTGCCAGCATACCGCTCACAGGGTGTTGTTACGCCTCTAACTCAGAAGGCCGAGTGTCGTCCAACCACCATTAATCGTCAGACTCAGTGTAATCCTCAGCCCCTTCCATCTGTGGCTTGCCGCCAGAGAGCGTATGGAAACGCTTCGGACGGCGGATACGGGTCACATACTTCGCCCAGACTTTCTCCGCCTCGGTTGCTGGCTGACGCTCACCACGACATACAGCAACAAACAGCAGCTCTTCATCCGTTTGAGCCTCGCGAGTTCCGAGATCTAATTCATTAAATGCATACCCAAAGCGCTCAAGTAACTGAGCCTCTTTGATGGTGAAATCACCATGACGTGAAAAACCACGTGGATAGTGTTTGTTATCAAAGAAACGATGAGTGGTATGGAAGCTTTCCGGCATCTGACACGCTCCTAATTCTCTATGGCCGTGCTATTTATGGCGCGGAGTATTAGATAGGCTTGACAAGCTGTAAAACAAAACATTTAAATCATGATGATAAAATTTTTTGCAGGTGAATCGTGGATACCGAATTACTCAAAACCTTTTTGGAAGTCAGTCGTACACGTCACTTCGGCAAAGCTGCCGAAACCCTCTACCTGACACAATCTGCCGTCAGCTTCCGTATCCGTCAGTTGGAAAATCAAGTCGGTACCGAGCTATTCACTCGACACCGGAATAATATCCAGCTTACCCCTGCTGGCCAGAAGCTCGT
Organism: Edwardsiella sp. A.80236; assembly: GCF_044540725.1. Taxonomy (NCBI): domain Bacteria; kingdom Pseudomonadati; phylum Pseudomonadota; class Gammaproteobacteria; order Enterobacterales; family Hafniaceae; genus Edwardsiella; species Edwardsiella sp. A.80236. The sequence goes on from NZ_JBIUCY010000014.1 coordinate 113,937, forward strand.
ACCCTATGCCGAAAGTCTGATGAATACCTGGCAGCTGGCCAAACAGGAGATGATTCATGCGGGCCAAGCTAAGACGTTCTCTATCGGCGCTCCGACGCTGCTCTGGGAATCTGTGCTCGCAGAGTGGCTACCGCAACTCTACCGAGATAACCCGAGTCTACAGCTAGAAATACGTAGCGGTCAGCGCCATACACATATCCGTCAGTTACATGAGCGCCAGCTGGATCTACTGATCGCCACAGAAATTCCCAAGGCCGATGAATTTAGTAATACACAAGTTGGTGAATTCCATCTTGCGCTGTACGTTAGTAAGGATAGTACGCCGAAAAAAACGCAGCCTTTCATCCAGCTCGATTGGGGCGCCGACTTCCTACCCCATCCATCATCCATCAATCATAGTATGCCGCCATTGTTGGATAGCAGCTCGCTATTGATCGCCGAGCGAATCTTGCGTCAAACGCATGCTAGCGCATTTTTCCCTGAAACTTGGGCTAGTAGAGCAGAAAAGGAATTAAAACGCGTAGAGCAGGTCGAGAAGCTCATCCGACCGGTCTATGCCATTTGGCTGCATAATAGCGATCGTCAGGAGGAGATCGCGCAAATGGTGGACTCACTCTCTCCCTTGTTCATCAACCATGCTTGATAACAGAACATATCAGCAAGCGATAAATGCTACCGCGCTGCCCTCGACATAGCAGGGCGAAATAAACAGAACCCAGCGCCCTACACCGTAGGGCTAGTATGCTCAGCAAGCAAACGAGCACGACAGCGAACTTTGGCGGAAATAAAAGTAAAAATCCACCTCTTGAAGAGGTGGCTTTAAATGGGGCCCCCTAAAAGGGGGCCTTGTTCGTTTTAATCCTGT
>NZ_JBIUCY010000015.1:0-105473 GCF_044540725.1 Edwardsiella sp. A.80236
ATCTCAACCAGTTCCAGCAGCTCTTCGTCATCAACCATGTCGCACTTGTTCAGGAACACGATGATGTACGGAACGCCAACCTGGCGACCCAGCAGGATGTGCTCACGGGTCTGCGGCATCGGGCCGTCAGTCGCAGCAACAACCAGGATCGCGCCGTCCATCTGCGCAGCACCGGTGATCATGTTCTTAACGTAGTCGGCGTGCCCCGGGCAGTCTACGTGAGCGTAGTGACGGGTCGGGGTGTCGTATTCAACGTGAGAGGTGTTGATGGTGATACCACGAGCCTTTTCTTCCGGCGCGTTATCGATCTGGTCGAATGCGCGAGCGCTACCGCCGTAGGTCTTAGCCAGTACGGTGGTGATAGCAGCGGTCAGGGTAGTTTTACCGTGGTCAACGTGGCCGATAGTACCGACGTTAACGTGCGGTTTAGAACGTTCAAATTTTTCTTTAGACACGGTTATATTCCTTATCTTGCGCCCTCACCTAAGGAGAGGGCGCGGGATCAATATGTTTAAAGCAGAGGCTTATTTGCCACGTGCTTCAATAACGGCCTGAGCGACGTTAGTCGGTGCTTCAGCATACTTCAGGAACTCCATGGAGTATGAAGCACGGCCCTGGGTCTGAGAACGCAGGTCAGTAGCATAACCAAACATTTCAGACAACGGAACCTGCGCACGAACAGTCTTGCCAGTCGCAGTATCTTCCATACCTTCGATCATGCCGCGACGACGGTTCAAGTCACCGATAACGTCGCCCATGTAATCTTCCGGAGTCTCTACTTCAACCTTCATGATCGGCTCAAGCAGAACCGGCTTAGCGCGTTTGAAGGCTTCTTTAAACGCGATAGAGGCAGCCAGTTTGAACGCCAGTTCAGAGGAGTCAACGTCGTGGTAAGAACCGAAGTGCAGACGCACGCCCAGGTCAACTACCGGATAACCGGCCATCGGACCAGACTTCAGCTGCTCCTGGATACCTTTGTCAACCGCCGGGATATATTCACCCGGGATTACGCCGCCCTTGATGTCGTTGGTGAAGGTGTAACCTTCGCCACCCGGCTCCAGCGGGAACATGTCGATAACGACATGGCCGTACTGACCGCGACCACCAGACTGTTTGGCGTGCTTACCTTCCACATCCTTGACAGTCTCACGGATGGTTTCACGGTAGGCAACCTGCGGTTTGCCGACGTTAGCTTCAACGTTGAACTCGCGCTTCATACGGTCAACGATGATTTCCAGGTGCAATTCACCCATACCGGAGATGATGGTCTGGTTGGATTCTTCGTCAGTGCGTACGCGGAAAGACGGGTCTTCCTTAGCCAGACGGCCCAGTGCCAGGCCCATTTTCTCCTGGTCAGCCTTGGTTTTCGGCTCAACGGCGATGGAGATTACCGGCTCAGGGAATTCCATACGCTCCAGGATGATCGGCGCGTTCGGATCACACAGGGTATCACCGGTGGTGACATCCTTCAGACCGATTGCCGCGGCGATGTCGCCCGCGCGAACTTCTTTGATCTCTTCACGCTTGTTGGCGTGCATCTGAACGATACGGCCGAAACGCTCACGTGCAGACTTCACGGAGTTCAGTACGGTATCACCAGAGTTAACCACACCGGAGTATACGCGGAAGAAGGTCAGGTTACCCACGAACGGGTCGGTGGCGATTTTGAACGCCAGCGCCGCGAACGGCTCGTTGTCGTCAGAGTGACGCTCAGCCGGGGTATCTTTACCGTCGTCCAGGATACCTTTGATCGCCGGAACATCGGTCGGTGACGGCAGGTACTCGATGACAGCATCCAGCATTGCCTGTACGCCCTTGTTCTTGAACGCGGAGCCACAAGTAACCAGGATGATTTCGTTGTTCAGTACGCGCTGACGCAGAGCATGTTTGATCTCTTCTTCAGACAGCGTTTCACCGCCCAGGTACTTGTCCATCAGCTCTTCAGACGCTTCTGCTGCGGACTCAACCAGGAACTGGTGCCATTCGTTAGCCAGTTCAACCATGTCAGCCGGGATGTCTTCATAGGTGAAGGTCACGCCCTGATCGGCTTCGTTCCAGTTGATGGCTTTCATTTTAACCAGGTCAACAACACCGGTGAAGGCTTCTTCAGCACCGATTGCCAACTGCAACGGAACCGGGTTAGCACCCAGACGGGTTTTGATCTGGTTAACAACTTTCAGGAAGTTCGCACCCATGCGGTCCATTTTGTTAACGAACGCGATGCGCGGAACATGATACTTGTTGGCCTGACGCCATACGGTTTCAGACTGCGGCTGAACACCACCAACGGCGCAGTAAACCATGACCGCACCATCCAGTACACGCATGGAACGTTCTACTTCGATGGTGAAGTCAACGTGCCCCGGGGTATCGATGATGTTGATACGGTGCGGCTCAAACTGTTTGGCCATGCCAGACCAGAAAGCGGTGGTCGCAGCGGAGGTAATGGTGATACCACGCTCCTGCTCCTGCTCCATCCAGTCCATGGTGGCAGCACCATCATGAACTTCACCGATCTTATGGTTTACACCGGTGTAGAACAGGATACGTTCGGTAGTAGTGGTCTTACCGGCGTCGATGTGAGCGCTGATACCGATGTTACGGTAACGCGAAATGGGTGTTGTACGAGCCATTTGATTCCTCTATATCCTAGGGCGTTCAAGTTAAGTTACCCAAAGCGGGCGGCTTAAGCTTAAGCGCCCGCTTGGTGACTAACATACCGATGATATTACCAACGGTAGTGAGCGAACGCCTTGTTGGCTTCTGCCATACGGTGAACGTCTTCACGTTTCTTAACTGCAGTGCCTTTGTTTTCTGCAGCGTCAGAAAGTTCGTTCGCCAGACGCAGAGCCATGGATTTATCACCGCGTTTACGAGCAGCTTCTACGATCCAACGCATTGCCAGGGCATTACGACGGACCGGACGAACTTCAACCGGAACCTGGTAGGTGGAGCCACCAACGCGACGAGACTTAACTTCGACGGTCGGGCGCACGTTTTCGAGAGCGATCTCGAAAGCTTCCAGTTCAGTTTTGCCAGAGCGCTGAGCCAGGGTCTCCAGCGCGCTGTATACGATTGATTCTGCAGTAGATTTTTTACCATCTACCATCAGGATGTTAACAAATTTAGCCAGCAGTTCTGATCCGAACTTCGGATCCGGCAGAATTTTACGCTGACCAATTACGCGACGACGTGGCATGGAAATACTCCGTTGTGAATTCAGGATTGTCCAAAACTCTACGAGTTTATTTTGACATTAAAGTTAAAACGTTTGGCCTTACTTAACGGAGAACCATTAAGCCTTAGGACGCTTAACGCCGTACTTAGAACGCGCCTGCTTACGGTCTTTAACACCGGAGCAGTCAAGAGCACCGCGCACGGTGTGATAACGCACACCCGGCAGGTCTTTAACACGACCACCACGGATCAGGATCACGGAGTGCTCCTGCAGGTTGTGACCTTCACCACCGATGTAGGAAGTCACTTCAAAACCGTTGGTCAGACGAACACGGCATACTTTACGCAGTGCGGAGTTCGGTTTTTTCGGAGTGGTGGTATATACACGGGTACATACACCACGTTTCTGCGGGCAGGCTTCCAGCGCGGGAACGTTGCTTTTCTCAACTTTCTTAGCGCGTGGCTTGCGAACCAGCTGGTTGATAGTTGCCATCAAAAGCTCCTGGTTTTTGCTTTTCGTAAACACGTAATAAATCGCCCCATACTGCTCACTGGATAGACCAATGGCAAAATATGGGGACGCAGAATTTTATGGCTGAGGCGGGAGGGTGTCAAGAAATATACAAGATATTCGCTGCACGCGAGCAGGATAAGCTCGCTTACCACGCCATCTGACGAGGATGCGCGGCGCTCAGGGCGACGAACTGCGTATAGTCGATCAACACACTCTCCGGGGCGAGGTATGCCGCCAACCCACGCGCCTGAACGTCGGCCTGCAGCAGATGCAGCGTTACCGGCAAGGCGCGTAAGGTTGCCAACGCCGCCGTCCCATCAAGCGCACACAGTACACCATCCTGCAATAAGACCAGCGCATCCCCGGGACGGACCAAGGCGCTCAATGTCGCCAGATCGGCCCCGCCCTGCGGAGAGCGGCTCAGAGTATGTAACATAAGCGTAGTCTCCTGGATTAAAAGGTCAGGATCGTGTCACACGCATCGAGATGCGTGCGTAGATCATCCGCCGATAAGACCGCGGCAGGAACGACCCAAGGGATCGTGGCATCTAAGCCGCGCTGCGCCAACGACTCGGCACACAGATAGATTTGCTCGATATCATAGAGGCTCATCACGCCAAAGGTGGCGATATAATCACGCGCCAAGATCGCATCGGGACGTTGCTCAGGCAGCAATTGGAAGACCCCATCACCGATAAAAAACACCGCAATATCGTCGCTAAACGCGGAGGTGGCTAACAAGGCATCTAACCCTTCGCGGCCCGCACTCGTCGTATGGGGGGCATGGGTAAAAACAAAGGCTAACCTTCTCATCTTGTTACTCCGCCCTCCTAAAACTGCATGACGCGATCACAGGTCAACATCGCCTCGGCCAGCGCACCGAGGCCGCTCAAGGCGAAGCCAGGCTGCAGATTCCCCACCGCCGCCCCCTCACCCGCCGACACGCCACGACGCAACGCCGCCGCGACACAGACATTAAGCGTGACATCATGCTGCTGCGCCAATGCTTGCCAGGCACGCACCAAATCGAACTCATCACCAGCGGGCTGCGTCAGCTGATTGGCATTCAGCACCCCTTCACGATAAAAGAAGATGCTGTCCAACACATGCCCCGCTGCCAGCAGTGCACACGCGAACTGATAGGCACTACTAGCCGCCTGGGTGCCATAGGGTGCGCCATTCACTACCAGAGCATAACGCAACATCGCTTAGTTACCCTGCACGTCGCCGTTCTTAAACTGGCGGATATAGAGATAGACCGTATGTTTCGAAATATTCAGACGGTCCGCCACCTGATTGATGGCATCCTTAATATCGAAAATTCCCTTTTCATGTAGGTTAAACACGATCTGGCGATTTTTCGCATTGTTCGAGACCGTCCGATCGGCGTTAACCTCTTCGATGGTGTACTCCAATGTCTGCGCCACCAGTTCATCGACCGAGGAAGCGAAGTTCACCGCCGAAGAGACCTCCTGCGTTGCTTTCGGAATAAAGGTCTCCATTATCTGAGAGAAAGGCACATCCAGATTCATGTTGATGCACAGCAGGCCGATCACTCGCTGCTCACGATTGCGGATAGCAATAGTGACCGACTTCATCAGATCGCCACTCTTGGCGCGGGTGAAATACGCACGGGAGACACTGCTGTCTTCACCGGCCATATCGTGCAACATCCGCAATGCCAAATCGGTAATCGGAGAGCCGATTTTTCGCCCCGTATGCTCGCCATTAGCGATACGTACCGCCGAGCACTTTAGATCCTCCAGGGAATGCAGGACGATCTCACAATGCGGGCCGATCAGCATGGCCAAACCATCCACCACCGCCTCATACGATTTTAGGATCGCCTGATCCAGCGGGGTAAAGGGGCGTTCATCTAATAGATCCAGCTCACTGATATCAGCCGTAACAAGCGTATTTGACATTAACTACTCCCATCCACGAACCAGACTCGCCCATCCCTGACTGGCCCAGAAAAAATACAGTAATTCTTAAAAAATATTAGCAAACTCCATCTATTTAAATCCTTGATGACACCAAGGTAAATGTCTTTTTCACTCGTTCGGCTAGCCAACAGGCAAGAAAAAACCCCTGAGGGCAAAGCCATCAGGGGGTTGCATGTGTGAAAAAACGACTTATTTCGCGCTTTTTTCGTTACCGGTAGCGGCTTTCTCCGCTGCGCTCGGTGCAGCATCAGCCTTTGCTGCCGGCTTCACGTCCAGCAGTTCGACTTGGAACACCAGCGTAGAGTTAGCCGGGATCCCCGGGACACCGGTCTTGCCGTAAGCCAGATCCGGTGGGATAACCAGCTTGATCTTGCCGCCTTTCTTGATGTGCTTCAGGCCTTCAGTCCACCCCGGGATCACCCCATCCAGACGGAAGGAGAGCGGCTCGCCGCGCGTGTAGGAGTTATCGAACTCGGTACCATTGATCAGCGAACCCTTATAGTTCACCACCACGGTGTCGCTATCCGTCGGTGTCGGGCCTGAGCCTTCTTTCTCGACCAGATACATCAACCCGCTGGCCGTGGTCTTCACGCCCTTCTCTTTAGCAAAAGCGGTACGGAACTTCTGACCCGCTTCAGCATTTTCTTTTGCTTCCTGCTCCATCTTCGCCTGTGCAGCGCTCTTCACGCGGTTCTCGAACGACTGCAACGTCTGCTCGATCTCTTGATCGCTCAGCTTGCTCTTGCCTGCAAAAGCGTCTTGAACACCGGCAATCAACTGATCTTTATCCAGTTTAATCCCCAGCTTCTCCTGCTCCTTCAGAGAGTTATCCATATAACGCCCCAGAGAAGCCCCCAGTGCATAGGCCGCCTGCTGATCGTCATTTTTGAACTTGCTGCTGGCTGCGGCAGCCGGAGCGGCCGTATCAGCCTTGGCTGCGTCCGCTGCAAATGCCGAGGCATTCAGCGCCAGAGCCATCGTCGTGGCTAGCGCGGTAACTTTAAAAAAAGATTTCATCCATTTCTCCAAAATTAAGGCACTTGCCTTAAATCACGATGAGCACAGTTAGGGATATGTCCTGAGTTACTATAGTCGCCACGCTTACCAGAAAACAATCGCAAAGCGAGCAAACAATGTAAATTCAGACCAGGATTGCGTAAAAAAGTTTCCAGCGGAGGATCTTCGACGCTAACGGCTACGCAGCACAGGTCGATTCGCGCTACCATACCTCTCGGATAGCCGCGCCATCCGCTGTAATAAAGAAATATCGCCAATGCAATAATCTAAAAATAGAGGAATTTCTTATGGAATCATCGTCCCATGGCCTGAGTGAACTGGAGGCCCGTCTGGAACAGCTGGAAAGTCGGATTGCCTTCCAGGAGATCACCATTGAGGATCTCAACCAGACGGTGATCGATCTACAGCGTGAGATGGGAAAATATCGCGAGCAAATGCGTCTCCTGATCGACAAGTTTCGCACCGTACAACCCTCGCAAATGGCACACCCTTCCGAAGAGACGCCACCACCTCACTACTAAGTGCGGCGAGATGAGGCAATAAAAAAAGCGGTCATATGACCGCTTTTTTCACGCATTAACCACTCAGTGGCAACCGCAACCGCCGTGGCCTTTGCCTTTACCCTGACCACCGCAGCATTCGCCCTCGGCATGATCATGGTCGTGCTCATGGCCACCACAGCACTCGCCCTCACCGTGGCTATGACCGTGGCCGCCACAGCACTCGCCTTCACCGTGGCCATGACCGCCGCAGCAGCCTTCACCATGATCGTGCGCGCCATGCACATGACCGTGCTCCAGCTCTTCAGCGGTCGCTTCACGAATGGCGACGACTTCGACGTTGAAGTTCAGGTTCTGACCCGCCAGCATGTGGTTACCGTCAACCACGACATAGTCATCGCCCACTTCGGTGATTTCAACCGGTACCGGGCCCTGATCGGTTTCCGCCAGGAAACGCATGCCAACCTGCAGCTCATCGACACCCATAAAGACATCCTTCGGTACGCGCTGTACCAGGTTGTCATCGTACTGACCATAGGCATCGTTGGCCGGAACATGCACGTCGAAACGATCGCCGACATCGTGTCCTTCCAAGGCTTTCTCCAGACCGGCAATCAGAGAGCCATGGCCGTGCAGGTAGTCCAGCGGTGCAGACACCGGAGACTCATCAACCAACACCCCGTCTTCCGTACGCACCTGATAGGCCAGACTGACCACCAGGTCTTTAGCTACTTTCATGATATCTCCTAGCGTTTGAAACGTAATCCGTGCGGATTGTAGCGGAATTTCGCGCTACTGTACTGTTCGGGATGAAAAAAGCTGCGCTACCGCACCCGTTTCCTCCCCTAAGGCTTAAAACGCCCAATCAACTGTTCCGACGCCAGGGGATCCTCCGATGGCAAAGTGGGTGAAGTCAGCCGATGACCACAACGCACACACTGCACCTGCTCGCCCTGAGCATCGCGCCATAGCGCCAAGCTATCCATGGCATGACAGGCCGGACAACGCGCCCCGGCGATAAAACGTCGCTTCATTTCTCCTCCTTCCTCTCCTCATCCCAATCATTCATCTGGAGCTGCTCATGCTGCATCTCGCGCTGGAAGATCTCCTCCAACTCACGCCGCGCCTCACGAATACGCGAGATCTGCGCCACATCCCCCTGACGATGTGGCATCAGCTCACGCAGCATACGCATATCCAAACGGCGAAAATGTTGCTGAGCACGATAAGCTTGATGCGGATGCATTCCCGTCTCAACCAACGTCTTGCGCCCCAACTCCAAAGCGCTGGAGAAGGTCTCGCGCGTAAACTGGCTCACGCCCGCCTGTAACAACTCATGCGCCTCGACCCGCCCACGCGCGCGCGCCAAGATGCGCAGATGTGGAAAGTGCTGTTGACAGAGATGTACCACCGCCATGGTCTCTTCCGGTTCATTGCAGGTGATGACGATGGCCTCTGCCCGTTGCGCCCCGGCCGCCTGTAACAAGTCCAACTGCGTCGCATCGCCGTAATACACCTTATAGCCGTAGCGACGCATCATGCTGACCACGCTGACATCGCGCTCTAGCACGGTGACCCGCGTCTGATTCGCCATCAACAGCCGCCCGATCACCTGACCAAAGCGGCCAAAACCGACCAAGATCACCTGGGGTTCATCATCGGCCACATAGGGCGCCTCCGTACTCTCTTCCGGCGGATTCAAGCGCTGCGCCAACAGGCGGTCAAGCAACTGCATCAACGGTGGCGTGGTCATCATCGAGAGTGTCACCACCACCAGCAGCAAGGCGCTCTGCTCCGCACTCAGCACCCGCTGTGCCGCGGCGGCAGAAAACAACACGAAGGCGAACTCCCCCCCTTGACTCAACACCGCCGCAAACTGAAGACGAACGACGCTACGCACCCCCGACAACCAGGCAAGCAGATACAGCACCATGCTCTTTATCACCACCAGCGCCGCCACCGCCAACAGGATCGATTGCCAATAGGCGTACAATACGCCCAGATTGAGCGCCATCCCCACCGACATGAAGAACAACCCTAACAACAACCCCTTGAAGGGTTCGATGGCGATCTCCAGCTCATGCTGAAACTCACTCTCCGCAAGTAATACCCCGGCGATGAAGGTACCCAACGCCATAGAGAAACCCAAGGCATCCATCAATAGCGCCGAGCCCAACACCACCAGAAGGGCGGCGGCGGTAAAAATCTCCCTTACCCCGGTCGCCGCGATATAGTGAAACAGCGGACGCAGCAACAGGCGGCCACCGACCCAAATCCCCGCCAGCGCACCGATCTTCAGCGCGATATGACCCCAGTTGATCGCCTGATCTTCGCCTCCGGCCAGGATCGGCATCAATGCCAGCGCCGGTACCACCGCGATATCCTGGAACAACAGCACCGCGAATCCGAGACGTCCGCCCGGGTTACGGTTCATCCCCTTTTCTCGCATTATCTGGAGTGCCATCGCCGTCGACGACATGGCCAGACCGATTCCGCCGATGACCGCCGCCTGCCAGGCGAAACCGGTGGCTATCAGTAGCCCACCGAGCAGCAATGCGCTCAACAGTAACTGGGCGGTACCCGTACCGAAGATCAAGCGCCGCAAGCGCCAGAGCTTAGCGGGATTCAATTCCAGCCCGATGATGAATAATAGGAAGACCACCCCCATCTCAGAGAAGTGCAGGATCTCCTCCACATCGCGGATCAAGCCAATCCCCCACGGCCCGATGACGATACCGGCGATCAGAAAGCCGAGTACCGCACCGATGCCGAGACGACGCGCGATCGGTACCGCCAGCACGGCGGCAAACAGAAACAGCACCACCGCTGGCAGTAAAGAGGGATCAGACGGCATCGCGCCCTCCTATCGATAAGGGGGCCGCCAGCCAGTCGGCATATGCCTGTGCCTGGGCGTGCAACACCGCCATCTTCTGGCGACGGGCCCAATAGATGGTCAAGGGTGCCAACCAGTGCATATGGCAACGCAACGCCGTCAATTCGAATGGGCGCAACACTTCACGCATGGTGTAATGGTTGTAGCCTGCCACCTGGTAAGCTCCCTCGGGTTCGCCGGTTGTCACCACCGAGCGCCAATATTTATCACGTAGGGCGTATCCCCCTACCCCACTGGCAAAGCCGCGCGCTAAGACGCGATCCAGCCACTCCTTCAGCAAGGCGGGACAACTGTAATTATATAAGGGGTGCTGAAACACGATGACCTGATGCTCTCGCAACAGACTTTGCTCATGATAAATATCGATAAAGAAGTCTGGATACTGGGCGTATAGATCGTGGATGGTCACGTTTTCCAACGGCCGAGCGGCCTGTAACAACACCTGATTGGCAATGGAGGACGGTGACTCGGGGTGGGCATAAATCAGCAACACCTTCGGCGGCTGCGACATGGTTCATTCTCCTCACTACCTCAGAACGTCGTCATTGCCGGACTTTTCGGCTACCATGCGACCCAGAAAGACAGAATAGCGCCGCATATCGCCGTTACCTCGCCGCGTTATTTACGTCGCCACAACGCCAATTTAACACACACTCAATAGACGACGCTTTATGATTGTTTTCTCATCGCTACAAATTCGTCGCGGCACACGCGTGCTGCTGGATAACGCCTCGGCAACGATCAACCCCGGCCAGAAGGTAGGCCTGGTCGGGAAGAATGGCTGTGGGAAATCAACGCTACTGGCGCTGTTAAAGCAGGAGTTGAGCGCCGACGGTGGCAGCGCAAACCTCCCGGCAAACTGGGCGATGGCCTGGGTTAACCAGGAGACACCAGCCCTGGAGACGCCGGCACTGGAGTATGTCCTCGATGGCGATCGGGAGTTCCGCCAATTGGAGCGCCAGCTCGAAGAGGCCAACCTGCGCAACGACGGTAACGCCATCGCCCTGATCCACGGCAAGCTGGATGCGATCGCCGCCTGGACCATTCGTGCCCGCGCCTCCAGCCTGTTGCATGGACTCGGCTTCAGCCAGGAGCAACTGCTGCAACCGGTCAAATCCTTCTCCGGCGGCTGGCGCATGCGCCTTAACCTAGCGCAAGCCCTGTTGTGCCGCTCCGATCTGTTACTGCTGGATGAACCGACCAACCACCTGGATCTGGATGCGGTGATCTGGCTAGAGCGCTGGTTAAAAAGCTACCCCGGGACGCTGATCCTGATCTCTCATGACCGCGACTTCCTCGACCCGATCGTGGACAAGATCATCCATATTGAGCAACAACAATTGTTTGAGTATAGCGGCAACTACTCCTCTTTCGAGCTACAGCGTGCCAGCAAGCTGGCGCAGCAGCAGGCGATGTATCAGAGCCAACAGCAACGCATCGCCCATCTCCAGGGTTATATCGACCGCTTTAAGGCAAAGGCCAGCAAGGCCAAGCAGGCACAGAGCCGCGTGAAGATGCTCGAACGGATGGAGCGCATCGCGCCCGCCCATGTCGACAACCCCTTCCACTTCAGCTTCCGCCCGCCGGAAAGCCTACCGACGCCACTGCTGCGTATGGAGCAGGTCAGCGCGGGATACGGTGACCACACGGTACTCGCCTCGATCAAACTCAATCTGGTTCCCGGCTCACGCATTGGCTTGTTGGGGCGTAACGGGGCCGGTAAGTCGACGTTAATCAAACTGCTGGCCGGTGAATTGGCCCCTCAGCATGGTGAGGTTGGCCTGGCGAAGGGCGTACGCCTGGGCTACTTCGCCCAGCATCAGCTGGAATACCTGCGCGCCGATGAGTCGCCATTACAACATTTGGCCCGTCTGGCGCCACAGGAGAGCGAACAACAGTTACGAGACTACTTGGGCGGCTTTGGCTTCAACGGCGATAAGGTCGGGGAGGCGACACAGCGTTTCTCCGGTGGGGAGAAAGCGCGCCTGGTGCTGGCACTGATCGTCTGGCAGCGTCCCAACCTACTGCTGCTCGACGAGCCGACCAACCACCTGGATCTGGATATGCGTCAGGCGCTGACCGAAGCATTGATCGACTTCGAAGGCGCGCTGGTCGTGGTCTCGCACGATCGCCACCTGTTACGTTCGACCACCGACGACCTCTATCTGGTGCACGATGGTCAGGTCGAACCCTTCGCCGGTGACCTCGAAGATTACCAGCAGTGGTTGAGCGAGTGGCAACGGCAAGAGAACCAGAGCTCGACAACAGAGCAAGAAGGTGGGCTAGCGGTCAATAGTGCTCAGGCGCGTAAGGATCAGAAGCGGCGCGAGGCCGAGTTCCGTAGCCAAACACAGCCGCTACGCAAGCAGATCACCGCCCAAGAGAAGCGGATGGAGACGTTCGCCGCCCAACTGAGCGAACTGGAGGAGCGTCTGTCCGACAGCGCGCTGTACGACCCTGCCCGGAAGGGGGAGTTAAACGAGATCCTACAGCGACAAAGTCAGGCCAAGGCCGGCTTGGAGGAGGCCGAACTCTGTTGGCTCGACGCGCAGGAGCAACTGGAAGAGATGACCCGCGCATTTAACGATGCCCCGTAACCCCAAGGGCGGCCTCAGGCCGCCGCGGGTACCACGCTAGCCAGCGCCCGCCCCAGGCGGGCCATGCCCTCATCGATCTCCGCTTCGGGGATTAATAACGAGGGAGTAAAACGGAGTGTATCTGGCCCGGCATTCAGCAACATCACCCCCTGTTGTGTCGCCGCGTTCAGGATATCCCTGGCGCGCCCCTGGTAGGCGGGCGCCAACGCGGCCCCCAGCAGTAATCCTTGGCCACGGATCTCACCAAACACGCCATAGCGTTGATTCAACGCCTGGAGATGACGTTCAAATAGCTGTCGGCGCTGCGCGACCCCGGCCAGCACCGCAGGCTGACTAATGATGTCGAAGGCCGCCTCGGCCACCGCGCACGCTAGCGGATTACCACCGTAGGTGGTGCCATGGCTGCCGACCGTCATCGCCGAGGCGATCGCCTCGCGGGTCAACATAGCGCTGATGGGGAAGCCGCCCCCCAACGCCTTCGCACTGGTCAGGATATCCGGCGTCACGCCGTAGTGCATATAGCTGAAAAGGGCGCCACTGCGTCCCATACCGCTCTGTACCTCGTCGAAGATCAGCAATGCCTGATGACGGTCACACAACGCACGCAGACCATGCAAGAATGCCGCTGTCGCGGGCAATACACCGCCCTCCCCCTGGATCGGCTCGACGATCACCGCACAGGTCTGCTCACCGATCAACGCCTCAACCGCGGCCAGATCGTTGAAGGGGACGTGGACGATATCCGCTGGCTTCGGGCCAAAACCCTCGGAATATTTGGCCTGCCCACCCACCGAGACGGTAAATAGCGTACGCCCATGGAAGCTCTGATTGAAGGCGATGATCTGGCTCTTATAGGGACTGATGCGCGTCGCCGCGTGATGACGAGCCAGCTTCAGCGCCGCCTCATTGGCCTCTGCGCCGGAATTCGCGAAGAATACTCGCTCGGCAAAGGTCGCCGCGATCAGCTTCTGCGCCAGACGCAACGCAGGTTCGTTAGTGAATACATTGCTGGTATGCCATAAACGGCTGCCCTGCTCCTGGAGTGCGGCCATCAACGCCGGATGACAATGCCCCAAGGCCGTCACCGCGATCCCGCCAGCAAAGTCGATGTAATCGCGCCCCTGCTGATCCCAGACTCGGCTTCCCTCTCCACGCACCGGAATAAAGTCTGCCGGTGCATAAACCGGTAACATCGTCCGCTCAAAATCCGCCCTAACCACTCCGCTCTGCTGCGCCATTCTCCCGTCCCCCACCAATCCCATCCCAACAATTTGATTTTATATGCAAGATATACGCATAATAAATCATGCGGTGTCAATCAAATTCTCGGCGTATCACGCCGAACGGTATGCTGGGCTGAATTTCCCCTGCGTATGCTTTATCATCTCCCTTTCTCGTTAATCCCGTGCCACGCCATGCTACTGTTGATCGACAACTACGACTCGTTTACCTACAACCTGTATCAATACTTTTGCCAGCTCGATGCCGAGGTCTTGGTCAAACGTAACGATGAATTAACGCTGGCGCAGATTGACGCCTTGGCGCCATCGCATGTGGTGATCTCGCCCGGACCGGGTACCCCCGATGAGGCGGGGATCTCCTTGGCCGCCATTGGTCATCTCGCGGGACGGGTACCGGTATTGGGCGTCTGCCTGGGGCACCAGGCGCTGGGGCAGGTATTCGGGGCACGGGTGATACGCGCACGTCAGGTGATGCATGGTAAGACCAGCGTCATCCGCCATGACAATCAAGGCGTCTTCCAGGGCTTAAATAACCCGCTGACGGTAACGCGCTATCATTCGCTGATCATAGACTGGGAGAGCCTTCCCCCCTGCTTGGCGGTAACGGCCTGGAGCGAGCGCGATGGGCGGCGGGATGAGATCATGGGAATCCGCCATACCTCGCTGGCCCTGGAGGGCGTGCAATTCCATCCAGAAAGCATCCTCAGCGAGCAGGGGCACGCTTTGCTACAAAACTTCCTACGCCAGTAACGCCACGGGCGCCATTAGGCGCCCGTGCATCATGTGACTCACGACAGGTGTCGTGCATGGCTCACTTTATCACCGCCGCCGAGGTGATAACGATCGGTTTCACCGGAACATTCTGGTAAGGGCCGACGTTTTCGGTACGGACTTGGGAAATCTTGTCGACGATATCCATCCCTTTGATCACTTTACCGAATACGGCATAACCAAAGTCGCGCTGGCCGTGATCGAGGAAGGCATTATCGGCCACATTGATAAAGAACTGGCTGGTCGCGCTGTCCTTCTCGGCAGTGCGCGCCATCGCGATGGTACCGCGCAAGTTACGCAAGCCGTTATCTGCTTCATTCTTGATCGGTGCCTGAGTCGGCTTCTGCTGCATCGCCGCAGTAAATCCGCCCCCCTGGATCATAAAGCCAGGGATCACTCGGTGAAAGAGAGTACCGTTATAGAAACCGCTGTTGACGTAACCGAGGAAGTTGTCGACCGTCACCGGCGCCTTCTGATTATACAGCTCCAATTCGATGTTACCGGCGCTGGTTGTCAGCATGACGCGTGTATTCGCTGCCAGTGCGGCCGGGGCCATCACGGCCAGCGAGAATAGGGTAACCAGGGTAATGACGATTCTTTTGAACATGAAAACTTCCTTTATCTGACCGGCTTTGTCAAAAGCATAAAAACAACAGGATAGCGTAATGATTCTAAATAGCCCATGGGGCGATAGCCACCCATTTACTCACATTTACCTGGCGACTATCCTGGGCGACGCTACGCCGTCGCCCACCTCACCCTACCCGAATTCTCACCTAGGGCAAGTTGTACCTGTCTGAAATTCCGCCCATGCAGCACACACGCCGTGCTCTTTACCCTCGACACCCAATTACATCTCAATTTTTTAAGTAACAAACTTTTTCTTTGCATTGAAAAATCGATTCATATCACAAAAAACAGCTGTGGCTATGTTAGGATTCGCCCGCTTCGTGAAATCGACCCTTCTTGTCCGATCAACACACGAATAATTCACATTTCTCTTTTTATACTGAGATAGGCCTTGCTATGACCGACAGTAACCGCATTCGCCTAACATGGATCAGTTTCTTCTCCTATGCGCTTACCGGCGCATTGGTGATTGTCACCGGGATGGTGATGGGAAATATCGCAGAGTATTTCAATCTGCCGATCTCCAGCATGAGTAATACTTTTACATTCCTCAATACCGGGATTTTGGTTTCTATTTTCCTTAACGCTTGGCTGATGGAGATCATCCCCCTCAAGCGTCAATTGATCTTCGGCTTCATTCTGATGATCCTCGCCATCACAGGTCTGATGGTTGGCCATAACCTGGCAGTCTTCTCCGCCTGCATGTTTGTGCTCGGGGTCGTCAGCGGGATCACCATGTCCATCGGGACCTTCCTGATCACCCATATTTACACGGGTCGTCAGCGTGGTTCTCGTCTACTGTTTACCGACTCCTTCTTTAGTATGGCCGGGATGGTCTTCCCAATCATTGCCGCCACTCTCTTGGCGCAACACGTCGCCTGGTATTGGGTCTATGCCTGCATCGGTGTACTGTATCTGGCCATCTTTATCCTGACGCTATGCTCCGACTTCCCGCAGCTGGGCAAGCAGGCGGCCAATGCCGAGACGCCGGTCAGTAAAGAGAAGTGGGGAATTGGCGTTCTGTTCCTCTCCATCGCCGCCCTGTGCTACATCCTCGGCCAGCTTGGTTTCATTCAGTGGGTACCCGAATATGCCGCTAAACATTTCGGCATGAGCATCGAAGAGACCGGTGGCCTGGTCAGTAACTTCTGGACCGCCTATATGGTCGGCATGTGGTTCTTCAGCGTCGTGCTGCGTTTCTTCGATTTGCAACGCATCGTCACGGTACTGGCAGCACTCTCGACCTTCATGATGTACATGTTCGTCAGCAGCCAACAAGGCGCCCTATTGAGCATGTATATCCTGGGATTAGGCTTCGTCAGCAGCGCCATCTACACCACGCTGATCACCCTCGGCTCACAGCAGACTAAGGTCTCCTCTCCGAAGCTGGTGAACTTTATCCTGACTTGCGGCACCATCGGCACCATGCTGACCTTCGTGGTCACCGGCCCGATCGTTGCCCACAGCGGGGCACATGCCGCGCTGGCCACCGCGAATGGCCTCTACTTCGTGGTCTTTGTCATGTGTGTCCTGCTGGGTTTCGTCACCAAGCATCGCCAACACGGCCACGCGACCAAGTAACGCGATCCCTTTCGCAAGATAGCAACGGGGCCTGCATATGCAGGCCCCGTTTTTGTCTGATTACACCTTGGATTAACGGCGGAAGTCGACGCACTCGGCCTGCGCCAGGTAGATCTGGCTCTGCGCCGGACGCGTCTCGGCGATCAGCCGTCCATCACGCAGGGAGTAACGTACCGGAACCTGACGACGCACGGCGTCAAAGCCGCTCTCCGCCGGTAGCACCAATAAACTGGCACGGCAGCCCGGCTCCACACCATACCCTGCTAAATTGAGGGTACGCGCACTGTGCGAGCCGATCAGCGCCAGCCCCTCATCGATCTGGCCATAGCCCATTAACTGGCAGACATGCAACCCCATGTGCAACACCTGCAGCATGTTAGCGGTTCCCAGCGGATACCACGGATCGAAGACATCATCGTGACCGAAGCAGACATTGATCTTCGCCTGGAGCATCTCCTTCACCCGCGTGATCCCCCGCCGCTTGGGATAATCGTCGAAACGCCCCTGGAGATGAATATTGACCAGCGGATTAGCGACAAAGTTAATCTGCGACAGTTTCAACAGCCGAAACAGGCGCGAAGTATAGGCGCCATTATAGGAGTGCATCGCCGTGGTATGACTCGCGGTCACGCGCGCACCCATGCCGTCACGATGCGCCAACGCCGCCACGGTTTCGACGAAGCGAGACTGCTCATCGTCGATCTCGTCGCAGTGTACATCCACCAGACGATCGTAACGCTGTGCCAGGGCGAACGCCTTATGCAGCGACTCCACGCCATACTCACGCGTAAACTCGAAGTGTGGGATCGCACCGACCACATCGGCACCGAGACGCAGCGCCTCCTCGAGCAACGCCTCACCATTCGGATAGGAGAGGATCCCCTCCTGTGGGAAGGCAACCAATTGCAGATCGACCCAGGGCGCCACCTCTTGCCGCACCTCCAGCATCGCCTTCAACGCCGTCAGCGTTGGGTCAGAGACATCGACATGGCTGCGCACATGCTGAATACCGTTAGCAATCTGCCACTTTAGCGTCTGCCAGGCGCGCTGTTTGACATCATCGTGCGTCAGCTGCGCCTTGCGCTCGGCCCAACGTTCGATACCTTCAAATAGCGTACCCGACTGATTCCAGGCCGGTTGACCCGCCGTCTGCGTGGTATCGAGGTGAATATGGGGCTCGACAAAGGGCGGTACCACCAACCCCTGCTCCGCATCCAGCTCTCCTGCCTGCGCCGGGCGTAATGCCGGCTGCGGCGTGACGGCGGCAATGCGCTCATCCTGTAACCGAATCTGCCACCACCCTTCACGCGCGGGGAGACGGGCGTTGATGACGGCCTGATACTGATCATTCTGCATGACTCACCTCCAATACACGCTGCTGACGACGTCCGAACAGGCGACTCAGCAGGCAATAACCCAACGCACCGCCTAAGACGGCATTCAATGGCACGATCCCGGGTAGCCCGTGACCGGCGGCGACGCCCAAGGCCACCGCAGCGATCGCGTTCCAGTTTACCGCCACCATCTCGGCTCGGGCAAAATCACGGTAGCGATGGCGATGCATCAGGTAGTCGGCGATGATCACCCCCCCGATCGGTGGGATGGCGGCCGACAGGAAGGTCAGCCAACCGACGAAATTGTTATACAACCACAGCGCACACAAGGTACCGATGAGGCCATTGGCCACCGAGAGCAGCTTGCTCGACAGTCCGGTAATGTTGGCGAACCCCAGACCAGAGGCATACAACGCGTTATCGTTGGTCGTCCAGATATTCAACCCCAGCACCACGATGGCCGGTAGCAACAGACCTTGCGCGATCATCACGTCGGAGATGTCCGCCATCCCCAAGGCTGCCGCGCCAGTAGCGCCGAAGACAAACATCAGCGAGTTCCCCAGGAAGAAGGCGACCATCGTCACCCACACCGCCACCTTAGCATTACGCCCAAAGCGTACGAAGTCCGCAGTCAAGGTACCGGCGCTGATAAAGGAGCCCACCACCAATGCCAACGCCAGGTTAAAGTCTAACGGTTGCGTCGGGGTCACCGCACGCAGCACATCCAGACCACCCATACCATTAATCGCCAGCCAGACCGAGTAACCCCCCAGCAGAGCGATGGCCGGCACCGCGATCACCGACAAGATGGTCAGTGCCGAGATGCCAAAGAATACGGTCACCGTCATCAACACCCCAGAGAGCGCGATCAACCATTCGGTATTCAGTCCGGTCGCCTTACTGACCGGAATGGCGAACATCGCCACCCCGACACCGAACCAACCGACCTGTGTACCGCCCAGCAGCAGCGAAGGCAACCAAGACCCCTTCACGCCGAAGGAGAAGCGCGCCAAGAGATGTGTGGTGAGGCCCGTTTTTGCGCCGATATAACCGAGAGTGGAAGTGTAGATACCGAGGAGGAGATTACCGAGGAGTACTGCGAGAAGAAAATCGTGATAGCCAAGTCCGGTGCCGAGAGTGCCGCCGGTCCACATGCTGGCGGAAAAGAAGGTCAGCCCCAGCATGACACAACTTAATGCCAGTGCGCCCTTACGCGCCGATGAGGGGACCGGCCCCTGACTGTAATTGTTATCCTGCGACACGCAATCCTCCTTAATCCCTGTGCAGTGGATAAAAAAATCTGGCGCATTCTAAAGAGTTGCCAGAAAAAAGCAAACGTTTTCTTTGCCGCCTTTTTATCCTGTCGTGCTTTCACCTCTCACCGATCGCGCAATGAGTGGCCGTTTCTTTAAACGACACCACTGCATATCCCCCACTTCTCTGGCAAGCTACTCGCATAGGCTGGCCGGCGGCGACGCGCACTCGTGCACGATCATGGCGCCAGCGCATTCTCCGCTCACCGCCCGAGGAGTTCCGATGGATTACTTTCCGATATTTTGCCAACTCGCGGCTAAGCCCTGCCTATTAGTCGGCGGTGGCGAGGTCGCCGAGCGTAAGGCCCGCCTCTTACTGGAGGCGGGTGCTGTCCTGACCGTCAATGCCGAACGCTTTACACCGCAATTCGAGGCCTGGCAGCAAGCGGGGCGCCTGACGCTGGTACCCGGCGACTTCGATCCCTCGCTGTTAACGGCACAATGGCTGGCGATCGCCGCCACCGACGACCCGCACGTCAATCAACAGGTACTCGCCCAGTGTGAGGCACGCCACCTCTTCTGTAACGTGGTGGATGCCCCCGCCCAGTCCGGTTTTATCATGCCATCGATCATCGATCGTTCCCCGCTGATGGTGGCGGTCTCCTCCGGCGGCAGCGCTCCGGTATTGGCCCGCCTGCTACGTGAAAAGCTTGAGGCACTATTGCCGCAGCACCTCGGTCAGCTGGCACGCCTGGCGGGTAGCCTCCGTCAACGCGTCAAATCACACTTCGCCACCCTCCCCCAGCGACGCCGTTTCTGGGAAAAACTGTTCGCTCACGATCGTCTGGCGCAATCCCTGGCGAACGGTGACACGCCGCAGGTTACCCAGCAACTGGATGCCCTATTCAGTAGCAATCCGGCCGTTCAGGGTGAGGTCGTGTTGGTCGGCGCCGGGCCGGGTGATGCGGGTTTGTTGACCCTGAAGGGGTTACAGCAGATCCAGCAGGCCGATGTAGTGATCTACGATCGTTTAGTCTCGCCTGAGATCATGGCGTTGGTCCGGCGCGATGCCACACGTCTCTTCGTCGGCAAGCAAGCTGGCCACCACTGCGTCCCTCAAGAGGCGATCAATAGCCTACTGCTGGAACAGGCGCAGCAAGGCAAACGCGTGGTTCGTCTGAAAGGGGGTGATCCCTTTATCTTCGGCCGCGGCGGCGAGGAGCTGGAGGCTTTAGCCGGTGCCGGTATCGCCTTCTCGGTGGTGCCTGGCATCACTGCCGCCTCGGGTTGCTCCGCCTACAGCGGCATACCGTTGACCCATCGCGACCATGCCCAGAGCGTCCGTCTGGTTACCGGCCATACCCGTCAAGAGGGAGCGCTGGACTGGTCTTGCCTGGCTGCCGCCGGACAAACGTTGGTGTTTTACATGGGATTAAGTCAAGCGGCGACCATCCAGCAACAGCTGCAACAGCATGGCATGCCGGCCGATACCCCGGTCGCCTTGGTCGAGAATGGCACCACGGTGCAACAACGCGTGATCAGCGGTACCTTGGCCCAGTTAGCGGCGCTGGCGACCCAAGCCGTCAGCCCCACGCTGATCATCGTCGGTGATGTCGTCTCACTGCGTCCACAGTTAAACTGGTTCCACAGCAGCGACGATGCCACGCCCGCCTCGCACTAGGGATAAAAAAAGGGGAGCCGCTGGCTCCCCTTCTGTGATTAACCTTGCCCGCTTATGGCTGAGCAACGAACCCGATAGCCTGATAGACCTGACTCAGGGTCTGCGCGGCGCGCGCGCGCGCCTTCGCGGCACCCTCACGCATCACTTCCTGTAAGTAGGCTTCATCGTTACGGAAGCGATGGTAACGCTCCTGCAACTCGGCGAGCATGCCAGAGACGGCCTCGGCTACCGCCCCCTTCAGATGGCCATACATTTTACCGTCAAACTCGGCCTCCAGCTCGGCAATACTCTTACCGGTCACTCCAGAGAGAATATCCAGCAGATTCGACACCCCAGCCTTATTGACCACGTCGTAACGTACGACTGGCGGCTCATCGGAGTCGGTCACCGCGCGCTTGATCTTCTTGGTTACCGCCTTGGGATCTTCCAGCAAGCCGATGACGTTGTTACGGTTGTCATCCGACTTAGACATCTTTTTGGTCGGCTCCAACAGCGACATGACACGAGCGCCGGACTTGGGAATAAACGGCTCAGGGATCTTGAAGATGTCGCCATACAGCGCATTAAAACGCGCCGCCACATCACGGCTCAGCTCCAGATGCTGCTTCTGATCTTCCCCAACCGGTACCTGGTTGGTCTGATACAGCAGGATATCCGCCGCCATCAGCACCGGATAATCGAACAGGCCAGCATTAATATTCTCTGCATAGCGCGCCGACTTATCCTTAAACTGCGTCATACGGCTCAACTCGCCGAAATAGGTATAGCAGTTGAGTACCCAGCCCAGTTGGGCGTGCTCCGGCACATGGGACTGCACGAAGATGGTGCTCTTCTGCGGATCGATACCACAGGCCAGGTAGAGCGCCAGCGTATCCAGCGTCGCGCTGCGCAGCTTATCCGCATCCTGACGCACGGTAATGGCATGCTGATCGACGATGCAATAAATGCAGTCATACTCATCCTGCATCTGCACCCATTGACGCAGTGCGCCCATATAGTTACCGATGGTGAGTTCACCAGACGGCTGTGCGCCGCTGAAGACGATGGGCTTACTCATGGTCACATTCCTGTCCTTATCAATTCAGTTCAGCGGTGCTAGCCCCACCAGAGGCAGCAGTCCAGAAAAATCATCCAGTACGCGGCAAGGCTCACTGGTGGCGATAGATTCGCCATAGTTATAACCGTAGGTCAAACCAACGGTAGGACAACCGGCCGCCTGACCGGCCTGGATATCGTTGCGTGAGTCGCCGACGAACAGCATCTCGCTCGCTTTAACCCCCCACTGAGCCAAGACCAAATAGAGCGGGGCGGGGTGAGGCTTACGCTTAATGACGTCGTCGCCACCGATCACCTGACTGAAGAAACGATCGATCCCCAGACGCTCCAACATCGGACGCACGAAGGGCGAAGGCTTATTGGTGATCACCGCCAGAGGGAATCCCTTGGCCGCCAACACGCCCAACGTTTCACGGACACCGGGAAATAACTGGCATCCCTGATGCGCACTCTCGGCGTAATGCGCGTCGAATGCGGCTCGCGCGCGCTGGCATAACGCGGCGTCTTGCGGCGCACCGGCCCAGCTCAGGGCGCGCTGCATCAACACATCGGCCCCGTTACCCAACCACAACTTCACACGCTCGACGCCCGGAGCGGGATAACCCAACTCCACCAGCGCCGCATCGGTGGCCGCCGCTAACCCCGGGGCGCTATCCACCAACGTACCATCTAAATCAAAGGCCAATGCCTGAATCGCAACACCCTTATTCATGACAGGCCTGCGCGATTTCTTGACGCATGGCTGCGATCACCTGGGCATAATCCGGCTGACTGAAGATCGCCGAACCGGCGACAAACATGTCGGCCCCCGCCGCCGCGATGGCGCCGATGTTATCGACCTTCACACCACCGTCGACCTCGAGGCGGATATCCAGGCCACTGGCATCGATACGCTCACGAACCTGACGCAGCTTATCCAGCGTCGCGGGAATGAAAGACTGACCGCCGAAACCCGGGTTGACCGACATCAGCAGGATGGTATCCAGGCGATCCATCACATAATCCAGGCAGCTCAACGGTGTCGCCGGATTGAGCACCAGGCCAGCCTTACAGCCGCAGCTACGGATCAATTGCAAGGTCCGGTCGATATGTTCGGAGGCTTCCGGATGGAAGGTAATAATGCTAGCTCCCGCCTCGGCAAAATCGGGAATGATGCGATCAACCGGCTTCACCATCAGATGGACATCGATCGGGGCGCTGATGCCGTAATCACGCAGCGCCTTACAAACCATCGGGCCGATGGTCAGATTCGGGACATAGTGATTATCCATGACATCGAAGTGCACCACATCGGCACCGGCAGCCAACACCTTCGCAGTGTCTTCACCCAGCCGGGCAAAGTCTGCGGACAAAATCGACGGGGCGATTAAATATGGGTTCATCCGTTTCTCCTGGGCTCAGGGACAGGCGGACGACAACGCTTAACGCTTGCCGTACAGCGCCAACAATTCATTCACTTTGCTGCGACCGTCACTCTTACGGCTGATCGTGCGCCGGACCGTTACCACATGCAACTCAGCGGCCTGCGCATACCACTCACGCGTCAACGGTGTCTCATGGTTGGAGATCAAGACCGGTATCTGGCGCGCGGCCAACTCAGTAGCCAACTCGGCCAGACGCATCTGTTCGGCGATGCCGAAACTATTGGCATGGTAGGCGGTAAAATTAGCGGTGGCCGACAGGGGAGCATACGGCGGATCGCAATACACTACCGCTCCCGTCTGTGCCCGCAGCATCGTCTGCTGGTAATGTTCGCAGACGAAGATGGCGCGCTCGGCCTTACGGGCAAAGAACTCCAGCTCCTCCTGCGGGAAATAGGGTTTCTTATAGCGACCGAAGGGGACGTTAAACTCCCCTTTGGCGTTATAACGACACAGGCCGTTGTAGCAGTGCCGATTCAAATACAGAAAGTACAATGCCCGCTGATAGCGGTCATCACTCGCGTTAAAGGCCGTACGAATGCGATAGTACTCTTCCGCCACATTCAGCTCGGGGCAGAACAACTGACGGGCATCACCGATGAAACGATCCGTCTCATCCTTCACAATGTTGTACAGACCGACCAGATCGGCGTTGATATCCGCCAATAGGTACTCATCATAATCCGTGTTTAAGAACACGGAACCGGCGCCAACGAAAGGCTCTACCAACCTTTCGCCCGCCGGCAGATGCCGACGGATCTCTTCAATCAAAGGATATTTTCCGCCGGCCCATTTCAAAAATGCGCGCTTCTTCTTCATGCCGTCGCCAGTCTGTTATATCTACTCGTTCAATTCGCCGGGGCGTACCTTTTCTCGGACAGCACATCGCGCGCGTTTCATTGATGGCCGCTTACTTTGCGTCCTTTTGCACCTGGCTCAACGGGCGAGCCCAAGGTTTCATCGCCTGTACCTCGGCCGGCAGGGAGGCAACCGCCCGCCGTGCCTCTGCTGGCGTCGCATAGCTACCGCTGACCAACACATACCAAGGCTTACCATTACGGGAGGTCTCATAGACCCAGTAGTGGCTCAGATTTTGGCGACGAGCGAACGCATTCAGCGTATTCGGCTGAGAGGCGCCGCTCAGTTGCAGGGTGTAATGGCTAGCTGGCGCGCTCTTCAGCGAACTACCGGCGCTACTGCCCGCCGCCGTCGGTAAATGGGCGGCTTGCTTACCGTTACTGCCGACCACCGGCAGATGTGCCGTCTGCTTCGGCGCGCTCGCCTCTGGCGTCCGTAGCGGTCGTTTTTCGTTATGGCGGGACGGTGCCTTCTCCTCGCGGCGCGGAGTCGTCTTGCTCGGCAACGGACGCAAGCCATTCTCTACCGCCTTGGGTTGACGCGCTGCGCCGCTGGCCAGGGTTGCCGGCCCCGTCGGCAAGGTATCGACCTGCGCTAACGAATCCAATGCCCCCTGCTGCTGCGTCAGAGCATCAGAGATGGAGTTACCGGCCAAATCGATGCGCTGCTGCCCATTCGCGGGCATCGCCGGCGCGGACTGTGTCGGTGTCGAGGAGACGGGTGGCATGGAGATCGGCTGTGGCTGACCCGGCTGTGCCGAGTTGCTCACGCCACTGCCATCCTGCATGTCGGTCAGATTACTACCGGAGGCCGCGGCATTGGTCGGGGAAGAGGTGTTGGCAAGGTTAATCTCCCTGGCACCGCTCGTCGCGCCCGCTGGTGCAACGCTTCCTTTGGAAGGAGACTTCAACGCTGAACCGATAGCGACGATCACCACCAATAAGACTAAGACCCCAGCACCAATCATCAAATGTTGGCGCGATACCGCCAGACGCGGCGACGCCGGACGGCGATTACGCGCGCGCGGCGGACGACGATCGCTGGCGTCCGGTTTTAACTCATCGTCTGCTTTAAACTCTTCTTGATCCATCTCACCCTCCACTTAGGGGCAAAGCCGGCGAACAAACGCCGGAGACTCGCAAATCGCTATTCAGGCCTGGCAGTCCGCTATCGCAGCCAATACCGCGTCATGACTGACCCCAGCATACACCCCAGCCTGGCCAATCGCCGTCGGCAGTACCAAGCGTAAGTGCCCGCCCAATACCTTTTTATCGCGTAACATATGCGGTAGATAGGCCTCCGGCGCCATATCGGCGGGGCCTTGAGTCGGTAAGCCAGCACGCCGTAGTAACGCCGCGATGCGCTCAACCTGTGCGGCAGGCAGGTAACCCAGACGGCAAGCAAGATGTGCCGCCATCATCGTCCCGGCCGCAACCGCTTCACCATGTAGCCAGTTACCATAGCCCATACCGGCTTCGATGGCATGACCAAAGGTATGACCCAAATTCAATAGCGCCCGATTACCCTGCTCGTGCTCATCCTCTGCCACGACCTGGGCTTTCAGCTCACAGCAACGACGGATGCAGTAGGTGATCGCGGCGGGCTCTAAACGCCGCAACGCCTCCATCTGACTCCCAAGCCAGATAAAGAAGTCACCATCCATAATCACGCCGTACTTAATCACCTCTGCCAGACCGGCAGAAAGCTCGCGGGGTGGCAAGGTTTGCAGACAGTCGATATCAATCACCACGCTGGCCGGCTGATAAAACGCACCGATCATGTTCTTACCCAGCGGGTGGTTGACGGCCGTCTTACCGCCGACGGAGGAGTCAACCTGCGCCAACAACGTCGTCGGCACCTGGATGAAACGCACTCCGCGTTGGTAACAGGCGGCAGCAAACCCCGTGAGGTCACCGATCACACCGCCCCCCAACGCCACCAGCGTCGTGTCACGCCCGTGATTACTGGTCAGTAAGGCGCTGAATACCTGATCCAACACCGCCAGCGATTTATACTGCTCGCCATCCGGCAGGATCACGCATTCGACGCGGACGCCTGCTCGTGCCAACGTCCGCTGAACCGACTCCAGATACAACTCTGCGAGGGTCTCATTGGTAACCAACATGGCCTGCTCACCGGAACAGAGCGGCCAGAAGGCGGCTTCCTGAGCAAACAACCCGCTGGCGATGCTGATCGGGTAGCTACGCTCCCCGAGCGTGACGGTGATCCTTTCCACAACCTGTCCCCCGTTACCGCACTAACCTTTAGCCAACCGTTTAGTTATTTTCCAACAGGTGGATAATCTGGTTGGCGACCACTTTAGCGCTCTGTTCATCCGTACGGATGGTGACATCGGCAATCTCTTCATACAGCGGATTGCGTTCTTGCGCCAGTTGCTCCAGCACTTCGCGCGGCGTATCGACCTGCAACAGCGGGCGTTTCTTATCACGCTGCGTACGCGCCAACTGCTTTTCGATGGTGGTTTCTAAGTAAACGACCACGCCTCGGGCAGACAAGCGGTTACGGGTCTCGCGAGATTTGACCGAGCCACCTCCGGTCGCCAGCACGATGCCTTGTTTTTCCGTCAGTTCATTGATGACTTTCTCTTCACGATCGCGAAAGCCCTCTTCGCCTTCAACATCAAAGACCCAGCTTACATCGGCGCCGGTACGACGTTCGATCTCCTGATCGGAGTCGAAAAATTCCATGTTCAGCTGCTGCGCTAACTGACGGCCAATAGTACTTTTGCCGGCACCCATAGGCCCAACCAGAAAGATATTGCGTTTCTCTGCCATGTTTTCGGTACTACTAAGACAATACGTTAATGATAACCCGCCCCGCCAATCAAATTAGCGACGGGACCTAAACTGAAACCTCATGAAGATAGTGCGAGATCAGATGAAAAATTATCTCAACACTCAAGGCCGTTTGGCAACCGAATAAATTTCCGTGCGCTCCGGCATGCGCACCCGGTTGGAGGCGATGAGAGACGTGGGACGGAACAAGGCGCAAACCGCTAACCTTGTATGCCAAATCCCAGCCAGCGTCAAACGCGGAAACCATTCATGTGATAAAAATTTTTTTCCAAGTGCTTAAAAATGGCGTCGGATCGCCCCTTATCAGGGCGCTGGCAGCAGTGTCGGTGTGATAAAAATGACCAGTTCGCGCCGCTCGCTACGTTGGCTATCGCGGCGCAATAGATGACCCAAGAGAGGAATGCTGGCGAGCCAGGGAAAGCCCTCGTACCCATCCTGGCGCTGATATTGAAAGATACCGCCCAATACGGCCGTATCGCCGTTAGGCAGCGTAACCTGAGTCGAAATCTCCTGTTTGTCGATAGCCAATGCTTCGCTATCGCCTTGCCGCACCAGGCGCCCTGGCATGTTCTGCGTAATCTGCAAAGCCAACTCGATGCGCTCATCGGCGAGCACGCGTGGCGTCACCGACATACCCAACACGGCTTCCTTAAACTCCATGGTGCTGACGCCGCGCTCGCCGTTGGAGACGGCGTAGGGGAGTTCGCTGCCCTGCTTGATGCTCGCCATCTGGCCGTGGGCGGCCATCAACTGCGGACTGGCGATGATCGCCACCTTATCTTGCCGCTCCAAGGCCGCCAACGTCATCGCCAATGCCTGACCACCGATATGCGCCACCTGGATACCGGCACTAAAATAGGCCTCATCCTCCCGACGTCTAACCTCGTGTTCACCCTCGCTGGCCGTACCGTTACGCCAACGAATGCCTAATTCGCGCAGCCCCTCCTGACTCATCGAGACGATATGTGCCGCCAGCTGTATCTGGGGTAGCGGGACGTCTAACTGGGTAACCCACTCCGCCACGCTAGCCAGACGCGTCGTCTCCGTACGTAATAACAACGCGTTAGTGCGCACATCCGCCACCACACTGCCTCCGACACCCAACAGATCGCGCCGCTGGCGCAGGCTCTTCTCCACCGTTAACGCATCGGCGTGATGCAACACCAGCCGTTGGCTACGCAGGTGCGCCGCCGGACGGGCGGCGGGCGGTGCCCGACGCTGCGCTCGCTCCCGGCTCTGTACCAACAGAATGCCATCGCGCGTCACTACACTGAGATCGTACATTTCGGCCAGGGCATCCAGTAGCTGCGGCCAAGGTGTCTGCACAATATGCACCGTCGCCGCGATGTTCAGTTCATCGCTCAGGATCAAATTCAGGCCGGCAAACTCCGCCACCGCTTGAAGCACCGTGCGCAGCGGGGCGTGATCGAACCAAACCGTCAAGGGGGTCTCTCGCGCTCGAGCCGAACAGGCCAGCAGCAATAGGACGAGGAGTCGCCATCTCATCGTACGCCGCCGAAAGAGGACGCCGCGTGCGATGGGCAAGGGAAGAGAGGGCGTGCTAACCGAGGAAAATCGAACCGCTGTCCCGTGCTGGCGGCAGTATCGGTACGCGGAGAGGAACCAGTGGCGGACGGGTGCCAATGCCCCTGCGCATCGCGCTGCCACAACGTGAAACAACGCGCATCGGCGACCAAGCCAGCCGCGCTCGCCGTCACTCTCGCGCTCGGCATGCGGCGAGGTGCCGCAAACGGATCGCGCGCGGCAATGGCCAGGCAGGGCAACAGCCCGATAATCAAGCCCCACGCCCACCTCATTCCCGTGCCTCAACCCACTGTACCCGCACGCCTTGAGGCTGTGGCGTTACCGTCAGCGAGGTAACAGCCAGGCCGCAAGCCGCGAGGCGATCCAATAACGAAAGCAAGTCGGTAAACTCCATCTCCCCGGTGATCTGGCGGCGGCCATCCGCTTGTGTTTGCCACGATAAGGCGACCTGCGCGAGCGAAGCACACTGCGTCTGGCGTCCCTGGGATGAAGCAGCAAGTGCCTCAGCTAGCCCGTATTGCGCCTCGACAGCCAGAGCGTGAACTCGCAACACGGCCAGCCGCTCTGCCCCCTGTACCAGGTGACGACGCAAGGTATACCGTTCCCATGCCAGCCCTACGCCCGCCACCAGCAGCCATATCGATGACAGCAGCCCGATACATAGCAACACCCGCCCCCACAACTGCCGCGCCGGTAAGGTATAGAATGCGCGGCATAATGCGAGCCAGAGATCACTCATGGCACTCCTCCGCCGCGCAAAGACGTAGCGTAAAACGCCAGTCCCCTTCGTCGTTATGGCTTAATGCTAGCCATTGCCACTGTGCCATCTGCCGGACAAACGCCGCCACGGCCTCCCGTCCCACCCCCTTCCCCATTAATAACCAATAGGGCGCGTCATAGTTCAAGCCGGTCAACCAAACATTCGCCGGGATCACGGCGGCAACCTTGCGCAGCTGTGGCACCAGCAGCGCTAAAGGCGAGACGGATTGTGTGGCCGACGTCGACCACTTGGGGAGTGCCGCCAACGCTAGCGTATGCTGCCGGACCCGCGCCTCAAGCCATGCGGCTTGCCGCGCCTGCTGTGCCAGATGCGCGAGTAACGGCGCGCGTAATCCCCCCCGCAGTTGTCCGTAGCCCCAGCCTAACCCTACCTGACACAGCAACCACACGGACAACATCGCGACTAAGGTACGCTGACGATGTCGCCGTAAACACTCACGCCAGGGCAAGAGATTTATATCGTCCATTGCGGTGTCTCCGCCATCAACGCGAGCCCCAGCGCGACACAACACTGCGCCGGTTCACGCGGTAACGGCGCCGAGCGATGGCGTAATAACGAAAAGGGATCCCAGCCGGTCTGGCCACATCCGTGACCACACAGTAAGGGCGGGGGAGATTCCTCGCCCGACGGCGCCGCCGCCTCCCAAGCGGCGCTAGCTGCCGCCAGCCCCGCCTCACACGGAATGCAGCCATACTGCAACGGCTGACCCCAGGGTGCGATCCAGCAAAAGCGCTGGCCATCGCCGTGGATCAACGGCACCGTTGGCGCCTCACCGACCAAACGCGCTAAGGTACGCAAGGCACAAGGCAACAAGGTTAAACGCCGTAACACGAGTCCCGCCTGAGCAAAGAGCGCACACCAGGCGTCGCGCTGCGTGCGACGGATAGCACAGACCTGCCATGACCCCGTCGAATCGGCTACGCGCGTAAAATCACACGCCAATTCGCTCGCTGGCAACATCAACCGACGCTCACTCTGAGCCCGCAACCACGTTTGTTGCTGTAGGGGGGTTAACGCCGGGGGAGTCCCCGGCAGCGTATGGCAGATAGCCTGCTCGACGGGAAACGCCGTTCGCACCGACAGACGGCGCGGCAGGCGCGCACGCAATGCCGATAAGGCCTGCGGGAGATCGGCGGGGAATCGCGTAGGCGTAGCCTCCCCCCGCAGCGGAAAGTGCCACCAACCGCGTAATTGGTCGCCATCGCGCCGCCGGACCAGCGCGACGGCAATGAGCTGATGCGGTTGAATATCGATGCCCAGTAACCAACGGCCACATTCCATGTTGCCTCCCGCTTATCATCAACTTACTAAAAGAACGTATCCAGCATCTCTGCTAGCCTTTATACTACTGCCCGTTTGTTTATAAACTGCCCAACTGACATGTAATGGGAAATTTCAGGTGAAGTTCGTAAAGTATTTAATCATTTTCGTGCTCTGTTGCATCCTGTTGGGGGTCGCTACGGTATTTGGCCTGTACAAATACGTCGAACCCCAGCTCCCGGATGTGGCGACGTTAAAAGACGTACGCCTACAGACACCGATGCAGGTCTATAGCGCCGACGGCTACCTCATCGCTCAATATGGCGAAAAACGCCGTATTCCGCTGCCGCTCACCCAGATCCCACCGTTGATGGTCAAGGGTTTTATCGCCACCGAAGATAGTCGTTTCTTCGAGCACCATGGCGTCGATCCCATCGGTATCTTTCGTGCAGCCTCCGTCGCCTTATTCACTGGGCACGCCTCACAAGGGGCGAGTACCATCACTCAGCAGCTGGCCAGAAACTTCTTCCTCAGCCCTGAGCGGACGCTGATGCGTAAGATCAAGGAGGCCTTCCTCGCCATCCGCATCGAGCAATTGCTGACTAAGGACGAGATCCTAGAGCTGTATCTCAACAAGATTTACTTGGGGTATCGCGCCTATGGCGTCGGTGCGGCGGCACAAGTCTACTTCGGCAAGTCGGTCGACCAACTCACCCTGAGCGAAATGGCGATGATCGCCGGCCTGCCCAAGGCGCCGTCGACCTTTAACCCGCTCTACTCCCATGAGCGCGCGGTCGCCCGGCGTAATGTAGTACTCGGTCGCATGCTGGACGAACACTACATCACACAGGCCCAGTACGATCAGGCGCGCAGTGAGCCCTTAGTCTCCCGTTATCATGGGCCGGAGATCGACTTCTCCGCCCCTTACCTCGCCGAGATGGTTCGCCAGCAGATGGTGGATAAGTATGGCGAGAATGCCTATACCGACGGGTTTAAGGTCTACACCACCATTACCAAACACCTACAGGTCGCCGCTCAGACGGCATTGCGCGATAACGTGCTCAACTACGATATGCGCCATGGTTACCGTGGTCCGTCCAACGTGCTGTGGAAAGTCGGCCAACCCGCCTGGAGTACACAACGCATCAGCGATACGCTACGTAGCCTACCGACCTATGGCCCACTTCAGCCCGCCGTCGTGATGTCGGCTAGCGCCGACAGCGCGAACGTCATGTTGGCCAACGGCAATACCGTCGTGTTACCGCTAGCAACCGTGCGCTGGGCTCGACCCTACCGCACCGATCGCCTCCAGGGTGCCACGCCGCGCAAGGTGAGCGATGTCCTCCAGGGTGGGCAACAGATCTGGGTACGCCAAGACAGTGACCAGCAGTGGTGGCTGTCGCAAGTACCGGATGTCAACTCCGCCCTGGTCTCCATCAATCCACAAGATGGCGCCATCAAGGCCTTGGTTGGCGGCTTTGACTTCGATCAGAGCAAGTTCAACCGCGTGACGCAATCCGTCCGCCAGGTCGGCTCGAACATCAAGCCATTCCTGTATACGGCGGCGATGGATAAGGGGCTGACGCTGGCGACCATCCTCAACGATCTACCGATCTCTCGCTGGGATGCCGGTGCCGGTACCGATTGGCGGCCGAAAAACTCTCCGCCCACTTACGCGGGCCCGATTCGCTTGCGCCAAGGTTTAGGTGAGTCGAAAAACGTCGTGATGGTGCGCGCCATGCGAGCGATGGGCGTGGATTACGCCGCCGACTACCTGCTACGCTTCGGCTTCCCGGCCCAGAACATCGTCAAGACGGAGTCACTGGCATTAGGTTCCGCCAACTTTACGCCGTTGCAGTTGGTACGCGGCTACGCCGTCTTCGCCAATGGCGGCTATCTGGTCGATCCTTACTTCATCACCCGCATCGTCGATGGTAACGATCAGATCATCTACGAGGCGCATCCTAAGGTGGTGTGCGACAGCTGCAACCTGCCGGTAATCTATGGCTCGACCCCCAAATCAGCTGTGCTGAGCGATGACAACGTGGAAAATGTCGCCGTCTCCACGACGCCAAACGTCAACGGCGATGTGCCGATGCCGGAACTCGAGCAGGTTACCCCCGGTCAGGTCAGCCAAGATAGCGATCAGCGCTATGCACCGCATGTCATCAGCACCCCGCTGGCCTTCCTGATGCACGATGCCCTGAGCAGCAATATCTGGGGCGAACCTGGCTGGATGGGGACTGGCTGGCGTGCAATGCGCGATCTGAAACGTCATGACATCGGCGGCAAGACCGGAACCACCAACAGCTCGAAGGATGCGTGGTTCTCCGGCTATGGACCGGGCATCGTCACCAGCGTCTGGATCGGCTTCGACGATCACCGGCGTGATCTGGGTCGTACCACCCTCTCCGGTGCTATCAAGGATCAGATCTCCGGCGGTGAAGGTGGGGCAAAGAGTGCCCAGCCAGCCTGGGATGCCTTCATGAAGTCGGCGCTGACCGGGATCCCTGAGCAACCATTGATCCCGCCGCCGGGTATCGTCAGCGTGGTGATCGACCGCGCGACCGGGAAGTTAGCGACCGGCAGCGGCAACAGCCGTAGCGAGTACTTTATCGAGGGAACTCAGCCGACCGACTACGCGACGCCGGATGCAGGCACGGTCATCATCAATAACGAAGGGCAGAGTCAGGAGCTATTCTGACGCCGCCCAGAAAACACAAAGGAGCCTCACGGCTCCTTTTTTATTTTATGTGCCAGATGGGCTCACACCGGGGGACATTCTCACCGCGCTCCCCATCATGCTCAGTGCCGGCTAGGCCGCACCACGCTGCAAATACTCGCGCAACAGGAACAGTGCGCTGACATTACGCGCCTCATGGAAGTCAGGCTGCTGTAACAGCTCCATCATCCGCGCCAAAGGCCAGCGAATCACCGGCATCTCTTCTGGCTCATCCCCTTGTAACCGTTTCGCGAATAACTCCTCGGCCACCACCACATTCATCTGGCTAGAAAAGTAGGAAGGAGCCATGGTGAGTTTATGCAACAAGGTAAACTGCTGCGCCCCGAAGCCCGCTTCCTCCATCAGCTCACGGTTTGCCGCCTGGAAGACTCGCTCACCCGGATCGATCAACCCCTTAGGGAAGCCCAACTCGTACTCTTCAATGCCCACCGCATATTCGCGGATCAGCAGCAGATCCTCGCCTAATATCGGCAGGATCATCACCGCCTCACGCCCCGAGGGACGCATACGCTCATAGACACGACGTTCGCCATTACTAAACTCTAGATCGACGGACTCCACATTAAATAAGCGTGAGTGCGCCACCGTCTCAACACCCAGGATCCTGGGTTTTTTTGTGGAACTATCCATACTTAACCCGCTGTCCTCAAGGTCCGCGATGGCTACGGCCAACGGCATGCCATGCGCGATAAATCGCTGATAATCACCAAAGGTACCTAACGGCATTGTGCGCAGATGCTCATATTTCCGCAACATTTGTCGCCATTATTTTACTTCCTCTTCCCACCTCATATTATTGGCGCCGAGAACGCGACTTATGGCGATAATCCCGTGACAGGATAGGAAAAATCGGACAATACCGATATGATCGATGAATGGGTATGCTAGGCTGAGTTACCGGGAAGGAAACGGCTTAAGATCAGTCAAACTCATTCCACGACATAGCGTTATATTGGTAATCATCACCGTCACAACCGGTGTTCCAGCGCGGGAGAGGTAGGTGGGCGCTGCGAACAATCGTCGTCACAGGATTCGACGAAACGTGTGCAGGTTGGCTGTACGGTGATCATCGTGAGGGCGTCGGTATGAACGCATCCATCACAACACTCCTGTATCTTCTCCCTACAGCGGTTATTATCGGCTATATCTATTGGTACACAATCAAGAGAGCGTCGCGGTTGTCTGCATCCTTTCCCTTTGTCAAAACCAAGCAGCGTAAACTGCAGCCGGCAGAGCAGCAAGCAATCTCGGCCTACCTACATGGGCTGGATGCCGCCGCCCAGCACGCCGACCCGGGCCTCGCACGGCTACATCAACGCCTGATGCCGCAGGGGGATCGGGTGTACGCCGTCACTCACGCCATCACGCGTTACGCTTTGGCCGGCGACACACCTAGCCAGCATCGTTACTTTCTGGATAACCAGGAAGTCCACCTGCCAGCCTTCTGGGAACAGTACATCGCCGAAGAGAACAGTCTCGAACTGATCAAAACCGCCAGCTTGCCATTGGTCGTCGCCATCAACGGCCATACCCTGGCGGAAAGCCTAGATAACCCACGTCTACCGCAACCGGCGCAAGCGGCCGCCTCAATCCGCCGCAGTGAGGGCGAACAGGTCGATCTATATGGTGTCCGCCAGGAGACCCTGGCGGAACATCGCTTGCAGCAACGCGGCGGCGGCTATATCGCGTTGCCAGTGGCCATAGGCCTGCTCTTGGCGGCCGTCGCGCTCGTCGTTCCATCGACGCTCATGCCGTGGCTACTCGCGCTGGCCGCGCTCTTGCTCGTCTGGGGTATCGGCTGCCTATACCGCAAGCCCAGCAGCAAGCAACTTAAAGAGATACACTTATTACGCGGCATTCCCAAGCGCTGGGGGCTATTCGGCGAATCTTGCACCGAGCAATTGAACAACGTCTCCATCGGTACGCTAGACCTCATCTACCCGGCACATTGGCAACCTTACATCCACAAGGATCTTGGCCAGCTGACCGAGATTGAAATCTATTTGAATCGCCATGTCGTCCGCCAAGGCCGTTTTCTTTCGCTCAACGATGAAGCCACCCAATTCCCGTTACAACCCTGGGGGCGCAACGCGCTGTTCAGCGTTGCCGCGCTGCTCGGCCTGCTGTTACTGTTGACGAGTCAATCGTTGAGCGTCCCGCTAAAGATCAGCAGCGCTTGGCTACACGGCCCACAAACGCTCTCCGCCGACAGCGTGCAACAGTTGGCGGCCATGCCCTTACAAGTCGGCGATGTGCTGGACCTCAAAGGCTCGGGCATGTGCCATGTGCCAGCGCTCTATCAAGAGGGAGAACGTTATCCTTTCCTCCCCTTCGATTGCAGCACCATCTATTGGGGAACCGCAACCCCGATGGCGGAGCCTAACTCCGATATCATCGATAATGCGGCGTCGCTACAAGCCACCGTTAACCGCCAGCTCGCCGCGC
The DNA here is from genome assembly GCF_044540725.1 of Edwardsiella sp. A.80236. Taxonomy (NCBI): domain Bacteria; kingdom Pseudomonadati; phylum Pseudomonadota; class Gammaproteobacteria; order Enterobacterales; family Hafniaceae; genus Edwardsiella; species Edwardsiella sp. A.80236. The sequence continues at coordinate 36,061 of NZ_JBIUCY010000015.1, forward strand.
AAGAGGGTGACAACGCGGTCAGCCCGGCGCTGGCCAGTGCGATCCAAAAGTCTGGGATGATCCTACTGAATGACTTCGCCGCAATCGTACTCAAAACCGATGCATTATGCGGCCAAAAGAACGAATGCGTTCGACTGAAGAACTCACTGGTGAACCTCAGTAACAGTAAGTCGTGGAGTGCGCTGCTCAAGAAGGCACGCAGCGGCGGCCTAGAGGGCATCAACGTCCTGATGCGTCCGGCTAGCGCTCACCAGCTTGCGACAATCGTCAACAACGCCGTCTCCTCTTTCTACAACCGTGAGACCCGTAAGGCGGCGCAGTTACTCGCCGTAACACCGCCTGGCGGCTTCCTGATCAGCAGCGATGAAAAACGTCAGTGGGTTACCCACCCACAGCCGCCCCTCTCACTGTATGAGTATGGTCCGCAAGATCAGTGGCGCGAGCTGGAAAACCTGTCGCGCATGTTACTAAATACGCCCTTCCGCGCACACGGCGTGATCACCGATATCCGCAGTGATGCCAATGGTACGCGCCATATCACCCTGCACAGCCAACCCGAGGGTTTAAGCCTCTGGCGTTATCTGCTCATGCCGCCGCTGCTCTTAACGCTAGGTATCGTCCTAGCGGTCAACGTTACCCTTTTCGTGCGTCGCTGGCGCAGTGCCCGGGCGCGTATTCCGGCGATCCAACGCTACTACGAACAGTGCATCAATCATAAGATTATGCCGTTCGATCCGCCCTCACACCCTTAACTGTGGCATGACAAGGGGGCGCTAGGAAAATATACTGGGCGCTGATCCCCCGCCTCTGCGTTTTCCGGAGTACGCCATGACCCCCACCCTCGACTGGAGTGATATCGATACCGTCTTGCTAGACATGGACGGTACCCTGATCGATCTCGCCTTCGATAACTATTTTTGGCTGACGCTGGTGCCACAAACCTTGAGCGCCACACGCGGCATCTCTGCACAGGCGGCTCAGGCATTAATCCAGCGTGAATATCAGGCCGTAGCGCATACTCTGGAATGGTATTGCTTCGACTACTGGAGCGCCCGACTCGGCCTGGATATCCAACGCATGACGCTGGAGCAACGCGAGCGCGTACGTATCCGCCCGGATACTCTGCCCTTCCTGTCGGCGTTACGCGCCAGCGGGCGGCGTACCATCCTGCTGACCAACGCGCATCCACATGGATTGGCGATGAAGATGGCGCAGACTGGATTGGCGAGCCACCTTGATTTGCTCTATTCCACCCACATATTTGGCTATCCCAAAGAGGATCAACGTCTGTGGCAGGCGGTACAACAGCGCTGCGCATTCGATCCGAACAGGACGCTGTTTGTTGACGATGCCGAGCCGATACTCGATGCTGCACGCCAATTCGGCATCCGTTACTGTCTGGGCGTCAGTAATCCCGACTCCGGTAAAGCGGAAAAACACTTTACCCGCCATACGGCGCTGAATGATTACCGTAACCTGCTGCCCGCCATCGCTGCCGACAGAGGTGGCCAAGAAAGGAGGGTTGGATGAAAGAGAGCCGCAAAACCACACCAGATGATGCTGGCGTCCGCCTGGATAAATGGCTATGGGCGGCGCGTTTTTACAAGACTCGGGCCATCGCTCGCGAGATGATCGACGGCGGGAAAGTGCACTATAACGGCGTACGCGGCAAACCCAGCCGCAACGTTGAGGTGGGGGCGGAGATCCGCCTACGCCAGGGCAACGATGATCGCACCATCATCGTCCTGGCCCTCAGTACACAACGCGGTGGTGCTGAACAGGCTCAGCGACTCTATCAAGAGACCGCGCAGAGCATCGCCAAACGAGAGGCCCTGGCCCAAGCGCGGAAGCTGAATGCCCTCAGCATGCCGCACCCCGATCGTCGCCCCGATAAGAAAGAGCGGCGCAACCTGCTTAAATTTAAACACGGCCAGTCGGAATGACCGGCGCCTGACCTGAAGAGAGATGACTATGTCCCATCACGACCAATTACATCGCTACCTGTTTGAAAATCTGGCCGTACGCGGCGAGCTGGTCAACGCTGGCGAGACCTATGCCCATATCCTCGAAAATCACGACTATCCGGCCCCGGTACAGGCGCTGCTGGGTGAGCTACTCGTGGCGACCAGCCTCCTGACGGCCACGCTGAAATTTGCGGGTAATATCACCGTCCAACTGCAAGGCGATGGCCCGCTGAAGCTCGCCGTCATTAATGGTAACCATAACCAGGAGATGCGTGGCGTAGCCCGTCTACAAGGGGAGATCGCCGCGGATAGCAGCCTGAAACAGATGCTGGGCAACGGCGTCATGGTGATCACCATTACCCCGCAGGAGGGGGAGCGCTATCAAGGCGTCGTCGCCCTAGAGGGTGAAACGCTGGCCGCCTGCCTGGAAGCCTACTTTATGCAGTCCGAGCAACTGCCGACTCGGCTGTTTCTCTTCACGGGTGAGGCTGAGGGCAAACCGGCTGCCGCCGGTATGCTATTACAGATCCTACCGACACAACCCAATAACACCGATGATCTCAACCATCTGGCACTCCTGACGGCCACCGTGACACCGCAAGAGTTGTTCACCCTACCGGCCAACGAGGTGCTATACCGCCTGTACAACCAGGAGCAAGTTACGTTATTCGACCCGCAACCGATCATCTTCCGTTGCAGTTGCTCCCGTGAGCGAAGCGCCAGCGCATTACTGAGTCTTCCTCCGCAGCAGTTGGATCAATTGCTGGAAGAGCGCGGCAGTATCGATATGCATTGTGACTATTGTGGCAGCCACTATATCTTTGATCGAATCGACATCGATGCCTTACGCGCCGGTGTCGCGGACGAAGGTGACGGGCAGATCCACTAATCCCTATTTTCCGGGAGGCGCAGCCTCCCATTTTTATCCATTAATAAATTTGTATTTATTTAAATAATAATTCACCACTATTTAAGCCTACCCATTTTTAGGGAGTTATCATTTTTTGATCCCTCTCTCTTTTCCATCCGGCACGCAGAAATAGAATCCTCATCGTCCGTCAGAAAATATTCAGCGCAATAGAATAAAAACAAGCACGAAATATATTTCATGGGATAATCTATGAAGCATTATTCACGCCGCAATATTATCATTGGAGCCGGATTTATCGTACTGGCGCCGGGGATATTATTATCCGCGCCGACCCGGAGGGGAAAACAGTACGCATTGATCCACGACCAATCTAAATGTGTCGGCTGCAAGGAGTGTGTCAACGCCTGTAATCAAATTAACCAGGTTGCTCCCGGCTGTGCTCGCTTGGCGATCATTCCATTACCCAGTACCACGTCCCAATCCGAGGACAAACCACGCTATTTTCGCCATAGCTGCCAGCACTGCGATCCCGCGCCTTGCCTCGACGTTTGTCCCAGCGGGGCAACCTACCGCGACCAGCATGGACTGATTCAGATCGACGCCCAGCGTTGCCTCGGCTGTGGTTACTGCATCAGTGCCTGCCCTTACCAGGCTCGCTATCTGCACCCAACCCGCCATATTGCCGACAAGTGTGACTTCTGTAGCGCCACACGCTTAAGCCATGGGCAAGTCCCCATCTGTGTGCGTATCTGCCCCTATCATGCACTCAGCTTTGGCGAGTTGGACACGCCGTCATTCGAGCTCAAACTGGCTCTGGCGCCCTATTACCAGTATCACCTGGCTGGCACACGTCACAGCCGGATCTACCGTATTCTCGCCGATGACTAGGAGCCAAGCATGAACGCCGCACAACTGCACGCCTATCTGGCCCAGCAGCTCCCCGCCCACCCGGCGGATTTCTGGCCAATCTGGCTGATCGCCCTAACGGTCGCATGGTTAGGGCTCTGCGCCCTGTTGCTACTGCACGCCCTACTACGGCGGCGCTATCCCGCCCCCGCCGCGCACGGCACACAAGAGCGCCTCTATCTCTATCCTCTCTATCTGCGCCTGTGGCATGGGGTGAATGCGCTACTCTTTCTCTTCTTACTTATCAGCGGCCTGCTCACCCACTTTGCACTGCTGCCTGTGGCCGCCACCCATTGGTTGGTTCAGGCGCATCCCTACGCTGGCTATCTGCTGTTAATACTATGGTGCGGATTTCTCGCCCTGAACCTCTTCGGCCCCAATGGCCGACATTATCGTGTCGCCTGGTCGGGATTAGCGGCACGCTGCATGCGTCAGGCTCGCTTTTATCTCATCGGGATCTTCCACGCAGAGCCGCATCCCTTCGTGGCGACGCGGACACAAAAGTTTAATCCATTGCAGCAACTGGGTTATTGCTCGGTCATGTTCGGTATGGTACCGCTATTATTTCTCAGCGGCCTCTGCCTGACCAATCCTCAGTGGCTTCCACTCGGCGCCGCCTACTGGATACTCCAAGGGCATTTATTACTATCATTATTTAGTTTGATGTTTATTAGTGCACATATTTATTTATGCACCCTCGGTGAGACGTGGGGGGAAACCTTTATGGCCATGTTCGATGGTTATCATCGCCACCGCGTCCATACCGTAGAAAACGAATAAATAACAACAAAGATATAAATATTAAAAATAGGCCAGTGTCATAACACCCTAACACTACGCCGCTATTTACTGGGTCAAGGAGTTGACGATGAAAATACCTACCCGCTTAACCAGTTTTGCCTTATGGCTGCTCGCAATGCCACTCATGGCCGCATCGGGGCTGGTGTCTCAGTCCCCACCCAATGAATCTGCGCCAGCGGCAACGAGCCAATCTAGCGCCTCGGCAACGAAGATCGACGTTAACCGCAACGACGGTATTCCCGATACACCGCGTACGCTGATGGGGTATGTCGAACAGGAGAAAGACCTCTTCAGCTATCTACGCGAACATCATCCATTATTTAAGTACGAAGCCGCCGGACGCTTGGTCGGTAAATACACCATCAGCAATCGTGAGGAGGAATTTGTCGAGTTTGGCGGCGGTGATAAGTATGCCGAAAAACATGGCCGCCCGACGGCGGTAACCTATCGCTTAGGCGTCGAATCCATTCTCGATTTTCCGAACAAATATGTCGGCCCACAGAAGTGTGCGGAATGCCACCCGGCGCAATACCAGGCCTGGGAGCGTTCCCGCCACGCTAAAGTCGTGCGCTTCCCTGATGAGATGGAGGAGATACCGGGCAAGGATCTGAATCGTGGACTGTATGGCAGCAAAGCCTCTGTGCTACCGCAAGGGGTTACGCCGGATGCCATCTATGCCATCATCGGCACACCCCGGACCAAATATGGCTTCATCGATGCCTGGATGGTTCGTGGTACTTACCATATTGAGGGTGGGTTGCTTAAAGACGGCACCGGTACCATGGTGGCCGGCGGCAACCAATTCTCTCGTGGTTGGGCGCAGTTTATCACGCCAGACGTGGCGAAGAAGATCGCCAGCTTTGTTCCCGGCTTTCCTACCAAACTGGAGGACTTTGGCGCACAAGGCTCTAGCGTCTGGGGCATGACCTCTTACGGCGCCGCTAACCGGACCAATATGATGTTCCAACCGGCCAGCGCCTACTGCGAGGTATGCCATACCATGAAGTTCGACTTCAAGAGCTCCCAGGAGTTTCTGGCCGCACTCGGTAAGCCAGAAGAGCTCCGTAAGCATACCATCGCCAAAGGAATCACCTGCGAAGAGTGTCACGGCGCGGGAGCCCATCTGTACGGTGCGCGAGGGGCTGGTATGCCCTCCAACTGCGAGCGTTGCCACCAACGCTTCACCTATAACTCCGCCAATGACGCGGCCGATCCGCAGCGGCCATTCAACTCTTACTTCAAGTCATCTTGCCCCGCCTGTGGTACCGAAGGCTCACAGATGTACTACACCGCGCACTACCAAGATGGTATGCGCTGTAATACCTGCCACGATCCGCACGCGGTGACGGCCAACGATTGGAAAGAGGGGACGACCAAGAGCACCATCAAGAAGCAGTGTCAGCACTGCCACGCCGCTCAGGCGAGCTTCTTTGCCCAGGGAGATACTCATGGGCAAAACCAGTGTACCGCCTGCCACATGCCGAACATGGGTAGCTGTGAAAACTTCGCCACCATCCAGTTTCCCGATCATGCCGGATTCGACAACGTACGCCGCGCGCATATCTGGAAGATCCGGGTTGACGAGAAGGCTAAGACTCTCAATCCCCCTGAAGGACAACCTCGGACCTCTAACATCAAGGGATGGAGTATCGCCCGTCAGGATGGTAAGCCCTACCTGGATCTGATGTGGTCTTGCGGGCGCACCGCCTTTAGTGACGGCGACGTAATCGAAGGGGGTGGCTGCCATAGCCCGGTACAAACCGTACTCTCCGAGCGCCTGCAATTTAAGGATCAAGAAAGCATCTATGCCAAGGTGATGGAGTGGCAAACGCCGGTCAAAGATGGCTATACCCGCATCCACAGCGGATTGGAGCGTATCGAGAAACGTCTGAACAAGGCCACTAGCCTGTCACAAAGCGACAAGGTACAAGTCCGCTTGCTCAGCAACCATGCCCGCCAACAGGCGGAGCTGATCGAGCGGGACGGTTCATGGGGCCTGCATGCGCCGCATTATGCTAAGGCTCGCATGGAGGAAGGCCAACTGTACATCGATCAAGCTGAAGCGATCCTAAACGGTAAAGCGCACTAAGCGCGGCTTCATACGGTGGGTGTCTCTGATGCCCACCGTTATTCCCACCCACCAGCTTCCCCACTCGCTTACACTAACAAGGAGTTCATTATGTTGCGTTACCCGCTATTCGGTCTGTGTCTGACGCTCAGCCTATTCTCACCTACCGCCATCTTTGCCGCCCCCATACACACGCAACAAGAGCAGGAGCCAACACCCATCAGTATGCGAGCAGCCGAATCGTTACTCGGCCAGCCGAATGTCTACTTTCTAGATGTGAACACGCCCGAGATCTGGCATCAGGGCCGCATTCCCGGCGCGATCTACATTAACCAAGAGAACTGGCAGAGCCTACTGCCTCACGACCGGCAAGCAACCTTGATCTTCTACTGCGCAAATCAACTCTGCCTCGCCAGCCATGATGCCGCCAAGATGACCATGGCGCTCGGCTACCCTCATGTCTTTCATATGGCCGATGGCATCTTCGGCTGGATCACCTCGGGTCGCCCCACAGAAAAGGACGACCCCCTCGCATCAACAACGACCCCCTAGTCGTGCCGGCGGCCTACAGGGAAGCCGTAGTACAGCAATAATTGATCCTGACAGGTATTATCAAAATAGAAGAATTTGCCACAAAATGGATTCCGCTGATTTTTTGTTTTTTTGATGATTATCTCGGTTAACAAAAAAGTAACGACTTACAGTAGGCGCAGATAAAAAATAACCTACAAGGAGTAGTGTAATGCATGCCACTGGCTTAACTGCAGCTGATCTCGCCTCCTATGGCATTTCTGATGTTACTGAAATTGTTTATAATCCCGATTACGACCTCTTGTTCAAGGAAGAAACCGCGCCTAGCCTGCAAGGCTATGAACGCGGCACGGTTACCACGTTAGGCGCCGTCGCCGTCGATACCGGCATCTTTACTGGACGCTCCCCCAAAGATAAATATCTGGTACGCGATGACACTACACGCGATACCGTTTGGTGGTCCGATCAAGGCAAGGGAAAGAATGATAACCATCCCTTATCTCCTGAAATATGGCAACATCTCAAAGGGTTGGTCACTCGCCAGCTCTCGAATAAGCGTCTATTCGTAGTCGATGCCTACTGCGGCGCTAACCCGGATAGTCGCCTAAAGGTGCGCTTCATTACCGAAGTCGCCTGGCAAGCCCATTTCGTCAAAAATATGTTTATCCGCCCTACGGAGGATGAACTGGCCGGTTTCGAACCCGACTTCATCGTGATGAATGGCGCCAAATGTACCAACCCGCAATGGCAAGAGCAGGGACTGAACTCTGAAAACTTCGTCGCCTTTAACTTAACCGAACGCATTCAGCTAATCGGTGGAACCTGGTATGGCGGCGAGATGAAGAAAGGCATGTTCTCCATCATGAACTACCTGCTGCCGTTAAAAGGTATCGCCTCGATGCACTGCTCGGCCAACGTCGGCGAAAAAGGCGATGTCGCCGTCTTCTTCGGCCTCTCTGGCACCGGAAAAACCACCCTCTCCACCGATCCGAAACGCCGCCTGATCGGCGACGATGAACACGGTTGGGATGACGATGGTGTGTTTAACTTCGAGGGCGGCTGCTACGCCAAGACCATCAAACTCTCCGCCGAAGCGGAGCCGGATATCTATCACGCCATCACTCGTGACGCCCTGCTGGAAAACGTCACCGTGCGTGCCGATGGCAGCGTCGATTTCGACGACGGTAGCAAGACGGAGAACACCCGCGTCTCCTACCCCATCTATCATATTAAGAATATCGTAAAACCCGTCTCGAAAGCGGGTCATGCCAAGAAGGTGATCTTCCTGACCGCCGACGCCTTCGGCGTATTACCGCCCGTCTCCCGTCTGACGGCCGACCAGACCCAGTACCACTTCCTGTCTGGCTTTACCGCCAAACTGGCGGGGACCGAGCGGGGTGTCACCGAGCCGACGCCAACCTTCTCCGCCTGCTTCGGCGCCGCGTTCCTTACCCTGCATCCGACCCAATACGCCGAAGTCCTCGTGAAACGCATGCAAGCCGCCGGTGCCCAGGCTTACCTGGTGAATACCGGCTGGAATGGGAGTGGCAAACGGATTTCGATCAAGGATACTCGCGCGATTATCGACGCCATCCTCAACGGCGATATCGATAAGGAGGAAACCTTCACACTGCCTATCTTTAATCTGGCGGTGCCGACTGCGCTCCCCGGCGTCAACCCGGCCATCCTCGATCCGCGCGATACTTACGCCAGCCCGGAGATGTGGCAAGAGAAGGCCGACGATCTGGCCCAACGCTTTATCACTAACTTCGATAAGTACACCGACACGCCTGCCGGTGCCGCACTGGTTCATGCTGGCCCACAACGTTAATCCCGTGATGGCCACCCGTCGTGGCCATCGAGGCTAGACATCAATCATAAGTAAAAGAGGATGCTCATGGGCATCCTCTTTTTTATCCTCACTCACGCGTTAGCTACGCTCTTTACGTCGCCCCCCGCTTCGGGGTTTGGCGCCATGATCGTCCTGCGCGACTTGCGACACCAGATGGAGATAGGCGCGGATCTTTAGTCCGCCACGCTCGCTGCGACCGATATCTAAGCTACCATGGTGAGCATCAATGATACGTTGGATGATCGCCAGCCCGAGACCGGTACCACTGGTGGTGCGGGCGCTCTCGCCGCGCACGAAAGGCTGGAACAGATGCGCCAGCTGCTCATCATCGATCCCCGGTCCATCATCCTCCACCTGGAGCCAGGCGCGGCCACCATCACATCCACTGCTGACCCGAATCCAACCGTTGCCGTAGCGCGCCGCGTTGACCACCATGTTAACGACCGCGCGCTTGATAGAGAGCGGATGCGCATCGATCAGCAGCTCACCCTCGGCCAAGGCCGTGTCGATCTCCCGTTCATAGCCGCTCTCTGCCGCCACCACCTCGGTCAGGATGCCATTCAGATCGCACGACTCCGTCTGCATTTCCTGCCCGGTTCGCAAGTAATCGATGAACTGCTCGATGATCGCGTTACACTCTTCCGTATCCTTGTTGATCGACTCCGCCAGATAGGCGTCCTCGGGACTCATCATTTCCGTCGCGAGGCGGATACGCGTCAGCGGAGTGCGTAGATCATGGCTAACCCCCGCCATCAATAAGGTACGGTCATCCGCCAACTGCTTGACTCCGGCCGCCATCTGGTTAAACGCTCGTGTCACCGAGCGCACCTCCGAGGCGCCATATTCCCGCAACGGTGGAGGGATCTGCCCTTTCCCCACCTGTAATGCGGCATGCTCCAACTCCACCAAGGGGCGGTTTTGAATACGGATGAACAACCAGGCGCCCCCGATCGCCAGCAGCATGATCGCCAAGGTGTAGCGGAATAATGGAGAGAAGTCGCCTTGATGGATCTCGGTCAACGGCACACGCACCCAGATATCGGGCGATAGCCAAGTCTTCAGCCACACCACCGGCGTGTTCTTGCTGATTTCAACCCGGACATCCGTCGGCCCGCCCAACTGCTGCGCCATCTGTTGGCTTAAAAACTGATAATGCTGCGCCCAGCGAAGCCCGTTCTCTTCCGCCGCCGAATTGGTATACAGCGAAATGCCCAGCTCGCGGTAAATCTCGCGGCGAAACGCTGGCGGAACCTCCAACTGGGTACCATCTTCCAGTTGGAGCTTATCCGTCATCAGCATCCGCACCTCATAGGCCAACACCTTATTAAACTGCTGCAAACTCGGCAAAATCGCGAAGTTCAGTACGACCAAATAGGTGGTCACCAGGCTGACAAACAGCAAGGTGACAATCAGCAACAGGGTGCGGGCAAACGAGCTGCGCGGCGAGAAACGCAATCGTCTCATGCTTTACTGCCATCCGGAACAAAGACATAGCCCAGGCCCCATACGGTCTGGATATAGCGCGGATGCGCCGGATCTTCCTCAACCATGCGACGCAGACGCGAGATCTGCACGTCGATGGAGCGCTCCATTGCGCTGTATTCACGCCCTCGGGCCAGATTCATCAACTTATCGCGAGAGAGCGGCTCACGCGGATGGCTAACCAACGCCTTGAGTACCGCGAACTCCCCGCTGGTCAACGGCATCGGCTCGTCATCGCGGAACATCTCACGAGTCCCCAGATTGAGCTTAAACTTACCAAAATTGATCACCGCATCTTCCTGCGACGGCGCCCCCGGCAACTCGTTGGCCTGGCGACGCAATACCGCACGGATACGCGCCAACAGTTCACGCGGGTTAAACGGCTTGGGAATGTAATCATCGGCACCAATCTCTAGCCCAACGATGCGATCCACCTCTTCCCCCTTCGCCGTCACCATAATGATCGGCATCGGGTTGCTCTGGCTACGCAAGCGGCGGCAGATCGACAAGCCATCCTCACCCGGCAGCATCAGATCCAATACCATCAAATGGAAGGATTCCCGCGTGAGCAAACGGTCCATCTGCTCGGCGTTGGCGACGCTACGTACCTGAAACCCCTGCTCAGTCAGGTAGCGTTCCAGCAATGCTCGTAGGCGCATATCGTCATCAACAACCAGAATTTTGTAATTTTCTTGCATGGTGTACTCCCAAAGGCAGAAAGCCCGGCGCTTGTCTGTATATCTGTATGTGTAATCAGGTTATCGCCCGCCAGAATAGCGCGCGCCCGCGTCGCGATCTATTGTCAGAAAACTCGCTTTATTCAAACAGCAGATAATGGTTTATATTCTAGCCTAAATTGTTACAAAGGTTATTTATCTTATGGTTACGCTAGGTTGGCGACATCATCACGCCAATTATTCGCCCGAGGTGGCAAAATGCGTTAGGCTGTCTCGCCGCGCTCTCCACCGTAGCGCGCCGGGCAAGGCGATGCAATGCGGCATCGAGCAACATACTGGACCGGCGTCCTCCATTTCAGGTTATAACAGATGAAAACCCCGCTGATTACCCGAGAAGGTTACGACAAACTCAAACAGGAGCTGGACTACCTGTGGCGCGAAGAACGCCCGGAGGTCACCAAGAAAGTGACCTGGGCCGCCAGCCTCGGCGATCGCAGTGAGAACGCCGACTATCAATACAACAAGAAACGTCTACGCGAAATCGATCGCCGGGTACGCTACCTACGCAAATGCATGTCGATGCTGAAAATCGTCGACTATTCACCCCAACAGGATGGCAAGGTCTTCTTCGGCGCCTGGGTCGAGGTTGAGAACGATGATGGGGTGATCAAGCGTTTCCGCATCGTGGGCTATGATGAAATCTTCGGCCGCAACGACTACATCTCTATCGACTCGCCGATGGCGCGAGCACTGTTGAAGAAAGAGGTCGGCGACGCGGCGACCGTCATCACGCCATCCGGTGAAGCGCTGTGGTACATCAACGCCATCGACTATACCCAGCCCTAGCGCTCTCCCGCCGCGCTAAGCATCCTCGCCAGCGCGGTACTGGTATTTTCGTGTCCGACTCCGTATAACGGGAGCCTGGCTTTTATCCATCAAGACGATCTATCTAACGCTATGAATGACGCATTAAGCCGCATTATCGCAACTGAACTGCAGGCGCGCACCGAGCAGGTTGACGCCGCCATTCGCCTCCTGGACGAAGGTAACACCGTACCGTTTATCGCGCGCTACCGTAAAGAGGCCACCGGTGGGCTAGACGATACCCAACTGCGTCAACTCGAAAGCCGCCTGATCTATCTGCGTGAATTGGAAGAGCGCCGCGCGACCATCCTCAAGTCCATCGACGAACAGGGCAAGTTAACCCACGCGCTAGAAGCCTCGATCCTGGCGACCCTGAGCAAGACTGAGCTGGAAGACCTCTATCTCCCCTATAAACCCAAGCGCCGTACCCGCGGGCAGATCGCCATCGAAGCTGGGTTGACGCCGCTGGCCGAGACACTGTGGCAACAGCCGCAACATGACCCTCAAGTACTGGCCATGCAATACATCGATGCCGATAAGGGCGTGGCCGACGCCAAGGCCGCCTTGGATGGTGCCCGCTACATCCTAATGGAGCGTTTCGCCGAAGATGCCGCGCTACTGGCTAAGGTTCGCGACTATCTATGGAAAAACGCGCATCTGGTCTCTCGCGTCAACGAAGGCAAGGCCGAAGAGGGCGCGAAGTTTCGTGACTATTTTGACCATCACGAACCGATCGCCGCCGTCCCCTCACACCGTGCGCTGGCGATGTTCCGTGGCCGCAATGAGGGTATCCTGCAACTCTCCCTCAATCCCGATCCACAGTTCGATGAGCCGCCGCGCGAAAGCTACGGCGAGCAACTGATCGCCGATCATCTCGGGTTGCACCTGGGGCAAGCACCGGCGGACGCCTGGCGTAAGGCGGTGGTCAGCTGGACCTGGCGAGTCAAGGTGTTGCTGCACCTGGAAACCGAATTAATGGGTGCCCTGCGCGAACGCGCGGAGGAGGAGGCGATCAACGTCTTCGCGCGTAACCTGCACGATCTGTTGATGGCGGCGCCGGCCGGACTGCGCGCCACCATGGGCTTGGATCCTGGCCTACGTACCGGGGTAAAAGTGGCCGTGGTCGATGCCACAGGTAAGCTGGTCGCCACCGACACCATTTATCCACACACCGGGCAAAGCGCCAAGGCGGCGGCCAGTGTGGCTCAACTGTGCCAGAAGTATGGCGTCGAGTTAGTGGCCATCGGTAACGGCACCGCCTCACGCGAGACGGAGCGCTTCTACGCCGATGTCCAGCGCCACTACCCTCAGGTAACGGCGCAAAAGGTGATCGTCAGTGAAGCCGGTGCCTCGGTCTATTCAGCCTCGGAACTGGCCGCGCAAGAGTTCCCCGATCTGGATGTCTCACTGCGAGGAGCGGTCTCCATCGCCCGTCGTCTGCAAGACCCGTTAGCAGAGCTGGTCAAAATCGATCCCAAATCCATCGGGGTTGGCCAGTATCAACATGACGTCAGTCAAAGCCTGCTGGCGCGCAAGCTGGATGCCGTAGTCGAAGACTGCGTTAACGCCGTGGGGGTCGATCTGAATACCGCCTCGGTCGCCTTGCTAACCCGCGTGGCTGGCCTATCGCGCCTGATGGCACAAAACATCGTCGCTTGGCGTGATGCCAATGGCCGCTTTACCAATCGCGCGCAACTGCTCGAGGTCAGTCGCCTCGGGCCCAAAGCCTTCGAGCAGTGTGCCGGCTTCCTGCGCATCACGCACGGGGATAACCCGTTGGATGCCTCAACGGTGCACCCAGAAGCCTACCCGGTAGTGGAACGCATCTTGGCGAAAACCGAACAGAGCCTAGCGGTATTGATGGGTAACCCAGACGCGCTACGCGGCCTGAGCCCCAAGGCGTTTACCGATGAACGCTTCGGCGTCCCGACCGTCAGCGACATCCTACGCGAGTTGGAGAAACCGGGGCGCGACCCACGCCCGGAGTTCAAGACCGCCACCTTCGCTGAGGGGGTCGAGACCCTAAACGATCTGAACGTCGGTATGATCTTAGAGGGTTGTGTGACTAACGTTACCAACTTCGGTGCCTTCGTTGATATCGGTGTCCATCAGGATGGCTTGGTCCATATCTCCTCCCTCGCTCACAAGTTTGTCGACGACCCGCACAAGGTGGTCAAGGCCGGTGATATCGTCAAGGTCAAGGTGCTGGAGGTCGACCTAGAGCGTAAACGCATCGCCTTAACCATGCGCCTAGACGAGCAACCGGGCGAGAGTGGCGCGCGGCGGCCGATGAGCGAACGCAACAGCGAGCATACCCGCCCGACATCACGCCCTGCGCGCCCCGCGCCAGGGCGTAACCAACGCAGCGCCAATAACGGCAACAGTGCCATGGGCGATGCATTAGCGGCCGCCCTGGGCAAACTGAAGCGTTAAGTCCACTGTCCACGCCCTCTCTCTAGGGGGCGTGATTCTCATCACAAAATACAAATCTAAATGAGACTTCATCGCAATCTCAGGCGCAAATCCATTGTAAAACACCGCGAAACGTGAACAGGATGTTATCCTCAAATACTAAAAAGCGGCTGCCACATCCGCAATGATAGCATCATGATCGATGCCCCTCACCACTATACCGGCCACCCGCACCGGATCATCATATTGATAACAAACAATAAAAAATAATAGCCCTGCAACGCTCTTCCCTATTTTTTCGATGACTTCACTGACAGCAGCAAATGACCCTACAAAAAATAGGTACATATCATTAACCTTTTTAACGAATGATTCTCATTTGCCGTATTACTAAAATAGTGCTAAAACACAGCCATGGTACAGGTTATGACCACGTTACCATGCCAATGTCATCGACACGTGTCGCATGACGTTTAGCGCCAAATGCGGATGCAAATAATTATCAATTTAATTATACTACGCATTAGTCAGCATCTACACATCAGTTTGCTGAATGTCGTGAGAGTGCCGCAGCGTATCATTACTGCCTCCGCATGCAGGCCCAACGCAATGACTGTCGTAACAAGTAAGAAGGTTTATATGCACCAGCTTCTTCCGGGTCATCAATACAAAATTCTCGGCTTCTCGCCGTCCATTAGCCCAGCCTATCGCCAAAAATTACTCTCGCTGGGTTTCCTGCCAGGAGCACCTTTTACGGTGGTACGCATCGCTCCGCTGGGTGACCCGATCGAAGTGAAGGCGCGCCGGGTTAGTCTGGTCTTGCGTAAAAAAGATCTGGCGTTGCTCAACATCGAGCCGCAGGGGCAAGCGCAGCATGCCGCGCACGCCGCCGCACCGGCAGCTGCCGTCGGCGCACAATAATACATCCACGCCCCTTTACCACACTGGGCAGTAACATACTTACGGGATAGCGCGGGTTATCCATACCCGTGCCTGTGTCTGTCTTGGCCAAAAAACAGTAAATTATGAAACAATTGACCATCGGGTTAATCGGTAACCCCAACTCAGGGAAAACGACGCTATTCAACCAGTTGACCGGCGCACGTCAGCGTGTCGGTAACTGGGCTGGCGTCACCGTCGAACGCAAAGAGGGGCAATTCAACACCCCAGATCATCAGGTTAAGCTGGTCGACCTGCCTGGGACCTACTCGTTGACCACCATCTCCGAACAGACGTCGCTGGATGAGCAAATCGCCTGCCACTACATTCTTAGCGGCGATGCGGATCTGATTATCAACGTGGTCGATGCTTCCAACTTAGAGCGTAACCTCTACCTGACGCTACAACTGTTGGAGCTCGGTATCCCCTGCATCATCGCGCTCAATATGTTGGACATCGCCCGCAGCCAACAGATCGCGATCGATATTGATGCGCTCTCGAAACGACTCGGCTGCCCGGTGATCCCGATGGTCTCGACCCGTAGCGAGGGCGTATGTGCCCTGAAGCGTGCCATCGACATGCCGCCAGTCTGTGCAGTCGAGGCATTAGTCGACTATCCACAATTACTGCTCAACCAAGTCGATCGTCTGTCGCAGGTCATGCCCGACTCGCTGACCATGCAGCAACGCCGCTGGATCGCCTTGCAGCTGCTAGAGGGTGACATCTATAGCTCGTCACGCGCCAGTAATGCCCTCGCATTGTTGCCCGAGGTGCGCGAAACCCTACAACGCACCCTAAAAGACGATCCAGCCCTGATCATTGCCAACGCTCGTTATCAAAGCATTACCGATATCTGTGATGCGGTCAGCAACAGCCAACAGGCACAGCCGAATCGCCTAACGGAGAAACTCGATCGGGTGATCCTCAACCGCTGGTTAGGGATCCCGATCTTTCTCTTTGTGATGTACCTGATGTTCCTGCTGGCCATCAACATCGGGGGGGCGTTGCAACCGCTGTTCGACATCGGCTCCGCGACCCTATTTATTCAGGGCATTCAGTGGATTGGCGCTACATTAAACTTCCCCGATTGGCTCACTATCTTCCTGGCCCAGGGGATCGGTGGCGGTATCAACACCGTCCTACCGTTAGTCCCCCAGATCGGCATGATGTATCTCTTCCTCTCCTTCCTGGAAGACTCCGGCTACATGGCTCGTGCCGCCTTCGTCGTCGACCGCATGATGCAGGCGTTAGGGTTACCGGGTAAATCTTTCGTCCCGTTGATCGTCGGCTTCGGCTGTAACGTACCGTCGGTGATGGGGGCTCGAACCCTGGATGCGCCGCGTGAGCGACTGATCACCGTCCTGATGGCTCCCTTCATGTCTTGCGGTGCTCGTCTGGCTATCTTTGCCGTCTTCTCCGCCGCTTTCTTCGGCCAGAATGGCGCCTTCGTGGTGTTCTCGCTCTACCTGCTGGGTATCGTCATGGCGATCCTGACCGGGTTAATGCTGAAACACACCTTGATGCGCGGCGATGCCTCCCCCTTCGTGATGGAGATGCCGGTCTACCATGTGCCGCATCTGAAGAGTCTACTGCTACAGACCTGGCAACGCCTGAAGGCGTTTGTGGTCCGTGCCGGACGCGTCATCATCATCGTCAGCATCGTTATCGGCGCGCTGAATAGCTTCTCCTTTAGCGGTAAGCCGGTCAGCGATCTCAACGATTCGGCTCTGGCGGCAACCAGTAAGGTGTTAACACCACTGCTGCAACCGATCGGCGTCAAAGAGGATAACTGGCAAGCCACCGTCGGCCTGATCACCGGGGCGATGGCGAAAGAGGTAGTCGTGGGTACGCTGAATACCCTGTATACCGCCGAGCATATCAATGAAGAGGATTTCGACCCGCAGAGCTACAGTCTGGTTGGCGGCCTGAAAGAGGCACTGGATGAGACCTGGCAGGGGCTGAAGGATACCCTCAGCATCAGCGTACTCTCCAACCCGATCGAGGCCAGTAAAGGCGACGGCGAGATGGGCAGCAGCTCCATGGGCGTGATGAGTAGCAAGTTTGGCAGCATCAGCGCCGCCTATGCCTACCTGATCTTCGTCTTACTGTATGTTCCTTGCGTCTCGGTCATGGGGGCTATCGCCCGTGAAAGTAGCCGTGGCTGGATGATGTTCTCCATCGGTTGGGGGCTGAACGTGGCCTACTCACTGGCGACCCTGTACTACCAGGTGGTGAACTTCGATGCACATCCCGATTACAGCCTGATCGCCATCTGTGCCGTCGTCCTGTTCAACCTGGCTGTGCTGGTCATCCTGCGTCGCTCTCGCGATCGGGTCACCGTGCGTTTGAGTAACGTGGCTAGCGCCAGCTGCTGCTGTAACAACCGTGGCAACTGCCACTAATCGATGTAACGGAGCATTATCATGACCACGTTACTGCAAGTCCGAGATACCGTTACGTTGCATGGACGCATCGAACTACAACGTCTATGCCGTGAGGTCGGTGGTACACCGGCCATGGTTCGCGCCATGCTAGAACGCCTGGAGCAGATGGGCTGTGTAGAAAAGGTCGACGATATCGATAGCGGCTGCCTCAATGGCAGCTGCAAAGGCTGCCCCGAAGCACAGAAGAAGTGCGAAACGATCATTTACCAGGTTCGGGCGCACTAAGCGCCCGCAACTGACTAACTCAACAGCCGCCGATGCGGCTGTTTTTTTATTCCTGCGGCAACGCACCCGCAAAGTCGCATAACGCCGCACAGAATGGTTCGGGATGCGAGATAAAGGGCGCATGTGCCGCCGCAGGCAAGATCTGGGACTCCCCCGGTAACGTCAGCGCATCCACTAACGGCGCAACACGACGTGGCACAAGACCATCCAGCGCGCCATAGAGGCGTAACCAGGGCGTCGTCACCTCCCTCAACCGAGGACGCAAATCGGTATCGCGTAATATCGATAGCCCGGCATTCAACACCGCGGCCGAAGGCATCGGCTGCGCCAGCACCACCGACTTCAGGGTGCGTGCATCCTGGCGTGCGCTCTCGGTCCCCAGCGTCTGCAATGCCAGAAAGCGTTCTACTGTCCGTGAGAAGTCCGCGTTCAGTTGCTGTTGAAAACTCTGTAGCACCGGGCCATGAATACCCGGCCACTGCGCCTGCGCGGTAAAACAGGGCGAGGAGGCGACGGTAACCAAACCACTCAGGCATCGTGGCTGGCTCAACGCCGCCAGCATAGCCACTAACCCCCCCAGCGACCACCCCAGCCAAATCGCGCGTTGTGGTGCTTGGGCCAAGACCTGCTGCGTCATGGCCTCCAGCGAGAAGCAGGGACTAGCCTCGCTACGACCATAGCCCGGCAGATCGACCACATGCAGGCGAAAGTGAGTGGAGAGCCGAGGCAGAATGCAACGCCACACTTCGCCATTCAGTCCCCAGCCGTGCAACAGCACAAGATCCTGTTTTCCCGTCCCGCAACGATGCCAATACAGCGCGCTCATCGGTTATGGTCTCCTTTCACATTGGCCCTATCAGGAAACGCACATGGTATCACTTCATGGACGCTGTGCGATCTGTCGCCTGCCACTCCGAGCCCCTGTCGGTATCTGTACGCCGTGTCGCCGAGCACTCCCGCTTCCTCCACCCTGCTGCCCACGCTGTGGCCTGCCCAGTGCCGATGCCACACGCCCCTGTGGCCGCTGTCTACAACGTCCGCCCCCCTGGCAACGGCTGATCTTCACCGGTGACTATCAACCACCGCTGGCCACCCTGATCCAACGCTTCAAATACCGGGGAGAGTGGCCGCTGGCCTTCCCCTTGGCACGCCTGATGCTATTGAGTTACCTCCAGGCTCGGCGCCATATCCCCTCAATGCGTCCCGATCTGCTACTGGCGGTACCTTTGCACCGACGACGTCACTGGCGGCGCGGCTACAATCAGTCCGCCGAACTGGCTCGCCCGTTGGCGCATTGGCTGCAGGCGGACTACCGGCCACATTGGTTACGGCGCGTTCGCTCCACACCGCCACAGCAGGGATTGAGCGCCGCCGAGCGGCGGCGCAATCTACGCGGGGCTTTCACCTGCCATCCCGCTCTGACAGGGCGGCGGGTATTGTTGGTCGATGACGTGGTCACCACCGGCAGTACCTTGAGTGAGATCAGCCAACGACTAATCGCACAAGGTGTGATGTCGGTAGAGGTTATCTGTCTGTGTCGCACCTTGTGAGCATTTTACGATCGGCGTATTATAACCGACCGGAGAAGTCAACTATTGAGCAGATGCCATGATCCGTATTACCGAAGCAGCGCAAGAGCACTTTGCCAAATTGCTGGCAAATCAGGAACCGGGTACTCAGATCCGGGTTTTTGTCATTAATCCCGGCACGCCCAACGCCGAATGCGGCGTCTCTTATTGCCCGCCGGACGCCGTTGAGGCCAATGATCGTAAACTGGATTTTGAACAGCTGAGCGCCTATGTCGACGAAATCAGCGCGCCGTTTTTGGAAGACGCCGAGATCGATTTCGTTACCGATCAGCTTGGCTCACAACTGACCCTGAAAGCGCCCAACGCCAAGATGCGTAAAGTAGCCGATGATGCGCCGCTGATTGAACGCGTGGAGTATATCCTGCAATCGCAGATCAACCCGCAGCTGGCGGGCCACGGCGGTCGTGTCTCGCTGATGGAGATCACCGATGAAGGTTACGCCATCCTGCAGTTCGGCGGCGGTTGTAATGGCTGCTCAATGGTGGATTACACCCTGAAAGAGGGGATCGAAAAAGAGTTGCTGCAACGCTTCCCGGAACTGAAAGGGGTGCGCGATCTGACTGAGCACCAGCGCGGCGACCACTCTTACTACTGATATCCTCAGGCGGGCCGGATGCGACGGCCCCTATCGCGTGATCTGCCGCGCGACGCGCGGCTTTTTGGTCTTTCCCGTTTACACTAGCTCAACCCGTACGCCACACTCGCGTAGGCGCGCGACCACCTCCGCCGGGGCATCCTGACCGGTGATCAGAATGCCGATCTGCCCCGCGCGAGCGAACAGCATGCCAGCCCGCTGCCCCACCTTGCTGCTGTCCACCAGCGCCACTAGCTTACCGGCGTACTTCAGCATCTTCTGCTCTGCCATCGCCGTCAGCATATCGGTCTTGTACAGCCCCTCGGGGGTCAGCCCCTTACCGCTGGTAAACATCCAGTGTCCAGCATACAGCGAGGCATCGCCGTCCGCTGGCGCCAGCGTGATCGCCTGGGTGCGATTATACTGCCCCCCCATGATCACCACGCTATCGTGCTCTTGATCTATCAAGTAGTTAGCCAACGGCAAATAGTTGGTAATCACCTGCACATCGCGTCCGCAAAGCTCCCGCCCCAGCAAAAACGCCGTCGAGCCGCAGTTGATCACCACGCTCTCCCCCGGCTGCACCAGCCGCGAGGCGGCGCGGGCAATGCGCACCTTTTCATCGTGATTCTGCGCCCGGTGGATATTCATCGGCGTCCAGGCCATACGATTGGGGCTCACAGCCTCCGCACCGTTACGCACCTTTTTCAGCTTACCGGCGTCATTCAGCTTATTGATATCGCGCCGCGCCGTCGCCGGCGATACCTGCAGGCTCGCGATCACCTGCTCAACGCTGACAAAGCCATCCTGCTGCAGCATCTCCAGCAGGGTCTGATGTCGTTGTGATTCCGTCATGAAAATCCAGGCTCAGTGATGATTACAACATGAGTATATTTGAAAGCCGCGGGGAAACAAATCGGGCGGTATCCCTGCCATAGATACCGCCGCCGCCCGGCTACAAAAAGGCCTTAAAGGGCAGGTCTGGCTCCTGGGTGAAGCAGTCGTCAAAGCCGCGCGGGTAGTGATACTCCAGCCGCCCCTGATCCTGTGGCCAGGTAAACTTACCGCCCACCTGCCAGATAAAGGGGGTGAAGTCATAGCCCAGACGATCTTTCTTCATCTGCCACAGCACCCGGATCTCCTGCGGATCGGCCTGGAAGTTAGACCAGATATCGTGATGGAACGGGATCACCACTTTGGCCTTCAGCGCCTCGGCCATCCGCAGGATATCGGCGCTGGTCATCTTGTCGGTGATCCCGCGCGGGTTCTCGCCATAGGAGCCGAGCGCCACGTCGATGCGATGATCGTTGCCGTGCTTGGCGTAATAGTTGGAGTAGTGGGAGTCGCCGCTGTGGTACAGCGAACCCGCGGGCGTCTTAAACAGGTAGTTCACCGCCCGCAGATCCATACCGTCGGGCAGCGTACCCTGCGCCCGCTCCGACGGCGGCAGCGTGATCAGCGCGGTGCGATCGAAGGCGTCCAGCGCCACGATCTCCGTATCTTTGATCCGGATCGTATCGCCGGGGACCACCACCCGGCAGCGATCGCGCGGCACGCCCCAAGATACCCACAGATCGACGCATCGCTGCGGGCCGATGAAGGGGACGTCCGGTGCCGCATTGCGCAGCACCGCGGCCGCCACATTGATATCGATATGATCATTATGGTCGTGGGTCGCCAGCACCGCATCGATCTCGCGGATGGCAAAAGGATCGAGCACAAAGGGCGAGGTGCGCAGATTGGGCTGCAGCTTCTGCACCCCGGCCATCCGCTGCATCTGGTGCCCCGTCGCCATCCACGGATTGGCATGGCTGCGCTTACCGGTTCCGCACCAAAAATCGATGCACAGATTCGCCCCCCCCTCCGACTTCAACCAGATCCCGGTACAGCCCAACCACCACATCGCAAAGCTACCGGGATCCACAGTCGCCTGCTCTATCTCCTCGTTCAGCCAGGTCCCCCACTCCGGAAACGTGTTCAGGATCCAGGACTCGCGGGTAATGTCATCAAGTTTACTCATCGTCGGCCTCCTATCGGCTCACCAGTGCAGCGCATGTAATCAATATCAATCATATTTAGATCAATTTTGATTGCAATAGCGCAGTGAGCTGAGCGCAGGAGATACACGACGTAATAGCCCCTTCCCCTGTGCTGCGGCGCCATGGCCACAAATACATAAATTAATATTTATAATCATAGAGATAAAAATGTTACGGCGTACGGTGCAGCTAAAGGAACGCCTATCCACGGGGCGATCGACAAGTTGAGATCATAATCACAAATGATCATTTTTAATCTTTAAGTGATTTTTAACGATTGCTAGAGTGGTCGAATTATACACAGCCCTGAGCGCATCTCCCCCGATCCGCGCTCAGGATCCACGCCGAACGGAGAACGCTATGGACATTCTGTACCGTGCCTTTCTGATTTTTTTCAATCAAGTGATGACCAACGCCCCCCTGCTGCTGGGGATTGTCACCTGTCTCGGCTACCTGCTGCTGCGTAAACCGGCGACGGTGATCATCAAAGGCACCATCAAAACCATCATCGGCTTTATGCTGCTGCAGGCGGGCTCCGGCATCCTGACCTCAACCTTTAAACCGGTGGTAGCCAAGATGTCCGAGGTCTATCACATCAACGGAGCCATTTCAGATACCTACGCCTCGATGATGGCCACCATCGAGCGCATGGGTGACGCCTACAGCTGGGTAGGCTATACCGTGCTACTAGCGCTGGCGCTGAACATTCTCTACGTCCTGCTGCGCCGCCTCACCGGCATCCGCACCATCATGCTGACCGGCCACATCATGTTTCAGCAGGCCGGGCTTATCGCCGTGGTGTTCTATATCTTCGGCTATCCCATGTGGACCACGATCCTGTGCAGCGCGCTGCTGGTCTCACTCTACTGGGGCATCACCGCCAACATGATGTACCGCCCCACCCAGGAGGTCACCGACGGCTGCGGCTTCTCCATTGGCCATCAGCAGCAGTTTGCCTCCTGGCTGGCCTATCGGCTGGCCCCCTATCTGGGGCGCAGGGAGGAGAGCGTTGAAGAGCTCAAACTGCCCGGCTGGCTGAATATCTTCCACGACAATATCGTCTCGACCGCGATCGTGATGACCCTGTTCTTCGGGCTGATCCTCTGCTCTTTCGGGCTGGACACCGTCCAGCTGATGGCGGGGAAAACCCACTGGAGCATTTACATCCTGCAGACCGGTTTTCAGTTCGCCGTCGCAATCTTCATCATCGTCCAGGGGGTGCGCATGTTCGTCGCGGAGCTGTCAGAAGCCTTCACTGGCATCTCTCAGCGCCTGATCCCCGGCGCCGTACTGGCCATCGACTGCGCGGCCATCTACAGCTTCGCCCCCAACGCTGTCGTGTGGGGGTTTATCTGGGGCACCATCGGGCAGCTGATCGCCATCGGCATCCTGATCCTGCTGGGGTCACCTATCCTGATCATCCCCGGCTTTATCCCCATGTTCTTCTCCAACGCGACGATCGGCGTCTTTGCCAACCACTTCGGAGGCTGGCGAGCGGCCATCAAGATTTGTCTGGTCATGGGGATGATTGAAATCTTCGGCTGCGTCTGGGCCGTCAAGCTTACCGGGCTCAGCGCCTGGATGGGGATGGCCGACTGGTCCATCCTGGCCCCGCCGATGATCCAGGGGCTGACGCTAGGCCTGTGGTTTATGGGCGTTCTGCTGCTGATCGCCCTGGCCTACATGCTAGTTGCCGGGCGCAGCCTGCGCGCGGAAGAGGCGGCGCAGGTCGATCAGGCGCGCGGCGCAACACTCTAACTCCATGGAGAAACATCATGACAGTACACATTCTCGCCGTCTGCGGTAACGGCCAAGGCAGTTCAATGATCATGAAGATGAAAGTGGATCAGTTTCTAACCCAGCGGGGCGTTGACCACAGCGTCAACAGCTGCGCGGTCGGCGAGTATAAATCGGAGCTGAGCGGCGCAGATATCATCATTGCATCCACCCACGTCGCCGGCGAGATCAGCGTCAGCGGCAATAAATACGTGGTCGGGGTACGCAATATGCTGTCGGCGGAAGAGTTCGGCCCCAAGCTGATGGAGGTCATCCGCGCCCACTTTCCCCAGGACCTCAGCTAAGGAGCCATGATGAAACTGCGAGACTCGCTGGCGGAAAACCACAGCATCCGCCTACAGGCCGAGGCGGCGGACTGGCCTGCGGCCGTCAGGATCGGCGTGGATCTCCTGGTCAGCGCCGGCGTCGTAGAGCCACGCTACTACCGGGCCATCCTGGATAGCGTCGCGCGCTTTGGCCCCTACTTTGTGCTGGCGCCGGGGCTGGCCATGCCGCACGGGCGCCCGGAAGAGGGGGTGATCAAGACCGGCTTTGCGCTGGTCACCCTGCGGACGCCGGTCGCGTTCGGCCATGAGGATAACGACCCGGTGGACATTCTGATCACCCTGGCCGCCGTCGACGCCCACACCCATCAGGAGGTCGGTATCCGTCAGATCGTCGACCTGTTCGAGGATGAGGCCAACTTTACGCGCCTGCGCGCCTGCCGCACGCCAGCGCAGGTGCTGGCGCTCATCGATTCGGCAACCACCCCATCGCATCCCCAAGGAGTCGCCTCATGATACCGTCCCTGCCTATGCTGCAAATCGCGCTGGATAACCCGACGCTGGAGGCGGCCTACCTCACTACCCGGCAGATCGCCGAAGCCGTCGATATCATCGAGGTCGGCACGATACTGTGCGTCGGCGAGGGCGTGCGCGCCATACGCGATCTCAAGGCGCTCTACCCCCACAAGATAATCCTGGCCGACGCCAAAATTGCCGATGCCGGCGCCATCCTGGCGCGCATGTGTTTTGAGGCCAACGCCGACTGGATCACCGTGATCTGCTGCGCCGATATCGCTACGACCAAGAACGCGCTGGCGGTTGCCCAGGCGTTCGACGGCGATCTGCAGATAGAGCTGACCGGCTACTGGACCTGGGAGCAGGCACAGGCCTGGCGCCAGGCGGGTATCGGTCAGGTGGTCTACCACCGCAGCCGCGACGCACAGGCGGCGGGGGTGGCCTGGGGGCAGACAGATATCGACGCCATACGCCGCCTGAGCGACATGGGCTTTCGCGTCACGGTGACCGGCGGCCTCACCCTGGACGATCTGCCGCTGTTTCAGGGGATCCCGGTGCATGTATTCATCGCCGGACGCAGCATCCGCGAGGCCGGCGATCCGCTGGCCGCCGCGCACCGCTTCAAACAGCGCATCGCCCAGCTGTGGGGCTAAGGAGACCAATATGCTGCATCCTACCATGCCGCTGGGCATCTATGAAAAGGCGCTGCCCGCCGGCGAAGACTGGCCACGACGCCTGACGCAAGCCGCGCAGCTCGGGTTCGACTTCGTCGAAATGTCTATCGATGAAAGCGATCGCCGCCTGGCCAGACTGACCTGGTCGCGCCAGCAGCGTCTGGATCTGCTGGCGGCAATGGCGCACAGCGGCGTACGTATTCCCTCCCTGTGCCTCAGCGCCCACCGCCGGTTTCCGCTGGGCAGCGAGGATCAGGCGGTCAGGCGTCAGGCGCTGCGGCTGCTGGCCCACGCGATTACCCTCGCCCAGGATCTGGGTATCCGGGTTATTCAGCTGGCGGGATACGACGTCTACTATCAGCAGGGCAATGCCCTGACCCGCCGACTGTTCCGCGAGGGGCTGAGCCAAGCCGTCACCTTGGCCAGCCAGGCGCAGGTCACGCTGGCCATGGAGACCATGGACATGCCGCTGCTCAACTCCGTTAGCAAAGCGCTCGGCTACTGCCGCTATCTGCGCAGCCCCTGGTTCCAGGTCTACCCGGATATCGGCAACCTTTCGGCCTGGGATAATGACGTCGAGCTGGAGCTGGTGGCCGGCATCGACCGCATCGTCGCCGTGCATGTCAAAGATACCCGGCCGGGCCAGTTTCGGGATGTGCCCTTCGGCAGCGGCGTGGTCGACTTTGAGACCTGCTTCCGCACGCTGGATCGCCATGGCTACCGCGGTCCCTACCTGATCGAGATGTGGAGCGAAAGCGCCCCGGACCCGCTGCAGGCGGTGCGCGAGGCGCGCGAGTGGGTCATTGAACGGATGCGACGTGCCGGACTGGCGGTGACGCAGGAGGCCTCATGGAACGGCTGAAACAGCAGGTCTACCAGGCCAACATGGCCCTGCCGCGCCACGGGCTGGTCACCTTTACCTGGGGCAACGTCAGCGCCATCGATCGCCAGCGCGGCTATGTCGTCATCAAGCCCAGCGGCGTCGCCTATGAGGCGCTGACCCCCGCGGCGATGGTCGTCGTCGATCTGAACGGACGGATCGTCGCTGGCGCGCTGCGCCCCTCATCCGACACCCCGACCCACCTGGCGCTGTACCGCCGCTACCCGCAGCTGGGCGGTATCGTGCATACCCACTCGACCCATGCGACCGCCTGGGCACAGGCGGGGCGGGCGATCCCGGCGCTCGGCACCACCCACGCTGACTACTTCGACGGCGACATCCCCTGTACCCGCGCGCTGAGCGCCGCCGAGATCGACCACGACTATGAGCATCACACCGGGCGGGTCATCATCGAAACGCTGGCGCAGCGCGACCCGAGCCATATGCCGGGGATCGTCGTTCACCAGCACGGTCCCTTCGCGTGGGGGGAGAGCGCGGCGCAGGCGGTGCATAACGCGGTGGTATTGGAGGAGGTGGCCAAAATGGCCTGGATTGCCTATAGCCTGAACCCGCGCCTCGCCCCGCTGGACCGGGCGCTGCGCGATAAGCATTTCCGGCGCAAGCACGGGCCGGATGCCTACTACGGCCAGCGCGGCTAAATAAATCGCTGGCGCCCCCGGATCAGTCACGTAACCGACGACTGAGCCACAAGCCATGATGCGGGCGCTGGCGCCAGGCGATAGACGAAATAGTATGCATGGTGCGCAAATGCGATAGGATGCGCCGCAGATGGACCTCCATCGGCGTCATCGGCATGCCTTGTTGTGGCTCCGGGATCGGAATCGCCTGGTTATCGTTGCTACTCGGCCCATCGTGTTCCAGACGCTGCTGACAGAGCTGCAAGGCAATCTCGCCACACTGCAAATAGTCCTGGGCCAAACGTGGCGTCAGCATATAGTGCTCTCGCGCCAGGATCGTCATGGCATTGAGGTGCTCGACGATAAACTGGCTGTGAGTGATCCACAGACGCATATCGGCCAAATAGCGTGAGTCGAAGCCCGGCTCCTGCATCGCTTGGCTGAGAGAGGAGTAGAGCGTGTTCTGTGCCTGGTTGCTGCGCATACGCGCATAAGCCTGCTCGCTGACCCCCACGTCGGCAGAGAGGAGCAAACGCAGCTCATCCTGATACGCCTCCAATGCCTGATGGGCATTCTTTCGCAACAAACCACTCTGCCACTGTGGCCACAGCCAGATCGTGCTGGCGAAGGCGAGGATACAGCCCAATAGGGTATCTACCAGGCGCGGCACCAGGAAGTTCGAACCATTCAGCGCCAACAATTGCAGAGTAAATACCGCGCTGACCGTAAAGCCGATGACGGCCAGGCCGTAGTTCTTGCGTAACACCAGATAAGCCCCCAGCGTCACCAACAACATCACCAACAACATCACCGCCTCGCTCAACGTCAGTTGCAACAGGCCAGCGGCGATAATCAGACCGGCAAAGGTCCCCATCGCACGGTGCTGGATCCGCACCCGCGTCGCGTTATACCCATTCTGGATCACCAGCATCGTGGTCAACATGATCCAGTAAGATTTAGGCAATGCCAGTAAGATCCCCAAGCCGCTACCGGCGGCGAGGGTCAGCCCGAGGCGCAAGGCATTACGCAGCGCGCCAGACTTCGGTGAACAATAGGCGCGCAACGCCGGCCAAAACGGCAGGCGTTGCTGCGTCGCCATCAGTTGGCGTTGATAGAGGGGGCGCTGGCGCTCTAATAAACGTGCCATGCGGCTAAAGTGGTGCAAACAGAATTGCCCCACCGGGTTGTCGGGATAGCGACTGGCCAGCTTCTCCAACGCGGAGACCTCAGGCTGCATAGAGAAGTGCTGTGGATAACGGTGATAGAGAATGTCATCCGCCACCACCCGCAGGCGCCCAGCGACGACCTGGGCATTGCGCCGAATGATCGCCTCGGCCTGGCTCTGCGCCACCAGCGTCTGCACCTCCTCCGGCTGAGAGAGACTGACGGTGATATGCTCTTGCAGATCGAGCGCCACCTGAAAATAGCGAACCAGGCGCTTGTACTCGGGGTTATGAACCAAAGAGAGCATGTGCATCTGCTGGTAGATCACCGTGATCAGATCCATCACCTTCTGCTGACGATTCAACAACGGCGGCAAGGCCGTCTGTGGATCACTATGCTGCGTCAGCAAGCTGTACTTGGCCTCGATATAATCCCCCAACTCCAAATAGAGCTGGTTCAGCGTC
This sequence comes from Edwardsiella sp. A.80236, assembly GCF_044540725.1. NCBI lineage: Bacteria > Pseudomonadati > Pseudomonadota > Gammaproteobacteria > Enterobacterales > Hafniaceae > Edwardsiella > Edwardsiella sp. A.80236. The sequence continues at coordinate 64,695 of NZ_JBIUCY010000015.1, forward strand.
TCGCGAATCGGCTGCCCCTTCCACAGGATAAACCAGAACCAAGTAAACGCACCGTACCAGACGGTCCCCACCAGATACAGCAGCGGTGCCTGCCAGATAGGTACCATGCCGACCATACTCAGAGTAAAGATGGCGGCGACCAACGTGGCAGGCAGCAAGCGGGCATGCAATGGGCTGATCTCTCCATTGACGCCCAGCAATAACGCCAGAAAAAGCATCGCCAACGGCACAGGCACCTGCCATAACAAGGCAAGCTGCAAGAGAAAACTACCGAGCGCGAATAGCGAACCACCCACGGCCAGGCGTTTAAAGAAGCGTTTATGTGGTGTATCCAGACCCGCGATGTTACAGCAGACGGGAACCAGCGAGAACAGTAGCCCCTGTTGCAGTTGGCCAATCAATAACCCGAACAATACCGGCAGACACAAGACCAGCGTCTGACGCAGTGCATAATTCACTTCCGGGTGGTAGATAAACCGCCGCCACATGAGCACCATCCTGGGGATGGAGAGAGTCCCGCGCCACGAGGGCGGCGCGGGCGAAAAATCACCGCGTCCCGTAGACGACGATGGTTTTACCGTGGGCTGAGATCAGGTTCTGATCTTCCAGCATCTTCAAGATACGACCGACCGTTTCACGCGAACAACCGACGATCTGACCGATCTCCTGACGCGTAATCTTAATCTGCATACCGTCCGGGTGCGTCATCGCATCCGGTTGCTTCGCCAGATTCAACAGCGTCTGGGCAATGCGGCCGGTAACGTCCAAGAAAGCCAGGTTACCGACCTTCTCTGACGTCACTTGCAGGCGACGCGCCATCTGCGCGGACAATCGCATCAAGATATCCGGGTTTACCTGAATCAACTGACGGAATTTCTTATAAGAAATTTCAGCCACTTCACAGGCAGTTTTCGCCCGAACCCAGGCACTGCGCTCCTGTCCTTCCTCAAACAAGCCCAACTCACCGATGAAATCGCCCTGGTTCAGGTAAGAGAGGATCATCTCCTTGCCCTCTTCATCCTTGATCAGTACCGCGACAGATCCCTTCACGATGTAATAAAGCGTCTCCGCCTTTTCACCTTGGTGAATCAAAGTACTTTTTGATGGATATTTATGAATATGGCAATGGGACAGGAACCATTCAAGGGTTGGGTCTGTTTGTGGTTTGCCGAGAACCATTCGCTATTATCCTCTGTTGTTATCGCATCCCCGTGCGCCAAACGCGCCCCGCCAGGCGGCGGAGCCGGGAAACTGCCTAGTAACCTGTTATAGCACTGCACTTGTCGAATATAGTTTTATTAGCCTAAGGGAGTTGCTACCCGACCTTATTGATCTATACCCGCTTCATTCCATTAAAGGTGCATGTCGGCTTAGTTTGTAGCATAGCTTGACCCAACTGTCTCGCACTGTCTCGTTTCAGCATGGAATAGCTCACTGTTCGCCGCGTTTTTTTTCCCAACGGAATTATTTTTGCACCTTATTTGCACAGTAGCCTGCGCTAAATCACCAAGAAAAGCGAGCGATTAGCGTTAATCGTCCCCGTTAAACTGGCTACGCGCCATAATATTGACACTTTCATGAAGTTCAGACCAAACAACCACGGCCTCGCCGCTTATCAGCTGTTGGCGCACATCCTCAACCTTCTGTGCCAGACTCTTCTCCTGTTCGCCATAATCGGTTCCCTCACGTAACACGAAGGCTTCGATTAAATTATCCAATGTTGTCGGGGCGATATCTCGCCAAGGAATGATCACGTCATTGACTCCAAATAACAGGCTAACCATTCGGGAATACGCTGCTCTAACCACAGGGACGGGCGCCATAGCGTGCCGTTGATAAAGCCGACGTGTCCACCGAACTCGGTGAGCTGATAGTCGATATTAGACGGTAGCCGTGCCCTATCCGGGATCACCGCCGCCGTCATGAAAGGATCGTCACGCGCTTGCAAGATCAACAACGGCTGGCGAATCGCAGCCAGACGCGGCAACGCGCTACAACGCCGATAATAATCATCCGCGCCGGCGAAACCATGCAGCGGCGCCGTAATCTGCTCGTCAAACTCACGCAACCGACGCAACCGCCGGATCTGCTGCGGATCGAGCGCTCGTAACTGGGGATAACAACGCTGTTTACGCAACGCGCTGCGCTTGAGCTCATGTAACAGGTAACGTTGATAAAAACGCCCCGCCCCACTCTCCAAGTGCGCCGCACAGGCCGCCAACTGTAACGGCGCCGAGACCAACACTGCCGCCGTCAACGGCGCTTGCGATCCCTCCTCCGCCAAATAGCAGGCCAACATATTCCCCCCGAGAGAGACGCCGACCGCCGCCGTCGGTACCTCACCCAGCGTTCGGCGTAACCATGCGAGGAAGAAACGCGCATCGCCGGTCTCGCCCGAATGATAAAAACGTGGCAGCAAGTTAGGCTCACCACTACAGCCGCGAAAATGCATCACCACCGCTAACCATCCCGCCGCACGACACGCCTGCAGCAGACCATGAGCATAGGGGCTATAAAAACCACCCTCTAATCCGTGAAAGAGCACCACCCGCGGCTTATGGCGTGCGGCAAGCGGCGCCTCGCTCCAGGCCAGATCGATAAAGTCGCCGTCCGGTAAGGTGAGCCGTTGCCAGGTCGGCGTCAATGCCACTCGGCGACGTAACAGACGCGGCAATAGTGTCTGAAGATGCGGGTTGCGCAGCAGAGGCGCGGGTGAAAATGGCGTGACGCTCATGGTAGCTGAAGAAAATTCATCGAAGGACGCGTTGTATCATCAATAGCACACTGTTAGGGTCAAAACATCTCTTTCCCTACGATGCGGAGCCTAATCGGCATGGACAGCACCCTGTTCCTCTCTCTAGTCGGATTCCTCTGGGTGGCGGCGATCACGCCGGGCCCCAACAACATGCTGCTGACCACCTCCGGTGCCAACCTCGGTTGGCGATCCTCCTGGCCATTAATGTTGGGCATCATCCTGGGCATGCAGACTCTGCTGTTGCTGGTCGCCTTCGGCATCGGCGGCCTGCTGTTACTCTACCCGACGCTGCATACCCTACTCAAAGGGCTCGGCAGCCTCTATCTGCTGTATATCGCCTGGAAGGTGGCCACCTCACGCTATACTCGCCTGACGCCCACTGCGTCGGAGGCGACACTCGCTCCGCGAGCCATCCGTTGGCATCAGGGGTGGTTACTGCAATTCCTTAACCCCAAAGCCTGGCTGATGACGCTGGGCGCCGTAACCAGCTTTACCCTACCCGGCAGCGACTATCCGACGACGGTAGCGCTCATCAGCCTGGCGATGGTGCTGATCAATCTCATCGCCGGTATCCTATGGCTCGGCTTCGGCACACTGATTGGCCGCTTACTGCAAAGCCGGCATGCTTGGTTCGCCTTCAATCTCGCGATGGGCGCCCTCACCGCCGCCTGTGTCCTGCTGATCTGGCGCTAATAGCGGCTCACACCCCGTACCCCATCAGGCGCATGATGTCCTGCGCCTGACGTACCGCCTCTTGGCGGTGCGTTACCCCCAGCTTCTGATACAGATTCCGAATATGGGTCTTGATGGTGGTGGCGGCGACCGCTAACTCGTCGGCGATCTGCTCGTTACTGTACCCGGAATAGATCAGTCCCAATACCTGCCATTCACGCTGGGTCAAGGGGCTGGTGCGGATCAGCTCCGGCACCTGAGGGTGATTCAACAACCGCTCGACGAATTTCTCGTCGAAATGCGCGAATTTATGCCGATGATGCTGGTTAATGTCGCGCAGGATACGTTGCGCGCGATGTACCTCCAACTCCGGCAGGGTATTGAGTTGTAACAGTTGGCGCAACTGTTGAGCCATCACCTCACCCTCGATGACAAAGTGGCTGACAAAGCCGGTGCGGTTGGCCAGGCTCAGCGCCTCCATCAGTACCCGCAACGCCTCGCTCTTCCGATCCATATGCCAATACAACAAGTTACTCAGCAACAGGTTACGGTTCAGATCGCTCACCAATCGCAGACGACGCGCCGCACCGTTCAACGCCTCCAGAACCGCTTGCGCCTCCTCATACTGCCCCAGCATGATCTGTACGCGGGCGATATTGCGCCACTGCCCCTGGAGGAAGTGATTATCCGGCGCCGCCGGACGCACCGCCTGTAATAGCCAGTTACCCGCAGCCTGACGATCACCAGTGATCTGCCAGTAGATCACCCGCGCCTTATCGGCATTCACCAACCAGTCGCTATGGTAGTTACCCGACTGCAACAACGCCTCACAACGGCGTAGATGTTGCCCAGCATTATCCAAATCGCCCCGCGCCAGCGAGCACTTAGCCAGGAGCGCCAGGCACTGTAACTGCTGCTGCGGCTCAAAATTTGCCAACACCGCCAACCCCTCACGCGCCGCGCGCTCGGCGTCATCTAGCCGCATCCATGACCACAGTACTTGGGCGCGGATACGCAATAGGAACTCGTGCATCGGGAGCTGTTGCAGGTGCTGTTCCTCGACCAGCTCAAACGCCTTATCCTGGGTCTCGTAGGCCGCCTGCAAGAAACCTTGGGCAATCAGGATCTCACTCTGCTGCAACAGGGCCCAGAGCGCGTAATGATAGGCTTGATGACGACGGGCCACCTGCTCGGTCTGCTGCATCATCGGTAAGGCCCGCGCCAGCATGCCCTTACAATGCAATACCTCGCCCAAGACGGAGCTACTGACGATACGACTGTAGTAGCTACCGATCGGTAGATGACGCAACGCCTCCGTCGCCAAGCGCTCGGCATCATCCGGCCGACCATCGTTGATCGCCACTTGAGCACGCAAGGCATTAAACTCGGCATGCAGCGCCGCATCCAGCGTAATCTGGCGCAGCGCCATCTCCTGCTCGGCGCGCGCCAGCAGGGTATTCACCTCGCTATAACGATGCTGACTCTGTGCTAACCAGGCTTGCAACAACGCCAAACTAGGATGTTGGATCAAGGCGTCATAAGGCAGTGTATTCAGGCAGGACTCGAGCAACGCCAGCTCACATTGATGGAATAAACTCCAAGCATGCTGCAACAGAATATCGCACAACAGCGCCATGTCGCCGGCTGCCTGAGCGTGATGAATCGCCTCGGCCGGGAATCCTTGGCTCAACCACCCTTGCGCCGCACGGCGATGTAGCTGAGGCAGTGCCGTCGCCATCTCGCGCTGGCAACGATTACGCAAGAAATGGGCGAACAGCGGATGAAAACAGAACCACTCGCCCTCACCATCCATGCGGTGGATAAACAACCCTTGCCGCTCTAGCTCTTCCAGGCGTTGCTGCCCCTCCTCCTCGCCCGTCAAGGCACAGATCAGGGCATCGTTCATCGAACGTAGCACCGAGCAGCACAGCAGGAAGCGACGGGTATCGTCATCGACCCGATCCAAAACCTCATCGGCCAGATAGTCGGCCAGATGCGTCGCATTGATGCGAGCCAGACGACGGGCTGATGCCTGCGCCTGCGCCGAAGATTGACGCGCCGATAGGGCGATCAACTGTAACGCCGTCGGCCAGCCTTCGACCTCATCGCACAACGCATACATCTCGTCATCGGCCAGGGGCGTATTGAGGCGCTGATGGAAAAACTGGCCAGCCTCCAGGTGGTTAAACGCCAGCTGACGCGTGTTAATTTCCAACAGCTGCTCCCGCACCCGTAGGTTCGCGATGCCTAACGGCGGCAGGGTGCGTGACATCAGACACAATGTTAGGTTATCGGGCTGATGGCGAAGGAAAAAGCGCATTGCCTCATGCACTTGTGGATGAGAGATGAGATGGTAGTCGTCGATCACCAAGTAAAGCGGTGTCGGCCAATCGGCCAACTCGATAAACAGCTGGGCGAATAACGCGGACAACGTGGCGTATTGATGCTTCTGACTCATCGCCTCGCTTTTGGCGCACTGACCGCCGGTCGCCTGCTGTATTGCGGCGATCAAATAGTGGGCGAAACGCTCCGGCTGATTATCGCTCTCATCCAGCGAATACCACCCCAGATGCGCCTTCTCCTGCGCCCACTGCGCCATCAGTGTCGTCTTACCATAACCCGCCGGGCCGTTCACTAATACCAAGCGGTAATTACGCGCCGCGTCTAAGCGAGTGAGTAATTGTTCCCGTACTACCGTAGTTTGTAGCCGTGCTGGACGGCTCAATTTTGACGGAATCAGCATGATCGCCAGCCCCTATTCTGATACCACCTCTACACCAGTTCGGCCCGTGCCGAACAAGGTAGCGCAGGTGCCATCCTGCCCCAGAAATCGCCACTACGCGCCTATTTATTTTACGCTTCGTAATTAATGACTGCTCTTTAAGGTCTGACAATGTGCGCACTATTGCAACCGAGGTTCGGTACCCGATCGCAGGAAGTTGCTACTGATCACATTTTTCGGCGAGTCCATGCAATTAGCGCCTCAATCGCCACTAATACATCCCATTTGTACGTCATAAATACGCGCTCGTTGCGACGAGGGGTGCCATCCTCGGCGTAGCAGGCGTGGCACGGATCACAGTTCAGACTACGCCCTAAGACTCCTCCCCTGAGCAGGTCACGGCGGGAGGATGTTTTCACCCCATGGGATCGTCAGGATGTGAATCATGCCTAATACTTCAATTTTGACGCATTGAGAGAGACGCCTATGTCGTATACCCCGTTCGATCAAGCCGCCTTCCACGCGGCGCTGACCCGCCACTGGCAAGGATTGGGCCTGGAAAATATACAGCAGATGAACGCTCGTCAGTGGTGGCAGGCGGTCAGTCACGCCTGTGCCGAGCAACTCGCCGCGACGACTCAGCCCGCCCCTGTCGTGACGGAGGAGCAACGCCATGTGAACTACCTGTCCATGGAGTTTCTCATTGGCCGTCTCACCGGTAACAACCTGCTCAACCTGGAGTGGCACGATGCCGTAGCGCAGGCTCTGGGGCAATACGACATACAGCTCAGCGACCTGCTAGAACAAGAGGTCGATCCGGCGCTGGGTAACGGTGGATTGGGTCGTCTGGCGGCATGCTTCCTCGATGCCATGGCCTGCGTCAAGCAACCCGCTATCGGTTATGGGCTGTGCTACCAATATGGTCTGTTCCGCCAATCCTTCAGCGACAGCCACCAACAGGAAAGTCCGGATGCGTGGGGACGCGATGAGTACCCCTGGATGCGTCAAAACCGGGCGTTGGATGTCCAGGTCAACGTAGGCGGCAAACTTCTGCGTGAAAACGGGACAGTGCGCTGGCAACCGGCCCTGACCTTACGCGGTGTGGCACGTGATCTTCCCGTTATCGGCTATCGCAATGGTATTAGTCAACCGTTACGCCTCTGGGTCGCCTGCCATGATCATCCTTTCGATCTCGATAGTTTCGATCGTGGGCAGTTCCTGCGTGCCGAGCGTCAAGGCATCGACGCCGCCAAGTTGACGAAGGTCCTCTACCCGAACGATAACCACCAAGCCGGCAAGCGCCTACGCCTGATGCAGCAATACTTCCATTGCGCCTGTTCGCTGGCCGATATCCTCCGCCGCCATCACTTGGCCGGACGGAAACTCGACGCGTTACCTCAACATGAGGTCATTCAGCTCAACGATACCCACCCCACCATCGCCATCCCCGAGTTGATGCGTATTCTCCTCGATGAGCATGGCATGACCTGGGAGCGCGCCTGGGATATCACCCGCCAAACCTTCGCCTACACCAACCATACCCTGATGCCAGAGGCGCTGGAGTGCTGGAGCGAAAGCCTGGTGCGTAGCCTGCTGCCACGTCATCACGACATCATTCGCCAGATCAATCAGCGCTTCCAGCAGGTCGTCGAACAACGCTGGCCGGGTGATAAGGCGCTCTGGCAACGCATCGCCATCATCCATGACAAGCAGGTCCGCATGGCTAACCTGTGCGTCGTCGCAGGGTTTGCCGTCAACGGGGTCGCCCAGTTGCACTCTGACCTGGTTAAGAGCGATCTGTTCCCCGAGTACTATCAGCTGTGGCCAGAGAAGTTCCACAATGTCACCAACGGGATCACGCCACGGCGTTGGCTGAAGCAGTGCAACCCCGCGCTCGCCGGGCTGATCGATCGCACCTTGCAACGCGAATGGGCTAACGATTTAGATGCGCTACGTGGGCTGGAGCCTTATGCCACACAGGCCGGGTTCCGTGAGGAATATCGCCAGATCAAACAACAGAACAAAGCGGCCCTGGCACGCTATGTGAAACAGACTCAAGGCTTGATCCTGAATACCGACGCCATCTTCGACGTCCAGATCAAACGTCTGCATGAATACAAACGCCAGCATCTCAACCTGCTGCATATCCTGGCGCTGTACCATGAGCTGCGCGCCAATCCCAACGCCGATCGCGTACCGCGTCTCTTCCTGTTCGGTGCCAAGGCTGCTCCAGGCTACTACCTGGCGAAAAACATCATCTACGCGATCAATCGTGTGGCCGAGGTGATCAACCATGATCCCCGCGTCAAGGATCGCCTCCAGGTCGCCTTCCTGCCAGATTATCGCGTCTCTCTCGCGGAGATGATGATCCCGGCCGCCGATGTCTCCGAGCAAATCTCCACCGCCGGCAAAGAGGCCTCGGGTACCGGCAACATGAAGCTGGCCCTCAATGGCGCACTGACCGTCGGTACGCTAGATGGTGCTAACGTCGAGATCGCCGAGCAGGTCGGAACCGACAACATCTTCATCTTCGGCCAGACGGTGGCAGAGGTAAAAGCCACCCTCGCCGCTGGCTACCAGCCACAAAAAATCTATCGCCAGGATAAGCGACTGAAGGCCATCATCGACGAGCTCGGCTCCGGTCACTATAGCCAGGGCGATCGTCACGCCTTCGACATGATGCTGCACAGCTTGCTACAAGGCGGCGATCCCTATCTAGTGCTGGCCGACTTCGCCGACTACTGTCAGGCACAAGCCAAGGTGGATACCCTCTATCGCGATAGCGAGGCATGGACGGAGAAGACCATCCTTAATACCGCGCGAGTCGGCATGTTTAGCGCCGATCGGGCTATCCGCGACTATCAGCAACGCATCTGGCAACGCCAGCGTTAAGGAGTCGCCATGCAACGCGCACCGACGCAAACCACTCTGGAACAGCGGGCATCCAAGGCCGGGATTGCCAGCAGCTACATCAACGCCCATGGTCGTAGCCAGGCCATCAGCGCACAGACCAAGCAGCGCCTACTCGATGCGATGCCTGCGCCGGTGCCTCACTCGGGGCCATTGCCCAGCGTACTGGTCGCCGGTCAAGGTGGTAACACCACCATCACCCTGCAACAGAGCGGAGACTACCAGTGGTCGCTGTTCCTGGAAAACGAGATGCAGCCCGCCCATCAAGGGCGGCTGAAACGCCGCAAACAGCTGGTACTGCCGCCTCAACTGCCGTTGGGCTATCATCGCCTGCAACTGAGTGAGGGTGAGCGACAGTGGCATTGCCCACTGATCATCACGCCGACTCGCTGTCATGAGCCCGATGCCTTGTTGACCGGACGTAAGCTCTGGGGCGCCTGCGTCCAACTCTATACCCTGCGCTCGGCGAGCAACTGGGGGATCGGTGACTTCGGCGATCTCGCTCAGATGGTCGGTCAGATCGCCCAGCGTGGCGGTGCCTTTATCGGCTTAAATCCGATCCATGCGCTGTACCCGGCTAATCCCGACAGTATTAGTCCCTATAGCCCCTCTTCGCGTCGTTGGCTGAATATCATCTATATCGATGTTAATCGTGTCGCGGAGTTTCAGCATAGCGAGGCCGCTCAACGCTGGTGGCAGGATGAGGGAACCCGCCAACGTCTGGCGGCGGTACGAGCGAGCGACTGGGTCGATTATCCCGCCGTCTACACCCTGAAACTGGAGGGGCTACGCCTCGCCTTCCAAGCCTTCAACGCACAGGGTAACGATGCGCGCACTCAGGCCTTTCAACGCTTCGTGCAGCGAGGAGGAACCAGCCTACAACACCAGGCAGCCTTCGATGCCCTGCATCATCACCTCCAGAGCCAAGATGCGCAGATGTGGGGCTGGCCGGTATGGCCACCCGCCTTACGACGGGCCGACAGTCCAGAGGTTGCCCAATTCTGTCGCCAACACCAGCAAGAGGTTACCTTTTTCCTCTGGTTACAGTGGCTGGCCGATAGCCAATTGGCTGACTGTTATCAGCAGGCGAACCAGCACGCTATGCCTATCGGGCTATATCGCGATCTGGCGGTCGGTGTGGCACAAGGTGGCGCCGAAACCTGGAGCGAGCCGGAGCTCTACTGCCTACAGGCCTCCGTCGGCGCTCCACCCGATATCCTCGGCCCGTTAGGGCAGAATTGGGGATTGCCGCCCATGGATCCCCATACCCTGCACGCCCTGGGCTATCAACCCTTCATCGAGATGTTACGTGCCAACATGCGCCACTGTGGTGCGTTGCGCATCGACCATGTCATGTCGCTGCTACGCCTGTGGTGGATCCCCCAAGGCGAGTCGGCCTCGGAGGGCGCCTATGTGCAGTATCCGCTCGACGATCTCCTGGCGATCCTGGCCTTGGAGAGCCAGCGCAACCGTTGCATGGTGATCGGTGAAGATCTGGGAACCGTACCGGTCGAGATTATCGCCAAGCTGCGCGAGTACGGTGTCTACTCCTACAAGGTGCTGTACTTCGAGCACGATAGCGATAATGTCTTTCGCGCCCCGCAGAGCTATAACGTGCAGGCGATGGCGACCGTGACCACCCACGATCTCCCGACGCTGCATGGCTACTGGCAAGCTGACGATCTGCGCCTCGGCGAACGCCTCGGCCTCTATCCCGATCGCGAGGTTCTCGCCGAGCTCTATCAAGATCGGGCGGCGGCCAAGCAAGGTTTGCTCGACGGTCTGCACCACTATGGCTGCCTGCCTCGTCGTACCGGGCGCCATGCCGAACGCATGACGATGACCCCCTGTCTTAGCCGTGGGGTCCAGCGTTACGTGGCCGATAGTGCCAGCGCCCTCCTGGGCCTCCAACCCGAGGATTGGCTCAACATGACCTCGCCGGTCAACGTGCCTGGCACCTGCGACGAATATCCCAACTGGCGGCGCAAACTTAGCGCGACTATTGAGGAGATATTTAATAATGAACAAATTAATCGCTTGATAAAGGATTTGGATAAGCGGCGACGGCGCGTTTCCGCCGGATGAAAAAAAAATAATGGCCGCTGGCATGGCGGCCATTATTTTCTGGCGGTTTTTGTTTTTTCTGCTAAGAAAAAACTTTCTTCCTTATAAATCAATCCCAAATGAATTAATACCAATATATATCCACTTTCATTTTCCCACATTATTTGTCGTATGTTACCCGTATAATCATAATATTCATCATCATATTACACCCCCTACACGTGACCGCCTCCGCAATCTCACATTGAATTTGAAAAAGAGTCAGATTACATTATTCGACACCGTGTGGTTGTCATGAATAAATAACGTATCACCCTGGTATTAAATAAGTATTTAATTGGTTTCAATCATATCAATAATATCTATTGTTATTACTGTTCAGCATTATGATACCGAATAGTTAAACCTTTGCTGCGGGTGCTCGGCATCATCCGCGCCTTTCCTTGCCTGCGCTGGGCAAGAGGGCATAGGGATTTGTCAAATAAGGACGTGACCATGACTCATAGCGTGACAGATATTGCACTTATCGGCCAGTTAACCCAACGGACAGTGGCGCTGGTATTAGCCGGCGGACGAGGAACTCGGCTTAATGGGTTAACCGATGGACGAGCCAAACCCGCCGTCTATTTTGGTAGCCGTTTCCGCATCATCGATTTTACCCTCTCCAACTGTATTAATTCCGGTCTGCGCCGTGTCGGTGTCATCACCCAGTATAAGGCTCACTCGTTGCTGCGCCATATTCAACATGGTTGGTCATTCCTGCACTCCGAACGCAATGAGTTTATCGACCTACTCCCGGCCCGCCAGCAGTTAGAAGAAGGTCACTGGTACCGAGGCACGGCCGACGCGGTATACCAGAATAAATCCATCATGCAGCAGCACTATCGTCCTGAATATGTCGTTATCTTAGCGGGCGATCATATTTATAAGATGAACTACGCCCAAATGCTATTGGATCACGTAAAGTCTGGCGCACAGTGCACCGTCGGCTGCATCGAAGTTCCCCGTGAGCAGGCGCATGCCTTCGGGGTTATGGCCGTCGATGAGCAATTCCAAATCACCCGTTTTGAAGAGAAACCCGCGCATCCCCCCGCCATGCCTGGCGACCCGACACGCTCACTGGCCTCGATGGGGATCTATATTTTTAATGCCGATTACCTCTACCAAGCGCTCGATGAGGCGCAAACCGATCCGCAGACGAGCTTCGATTTCGGTAAAGATATCATCCCGGCGGCAGTGCGCGCCGGCGTCGCCTATGCCCACCCCTTCGGCCGCTCCTGCATGGGATTTACGGCCGACGGTGAGGCCTACTGGCGCGACGTCGGTACCCTGGATGCCTACTGGGAGGCCAATATCGATCTGATCAGCACCCCACCGCGTCTGGATCCCTTCGATCCCAACTGGCCAATCATCAGTAAGCATGCCCAACTGGCCCCCGCCCGTTTCAAACAGTCGGCACGCCACATCGGGAATAAGGTTGAAAATGCCCTGATCGGCGGTGGCTGTATCATCGATAGCGCCCATATTCAGGACTCGATCCTTTCCGCCCGTGTCGAGGTGTCGCCAGAGTCCTCTATCGAGGCCTGCGTCCTCATGCCCGAAGTGTATGTCGGGCGGGGATGCCGCCTACGGCGTTGTGTCATCGATCGCGGCTGCCGTCTCCCCGACGGCCTGACGATTGGTGAAGATGCACAGCAAGATGCACGCTATTTTCACCGTAGTCCGCAAGGTATCGTCCTGGTGACCCAAGAGGCGTTAGCGCGTTTGCCAGCACGCCATCTGGCGCCGCCCATCCTGGCCGTACCCGCCTAACGCAAAAAGTGCGCCGTGCCGCCGCCGGCGCATAAAGCTGACTATGCTTAAAGATGGTCGCTGCAACGACGATGTACCGATGCAGCGTAGAGTGAAAATGATGTTCTCGCTACCGGGGGGCGACGCCAGCCGGTAGCACTCAGACTGATGGCCGGCATGAGGATGGTGTTATCGTCTTCCCCCTTACGGAATCGAGCATCCCATGCTGTCAATTAAAGGAAGAATGCCATGTCCGTACTTCCCAGCAAGCACACGATCCAACAACTATTAACGGGCCACTGTGCCGACCCCTTCGCCCTGCTCGGGATGCATTCGACGGCCAAAGGGCTGGCGGTGCGGGCGCTGATGCCCGATGCCCAGGCGGTGCAGGTCGTCGATCGTAAGAACGGGCGCACCGTCGCCACTCTGGAACCGATCCATGAGGGTGGCTTTTTCTGCGGCCTGCTGCCTCGACGTAAGAATCCGTTTCCCTACTTGCTACGGGTCACCTGGGGTGACCAGCAACATCTGTTGGAAGATCCCTACCGTTTCGGCCCCTTGCTGGGAGAGATCGATAACTGGCTACTGAAAGAGGGGACGCATCTGCGCCCCTATGAGCGCTTGGGTGCCCATCTGACCCAATTGGCCGATATTCGCGGCGTCAGCTTCGCCGTCTGGGCACCGAATGCCCGACGCGTCTCGGTCGTGGGTAACTTCAACAACTGGGATGGCCGTCGCCATCCGATGCGCTTACGCCAAGAGAGCGGGATCTGGGAGCTGTTCATCCCGGCACTCGAGGCCGGCGAGCTGTATAAATTCGAGTTGATCGACGCCAACGGCGATCGTGTACTCAAGGCCGATCCCTACGCCTTCGAGGCGCAGATGCGTCCGGATACCGCCTCCTTGGTCGCGGCACTACCGGAGAAGAACGCACTCAGCGCCCAGCGCAGCGCCGCCAATGGCTTCAGCGCCCCCATCTCCATCTACGAAGTGCATCTCGGCTCCTGGCGACGCCACAGCGACAACAACTACTGGCTCAGCTACCGGGAGATGGCCGAACAGCTGATCCCCTATGTCAAGGAGATGGGCTTTACCCATATTGAGCTGCTGCCGATCAACGAACACCCCTTCGATGGCTCTTGGGGCTACCAGCCACTCGGGCTGTACGCGCCGACCCGACGTTATGGTACGCCACAAGAGTTCCGTGCCTTTATCGATGCCGCCCATGCCGCCGGGATCAACGTCCTGCTCGACTGGGTTCCCGGTCACTTCCCCAGCGACGACTGGGGGCTGGCGACGTTCGACGGCACGGCGCTGTATGAATACGCCGATCCCCGCGAAGGATTCCATCAGGATTGGAATACCCTGATTTACAACTATGGCCGCCACGAAGTACGTAACTTCCTGGCCGGAAACGCGTTATTCTGGCAAGAGCGTTACGGTATCGATGGGTTGCGTGTCGATGCGGTGGCGTCGATGGTCTACCGTGACTACAGCCGCGCCGCGGGCGAATGGGTGCCGAACTGTCACGGCGGCAATCAAAATCTTGAGGCCATCGAATTCCTACGCTACACCAACCGCACCCTCGGCGAGCAACGTCCCGGCGCCGTCAGCATCGCAGAGGAGTCGACCGACTTCGCTGGCGTCACGTTACCGCCGGATGCCAATGGGCTGGGCTTCCACTTCAAGTGGAACATGGGGTGGATGCACGACACCCTCAACTACATGAAGCATGATCCAATACATCGTAAGTACCACCACGATCTGATGACCTTCGGCCTGCTGTACGCGTGGAGTGAGAACTTCGTGCTGGCGCTCTCACACGATGAGGTGGTCCACGGCAAAGGGTCGCTGTTGGACAAGATGCCCGGTGACGCGTGGCAGAAGTTCGCCAACCTACGCGCCTACTACGGCTTCATGTGGGCCCACCCCGGTAAGAAACTGTTGTTCATGGGCGGGGAGTTCGCCCAGGGACGCGAATGGAACCACGAAACTAGCCTGGACTGGCACCTGCTGGAAGGTGAGGATAACTGGCACCACGGCGTGCAGCGCCTGGTCCGCGATCTGAACCAGTGCTACCGCAATTGTGGCGCGCTACATCGCTGGGATTGCGATGCGCGTGGCTTCCGCTGGCGGGTGGTCGACGATAAGCAAAACTCGGTCTTCGCCTTCGTCCGACGGGATGATCTGGGCAATGAGATCCTCGTGGTCAGCAACTTCACCCCGGTGCCACGCCATCACTACCGCATCGGTGTCGATCTTCCGGGACGCTACTGCGAGATACTGAATACCGACTCCAGCCACTACCACGGCAGCAACAGCGGTAACCAAGGCGGTGTGGTGAGCGAAGCGATCGGCAGCCACGGGTGTGAATACTCCCTGCAACTGACCTTACCGCCGCTATCGACGCTCTACCTGTGCCTGGATAACGGGAGCGAGGACGATGCTCAGGCCGGGTAACGCTTACCCCCTGGGCGCCCATGTGACGCCGCAGGGGATCAACTTCGCCATCGCCTCGGCGCATGCCCAGCGCATCGAACTGTGTCTGTTCGATCGTGACGGGCGCCAACAGTCCTATGAGCTGCCAGCCCGTAGCGGTGACGTGTGGCACGGTCTCCTGCCCGGCGGACACGCTGGCGTGGAATATGCCTACCGTGTCTACGGCCCCTGGCAGCCGGCGAGCGGCTTGCGTTTTAACCCGGCCAAGATGGTGTTAGATCCCTACGCCCGGGCACTCACCCACGCGTTACCGCTCGACGAGCGTTTGTGCGGTGGCCTGCATGAACCGGACTGGCACGATAACCGCGATCTGCTGCCCCGCTGCATCGTCAGCGATGAAAGCTATGCCTGGCAGGAGGACGTCTCGCCGAACACGCCCTGGAATCGTACGGTGATCTATGAGGCGCACGTGCGTGGCTTAACGCGTCTGCACCCGGCCATCCCGCCGGAGCTGCGCGGTAGCTACGCGGCGCTGGCGCACCCGGTGATGCTAGAGCATTATGCCCGGCTGGGGATCACCGCCCTGGAGTTGCAGCCTATCCAGATGCATGCCGACGAACCCCGCCTGCAACGGCTAGGGCTGAGCAACTACTGGGGCTACAATGTGTTGGCCCCCTTTGCCCTCGAGCCTCGCTACCACTCTGGACGGCGCGGCAGCACGCCACTGAGTGAGTTCTGCGCGACAATCGCCGCCCTGCACCGTGCGGGCATCGAGGTAATCCTCGACGTGGTATTCAACCATACCGCCGAGCTGGACGAATCCGGGCCGATGGTTTCGCTGCGCGGCATCGACAACCGCAGCTACTACTGGCGGGACGCCCAAGGACAGTTGGCGAACTGGAGCGGCTGTGGCAATACCCTATGCCTAACCGAGCGCCACAGCGTGCAGTGGGTGATGGATTGCCTGCGCTACTGGGTCGAGACCTGCCATGTCGATGGCTTCCGTTTCGATCTGGGAACGACGCTGGGGCGTACCCCGGCGTTCAGCCGCCAGTCACCGCTGTTTATCGCCATCGCTCAAGATCCCTGCCTCGCCAAGGTGAAGTTTATCGCCGAGCCCTGGGATATCGGCCCTGATGGCTACCAACTTGGCCAGTTTCCCCAATATTTTGCCGAATGGAACGACCGCTTCCGCGACGATATGCGGCGCTTCTGGCTCCAAGGTAGCTGTACCAACGGCGACTTCGCTACCCGTTTCGCCGCCTCCAGCGATCTGTTCCGTCACCCTGGCCGCCGCCCCTCCGCCAGCGTCAACCTGATCAGCTGCCACGACGGGTTTACCCTGCGCGATCTGCTGAGCTACAACCAGCGTCACAACCAAGCCAACGGCGAGGACAACCGCGACGGTCACAGCCAGAACTACAGTAATAACCATGGGGTGGAAGGTATCGACGCGGAGGATGAAGTCCAGGCACGACGCCAAGCCAGCGCCCGCGCGCTACTCACCACGCTACTGCTCTCCCAGGGGACACCGATGCTACTGGCGGGAGACGAGATCGGTCACTCGCAGCAGGGCAACAACAATGCCTACTGCCAGGATAACCCCACCACCTGGATCGACTGGACGCAGGCCGACGAGAGAATGCTGCACTTCACCGCCCAGCTGATCCATCTACGGCAACGCATCACGGCCCTGACCGACGACCGTTGGTGGAACGACAACGATGGCAGCGTACGCTGGCTAAACGCCGACGCTCAGCCGATGACAGCACAACAATGGCAGGCATTGCCGCCTGGTGCGTTACAGATCCTACTGGCGGAACAGTGGCTGTTGGTGATCAACGGTGGCGCGGATGCCCAAACGATAACGCTGCCCCCCGGCGACTGGCATATTCCGCCCCCTTTTGCCGAATTACGGGAAGACATGCATGGCGGCCGTCAATCCCTTGCCGCCCGCAGCTGTTGTCTATTTATGCGTATCTAGCGCGATAGCACGGCGCCACTTGCGGCGCCGTCGGCCTTTTACAAGGAGTCAGAAATGGTGAAATCAGACACTCAAAATAAACTGATGTTGGCCCGCCAGCTGCCGCAACAGTCCGTGGCGCTGATCCTGGCCGGAGGGCGAGGATCGCGCCTGAAAGATCTCACCAAGACTCGCGCCAAACCGGCGGTGCATTTCGGCGGCAAATTCCGCATCATCGACTTCGCCCTGTCCAACTGCATCAACTCAGGTATTCGGCGTATCGGGGTGATCACCCAGTATCACTCCCATACCCTGGTGCAGCATATTCAGCGCGGCTGGTCGATCCTTAACGAGTCGATGAATGAATTTGTCGATCTGCTGCCGGCCCAGCAACGTGATGCCTCGGAAACCTGGTATCGCGGCACCGCCGATGCCGTCTACCAGAACCTGGATATCATCCGCCGCTACCACGCCGACTATGTGGTGATCCTGGCCGGTGATCACATCTATAAGATGGACTACTCGCGCATGCTGCTCGACCACGTCGAGAGCGGCGCCGGCTGTACCGTGGCCTGCATTCCCGTGCCTCGCGCCGAGGCCAACGCCTTCGGGGTGATGGAGGTCAACGATGACCACCGTATCCTCAAATTTCTGGAGAAGCCGGCCAATCCACCCGCGATGCCTGGCGACGAGGAGATGTCGCTGGCCAGCATGGGTATCTACGTCTTTAACGCCGACTATCTGTTCCAACTGCTAGAAGAAGATATCCATACCCCGGGATCCTGTCATGACTTCGGCCAAGATTTGATCCCCAAGGCGACCGCGCAGGGCCGCGCCTGGGCACATCCCTTTACGCTCTCCTGCGTCACCAGCGGCAATGCCGACACCCCGCCCTACTGGCGCGATGTCGGTACCCTGGATGCTTACTGGCGTGCCAATCTCGACTTGGCCTCCGTCACCCCGGAGCTGGACATGTACGATAACCACTGGCCGATCCGCACCTATATGGAGTCGCTGCCCCCGGCCAAGTTTGTGCAAGACCGCTCCGGTAGCCACGGCATGACCATGAACTCGCTGGTCTCCGGCGGCTGCATCATCTCCGGCTCGGTGGTGGTGCATTCGGTCCTGTTCCCACGCGTACGCATCAACTCATTCTGCACCATCGACTCTTCCGTGCTGCTGCCCGATGTCTACATCGGCCGCTCCTGCCGGCTACGTCGTTGCATCATCGATCGGGCCTGTCACCTGCCAGAAGGCATGGTGATCGGCGAAAACGCCGAAGAAGACAGCCGCCGCTTTTATCGTTCGGAAAGCGGCATTGTATTAGTAACGCGCGAAATGCTCGCGCGTCTGTGATCACCCTGCGGCCATGTGGGTCGCAGAGCGAGGAGTAACCATGTACGTCTTACACGTGTGTTCTGAACTTTTTCCGCTGCTGAAAACGGGCGGATTAGCGGATGTGGTCGGCGCGATGCCTGCCGCCCAAATCGCCCAGGGCGCCAACGTGCGCGTATTAGTCCCCGGATTCCCGGCCATCTTGGCGGGTATTCCCAACAGCGATAAAGTCGCCGAGCTGGAAACCTTTGCCGGGCGCGTCTCTCTGCGTTATGGCATCTATCACGGTGTCGGTGTCTATATCATCGATGCGCCCCATCTCTACCAACGTCCCGGCAGCCCCTATCACGACCAGTGGATGAACGCCTATGGCGATAACCATCTGCGTTTCGCCCTACTCGGTTGGATCGCGGCGGAGCTAGCCTGCGACTGCGATCCGTTCTGGCGTCCGCAGGTGGTACATGCCCATGACTGGCATGCCGGTCTGGCCTGCGCCTATCTGGCGGCGCGCGGTAACCCGGCTCGCTCGGTGTTTACCGTACACAACCTGGCCTATCAGGGATTGTTCGATGCCCGCCACTTGGATGAATTAGCCCTACCGCGCCACTTCTTCCAGATCTATGGACTGGAGTTCCACGGTCAGATCTCCTTTATGAAGGCGGGGCTGTACTACGCCGACCATGTCACCACCGTCAGCCCGACCTATGCCGAGGAGATCACCCATCCCGAGTTCGCCTATGGCATGGAGGGGTTACTGCAATGGCGCGCCAACGCGGGTACGCTGAGCGGCATCCTCAATGGTGTGGATGACCGCATCTGGAACCCCGCCAGCGACGCCCTGATCGCCCGGACTTACCAGCGTGAGACGCTGCGCGACAAGGCGGAGAACAAGCTCCACCTGCAAACCGCTATGGGGCTCGAGGTCGACGCCAGCAAGCCATTATTCGCCGTCGTCAGCCGACTCACCAGCCAGAAGGGGCTCGATCTGCTGCTGGCAGCCTTACCGACGCTGCTCGCAGGTGGTGCCCAGTTGGCCTTGCTCGGCGCCGGCGATAACCAGCTGCAGGAGGCCTTCCTCGCCGCCGCCGCTGAACATCCCGGCCAGGTCGGCGTTCAGATCGGCTACCACGAGGCATTCTCCCATCGCATCATGGCCGGCGCCGACGTGATCGTGGTACCGAGCCGCTTCGAACCCTGCGGCCTCACCCAACTGTACGGCCTCAAATACGGTTCGTTACCGCTGGTCCGTCACACCGGGGGACTGGCCGATACGGTCAATGACTGCTCGCTGGAGAACCTCTCCGACGGTAGCGCCACCGGTTTCGTCTTCCACGACTGTAACGCCGCCGATCTGGCCAACGCCCTCCGCCGGGCGTTAGTCCTGTGGAGCCGCCCGACCCTATGGCGCTACGTTCAGCGCCAGGCCATGGCGCAATCGTTCGGCTGGGATCGCGCGGCCGAGCGTTATCTGGCGTTATACCGTAGCTTGTGAGCGAAGAGGCGCCTGCGCCTCCACTGATGTAGGCCGGCGAGTCTGCCGGCCCGAGGGTGGCCTCACCCCCTACCCGCAAACGGATCTGCGAGGGGATGGCCGCCGTAATACCATGACCGGGCCGATGCCCGGCACCGAGGATCGGGAGCTGTCATGATAAACTCACCCTTTAACTATACGTCCCCTGTGGTTAGCGTCGAAGCGCTCAAGCACTCCATCGCCTATAAGCTGATGTTTACCGTCGGCAAGGATCCCGCCGCCGCCAACCAACACGACTGGTTGAACGCCACGCTGTTCGCCGTACGCGATCGCATCGTCGAGTGCTGGCTGCGTTCGGTTCGCGCCCAATACTCGCAGGATCTGCGCCAAGTCTACTACCTGTCGATGGAGTTCTTACTCGGACGCACCCTCTCTAACGCCCTGATGGCCATCGGTGTGTATGATGAGACCAAGAAGGCACTCGATGAGATGGGCATCGATCTGGATGAGCTATTGAATGAAGAGTTGGATCCCGGACTGGGCAACGGCGGGCTGGGACGCCTGGCGGCCTGCTTCCTCGACTCGATGGCCTCGCTAGGGCTACCGGCCAACGGTTATGGCATCCGCTACGAATATGGCATGTTCAAACAAAACATCGTCAACGGCCAACAGGCCGAGTCGCCGGATAACTGGCTCGAGTATGGCAACGCCTGGGAGTTTGTGCGCCACAATACCCGCTATCGAGTACGCTTCGGCGGGCGCATTCAGCAGGAGGGCAACCGCACCCGCTGGCTGGAAACGGAGGAGGTCTTAGCCTTAGCCTACGATCAGATCATTCCCGGCTTCGACATCTGTGCGACCAATACCCTCCGCCTGTGGTCAGCGCGCGCCAGTAACGAGATTAACCTCGGCAAATTCAACCAGGGGGACTACTTCGCCGCCGTCGAAGATAAGAACCACTCGGAAAACGTGTCACGCGTGCTCTACCCGGATGACTCCACCTACTGTGGTCGCGAGTTACGTCTACGTCAGGAGTACTTCCTGGTCTCGGCTACGGTCCAGGATATCATCAACCGCCATCTGCTGACCCATCACCGCCTAGACAACCTGGCGGACAAGGTTGCCATTCACCTCAACGATACCCATCCCGTCTTATCGATCCCCGAGCTGATGCGTCTGTTGATCGACGAACATCACTATAGCTGGGAACAGGCGTGGCAGGCGGTGATGCAGATCTTCTCCTACACCAACCATACGCTGATGAGTGAAGCTTTGGAGACCTGGCCGGTGGATATGCTGGGGCGCATCCTACCGCGCCATCTCCAGATCATTTTCGAAATCAACGATCATTTTCTCAAGAAGGTCCAGGCGAGTTATCCCGATGACGATGCCCTGCTACGTCGCGTGTCGATCATCGACGAAAGCAACGGTCGCCAGGTACGTATGGCTTGGCTGGCGGTGGTCGCCAGCCATAAGGTCAACGGCGTCTCTAAGCTGCACTCGGAGCTAATGGTGACCTCGCTGTTCGCCGACTTCGCCCGCCTGTTCCCCGACCGTTTCTGTAACAAGACTAACGGTATCACCCCGCGCCGTTGGCTGGCGCAGGCCAACCAACCCTTGTCGAAGGTGTTGGACAACACTATTGGCCGGCGCTGGCGCACCGATCTGGGGATGCTCAGTGAACTGCTACCGCACGCCGACTACCCAACCTTTATCCGCGAAATCCAGCAGGCTAAACAGCATAATAAGCGCCAGCTGGCGCTGTATGTCGCGCTACATCTGAATACGGTGATCAATCCCAAGGCACTGTTCGATGTACAGGTCAAACGCATCCATGAGTACAAGCGCCAGTTGCTCAACGTGCTGCATATCATCACGCTGTACAACCGCATCCTCCAGGAACCGGATGCCGAGCGCGTGCCTCGGGTGAAAATCTTCGCCGGCAAGGCCGCCTCGGCCTACTATAACGCCAAGCTAATCATCCGCCTGATCAACGATGTCGCCAAGGTGATCAACGCCGACGAACGGCTCGATGGCCAACTCAAGGTGGTCTTCATCCCCAATTACAGCGTCAGTCTGGCGCAACTGATCATCCCGGCCGCCGACCTGTCGGAACAGATCTCCACCGCCGGAACCGAGGCATCCGGTACCAGCAACATGAAGTTTGCCCTCAATGGTGCCTTGACCATCGGCACCCTGGATGGCGCCAACGTCGAGATCCGCGAACGCGTCGGAGAGGAGAACATGTTTATCTTCGGCAACACCACCGAGCAGGTGGAGGCGCTGCGGCGTAACGGTTATAACCCGCGCGACTATTATGAACGCGATCCCGAGCTAAACCAGGCGCTCACTCAGATCGCCTCGGGGCTATTCAGCCCGGAGGAGCCACGCCGCTACGCCAGTCTGTTCGACTCCCTGATTAACTTTGGCGATTATTACCAGCTGCTGGCCGACTATCGTAGCTATGTCGACACCCAGGATCGGGTCGATGAAGAGTACGCCCATCCCGACGAGTGGACGCGTAAGACATTGCAAAACATCGCCAATATGGGGTACTTCTCCTCCGATCGTACCATCCAAGAGTATGCCGATGAGATCTGGCACATCAAGCCGGTGAAACTCTAAACGCCCATGAGCGCGCCCCACCCCGGAGGCGCGCTCATGCGGGGTAGTGCCGTACGATTAGGCGTTGCGCTGCGCCGCCAACCACTCGGCGACGCGCTGGCGCTGAGCATCGTCCAGCCACATCCCCAGTTTCGTCCGACGCCACAAGGCGTCCTCCGCCGTCACCACCCACTCCTGCTCCATCAGATAACGCAACTCTGCCTGATACAATCCATGGCCGAAGTGCTCACCCAACGCCTCCAGCGACGTCGCCGTGCCGATCACCCGCTCACTACGGGCACCGTAGGTATGTGCGTAGCGGCGCGCTAATGCCGGCGGCAACCAACTATGACGGCGCTGTAACGCCGCGGCATAGCTATCGCGATCGCACCCCATCTCCCCTCCCGGCAACACCGCGCCCTTGGTCCAGGCGTCGCCACAATGGACATAGTAGGGACGTAGCTTTTCTAGCGCATGCTCGGCCAACTTACGGTAAGTCGTCAACTTGCCGCCAAACACCGACAGCAGCGGCGCCAGCCCCTCCTGATCGTGAATATCTAACGTGTAGTCACGCGTGATTGCCTGAGGTGAATCGGATTCGTCGTCGCATAGCGGGCGCACGCCGGAATAGTGCCAGACAATGTCCTGGCGACTCAGGGGCCGCGAGAAGTGACTGTTGTACACGTGCAACAGATAATCGATCTCCTGCTCCTCGATACCTACCGCGCGTGGATCACCGTGGTACTCCACATCGGTGGTGCCAATAATCGAGAACGCATCCAACCAAGGAATGACGAATACGATACGCTGATCCTCATTCTGCAAGATATACGCCTGAGGCTGATCGTGCACCCGCGGCACCACGATATGGCTCCCCTTAATCAGGCGGATGCCGTAGGGCGACTTGAGCTGTAGGCCGTCGTCGAAGAACTGCTTAACCCAGGGGCCAGTAGCGTTCACCAGGCCGCGAGCGCGCCAGGTCAAGGACTCCCCACTCACCGTATCACGCGCCTCGACCACCCATAATCCCTCCTCACGCCAGGCACGCGTCACCTCGGTGCGCGTGCGCACCTCGCCCCCCTTCTCCACCACCGCCATGGCATTCAGCACCACCAGGCGCGCATCATCAACCCAACAATCTGAATATTCGAAACCGCGCGTCAGATTGGGCTGTAGTACCGAGTCAGCACCGAAACGCAGGCTTCGACTTCCCGGCAAAGTAGTGCGTTTACCCAGATGGTCATAGAGGAACAGGCCGGCACGGATCATCCAGGCCGGACGTAAATGAGGCTGGTGAGGCAGGCGGAAACGTAACGGAAAGGCGATATGTGGAGCCATCTTTAGCAGCACATCGCGCTCGGCCAGTGCCTCGCTGACCAGCCGAAACTCATAGTGCTCCAAATAGCGTAACCCACCATGAATCAGTTTCGAACTGGCCGAGGAGGTGGCGCAGGCCAGATCGCGCGCCTCCAGCATCAGGACAGACAACCCGCGTCCAGCGGCATCGGCCGCGATCCCCGCGCCATTGATCCCACCACCGATTACGATCACGTCTTTGATTTCCACCTTGCCCCCTCGCATACATCGACAACAATGTTCGTTTTCGAGCATTATGATATGCGATAAGCAACAAATGCACCATCCATTAACCAAATAAAAACACAAATGCGTGCTGCGGATAACACAAAATTGATATTACCATTACCTTCTTTGTGGGCATGTGCCATGGATTCATTCAGGAGGGAGATAAACCATACGGATGGGGATTAGATCGCCGAGATAGCAAGAGAGAGGGCGAGAAGCGGTTGAGTAGAGGAAACCACTGAGCGACACACCGCACTCTTTGCCGGCATGCGCCGCCGGAAAATGAACACGAAAGAGGCTGCGGCCCCCCCGATGGCGCTAAGGTGTTACCCCTCCGCGACGCGCGAGCGCCGGGAGGGAGGCCGATCAGCAGATCTCCAACTGTACGCTGTGCTGTTCGATCACTTTTTGCAGCCCCAGCGGGGGCAGTTGATCGGTAAACAGATAATCAAGCTGTTCCATATTACCGAGGTTCACCATCGCATTACGGCCAAACTTGGAGTGATCCGTCACCAGCATCACGCAACGTGAGTTCTCGATGATCGCTCGCTTCGTTCGAACCTCGTGGTAGTCGAACTCCAGCAGTGACCCATCCATATCGATGCCGCTGATCCCCAAGATGCCGTAATCCAACCGAAACTGCGAGATAAAGTCGAGCGTTGC
Source organism: Edwardsiella sp. A.80236 (assembly GCF_044540725.1). NCBI lineage: Bacteria > Pseudomonadati > Pseudomonadota > Gammaproteobacteria > Enterobacterales > Hafniaceae > Edwardsiella > Edwardsiella sp. A.80236. The sequence goes on from NZ_JBIUCY010000015.1 coordinate 89,668, forward strand.
CTCGCCGACGATCCCACCATCACGGGTCCGAACCTCACCACCGGCTAAGATCAGACGGAAATCCTCCTTCGCCATCAACAGACTGGCGACATTTAGGTTATTGGTCACCACCCGCAGATTGTGGTGATTCAATAAGGCATAGGCTACCGCTTCGGGCGTGGTACCAATATCGATGAATAGCGTGGCCCCATCGGGGATCATGCTGGCCACCCGGCGAGCGATACGCGCCTTCTCTTCCGACCACATCCCCTTACGGTCATGATAGGCCGCGTTGACCGAGCTAGACGGTAAGGCGGCGCCGCCATGGTGACGATGGATCTTATTCTGTTCGGCCAGATCGTTCAGGTCTCGCCGGATGGTCTGCGGACTCACGTCGAAGTGTTCGACCAACTCCTCGGTACTCACGTAGCCGCGCTGACGGACCAGGTCGATAATCGCTTCATGGCGTTGTGTTTGTTTCACGTAAACTCCCCTGCGTTTACCGGCTCCCCCGGCAGCATAAAAACGGAACAGTGGGCGCGGCCTCACTGTCGGCGAAAATGGCGCATATCCCAGAAGGCCATCAACAGGCCGATGACCAACCCCCCGATATGGGCGGCATTCGCGATAGAGAGACCAAACCAGTTGAAGTAGCCGGCCAGCAACCACAACAGCGAGAAGACCATCAGGCCGCGCGGCATCGACACGCCAAACTGAGGGGCCCGCTCACCACACCACCAGACATAGCCCATCAGGGCATACACCACCCCGGATAGGCCGCCAAAGTAGATCCCACTGAATAGTGACTGTGCCCAGCCGCTCATCAACGCGGAGACCAGCATGATCTGCGCCAGTTTACTCGCTCCTAAACGCTTCTCGACCTGCCCACCCAGATACCACCACCACATCAGGTTAAAGATGATATGTAACGGGGAAAAATGCAGCAATGCCGGGGTAAAGTAACGCCATAGTTGATAATGCTGCGCCGCATCCGCCGGCCAGGCCAGATAGGTCATCACCGCACCATCGCCCAATACCAGCTGACATAGATACACCAAGATACACAGCAACGTCACGCCGATAGTTAACGGCCCACTCTGGCCGGAGAAGCTACGCAGATACGCGAAGCGCGTGTAACGCAGCCCGCTATGGGTCGAGCCGCTCTGCCAGCTTGCAGCCTGGTAACGTGGGTGCTGCGGTTCATGCAGGAAACGTTGCAGTTCATGCTCGACCTGCGCCAAATGGCTATCATCCGCCAGCCACAAGGCGATCCCATGGTCTCCAGCCTCCGCCTCCAGACGCACGCCCTGTGTCGCCATATAGTCAATAAATGCCTGTGCCAAGCGTGGGTTAGGCAATGTGATCACACGAACCATGAATACCTGCTTATTTCAATCGGCGCCGACGGTGCCACCTCAGTCGCCGCTACGCGCCACTTCTCCGGGATAGGCCCGCAGCCAGGCCTCAAAGCCGCCGTCGACACTGTAAACTTCATCAAAGCCTTGGTGCAGCAAATATTGCGCCGCGCCCCGGCTACTATTACCGTGATAGCACATCACCATCAGCGGCATGACGCCATCGTGCTGCCGCATCAGTTGTGCCAACGAGGCATCGGTGAGATGAAACGCCCCGGGCACATGCCCGGCGGCATAGCTCTGTGCATCGCGGATATCCAGCAACATCGCCTGCCCCTGCGCCAACATCTGTTGTACCTGCGCCACGGAGATCACACCAAACTGCTCCATACTTCGCCTCTATCGACTCGTCAAAGGGCCATATTGTAACCGCTTTGTTAAATGTAGAATACGAGATTCGTGTGGCGCGCCCCGTGCGGTACGGCGATCAGAGATTGCGGTTTTTACATTAAAAAGCAAGAACAAAAAGCGCGATGGCGCTAACGCGCGGGTAAAATCCCCACGTTTATCCCACTTTGCGCTACATCGCGTGTCAACGTCTTGACTATACTAACGCGGTGACACGGCCACGACGGCGGTGTCGCTGAGATGGAGGCACTACCATGCGCGATGTCATCCTCTTCCTGGGCCTACTGTGCGGCGGCATCCTACCGGTCTATGCCGATAGCACGGTGATGCAGCAACAGCAGCAGATGATCCAACAACAGCAGCAACAGTTTCAGCAGCAGCGTAATACGTTTAACCAACAAAGCCTACGCAACATGCAAACGCAGATACTGCGCGACAGTCAGGCACAACGCATCCAGCAACTTAATCAAGATATGCAGCGCAACGATCCGCTGTGGCAAAGCCAACAGGGGCTGACGCCAACCACGCCCAGCCCCACGCGTCTGCCTTAGCGTAATATCACCTCGCCGGAGCGACGCCGAATGCGTCGCCCCGAATCTCCTTAGCGCTGAGCGAAGTCCGGCCCGATCAGGTCGATACGATCGGTGCAGAGGCTATCGACGCCCCAATCCAACAGCTCGCGTGCCCGTTGCGGCTGATTCACCGTATACACCAGGATATGCAGCCCGGCCTGCCGGATCGCCGCCACCCGATCGGCGTTTAGGGCATGATGATCGATATGGAGAGCCACGCAACCGAGATCTCGCGTCAACGCCAGCCAATCGTCATCCCACGCCTCCAGCAACAAGCCGCGCGGTAGCTGTGGGGTGGTGCGCTGCGCCTCGGCCAGCGCGATAGGCGAGAAGGAGGAGAGCAGCGGTGGCACCGCGGCATCGCGCCACAACGCGGCGGCGGCCAGCGCCACCTCTCGCCCGGTCTCCCTCTCACAACCGCGCGTAGGTTTGATCTCGATGTTCGCTAGCATGCCATACTGACGACAACGCGCCGCCACCTGGCTCAGTAGCGGTAGCGGCTCGCCGGCAAAGCGATGGCCAAAACCGACGCCAGCATCCACCCCAGCCAGACGCGCCCAAGGCAGCTCCCCCGCGACACCCCAACCGTTGGTGGTGCGCTCCAGGGTATCGTCGTGCAATAGAAAGACTTGCCCATCGGCACTCAATTTGGCATCGAACTCGATCATGGTGTGGCCATAGCGGGCCCCCATGTCGATCGCCGCCAAAGTATTTTCCGGCGCCAACTTACCGCCGCCGCGATGGGCGACGATGGCGGGATACGGCCAAGGATTCATCATGATGGCTCCTGATCGGGCGAGGTGATGCGCCGCCCGCTGCGCGGATCAAAGAAATGCAGGTTAGCCTGTGGCAGTCCCAGCCGCAATACGCTGCCGACGGCCGGTAAGGACTGATAGGGTAAACGTACCGTCACGCTCTGCGTTCCCCAACGCCCATGCGCCAAGTTATCGGCCCCCAACAATTCCAGCGTCTCGACCGTCAAGGCATTACCCGGTTGTTCATCGTCGACACGGCACAGATGCTCTGGACGGATCCCGAGAGTCAACGCCTGCCCCGCCAGCTCGGGTAGCGGACGCTGCAAGTGAATCTGCTGCGTCGGCGTCAACTGGAAGGTCTGCCCATCGGGCGCTAACTGCCCATCGAACAGGTTCATCGCCGGCGCCCCCATGAAGCCAGCGACAAAGCGGCTAGCCGGACGGTGATAGATCTCGGTCGGTGTGCCGATCTGCTCGGCGACACCCTGATTGAGCACGATGACCCGTTGTGCCAGCGTCATCGCCTCCACCTGATCATGTGTCACATACAGGCTGGTGGTCTTTAGCCGACGATGTAACTGTTGCAGTTCCAGGCGCATCTGTACCCGCAGCTTAGCGTCCAGATTCGAGAGTGGCTCGTCGAATAAGAATACCGCCGGTTCGCGGACAATCGCGCGCCCCATCGCCACGCGCTGGCGCTGTCCACCCGACAACTCACCGGGTCGACGTTGTAACAACGCCTCTAGCTCGAGGATCTGGGCGACCTCCTCCACTCGCTGACGGATCTGTTGCTTACCCAGCCCACGGAACTTCAAGCCATAACCCATGTTCTCCGCCACCGTCATGTGGGGATACAACGCATAGTTCTGGAACACCATCGCCACGCCGCGATCCTTCGGCTCTTTGTGCGTTACCCGCTCATCGCCGATGTAAATATCGCCGCCGCTGGTCTGCTCCAAGCCCGCCACCATGCGCAACAGCGTCGACTTACCGCAACCGGACGGGCCAACCATGACGATAAACTCGCCATCCTGCACATCCAGATCGATTCCCTTGATGATCGCCTGCCGGCCATCATAGCTTTTACTCACATTCTGTAGTGTTAAACGCGCCATCGAGTCGTCCGTTGCCTCATTCAATTACTTATCGCTATCGACCAAGCCGCGCACAAACCAGCGCTGCATGGTAAACACCACCAATAACGGTGGGATCAGCGTCAACAGCAGGGCCGCCATCACCCGCTGCCACTCGGTAGCCCCCTCGCCGTTGGCGATAGCGCTCTTAATACCGACCATCGCCGTCGCCATCTCCGGTTCGCTGGCGATCAATAACGGCCATAGGTACTGGTTCCAACCGTAGATAAAGGTGATCACAAACAACGCGGCCAGATTGGTGCGCGAGAGGGGAAATAACACATCGCGGAAAAAACGCATCGGTCCCGCGCCATCCATCCGCGCCGCCTCGACTAACTGAGGCGGTAACGTCATAAAAAACTGGCGAAACAGAAAGGTGGCGGTGGCCGATGCCATCAACGGCAGCGTAAGCCCGGTATAGCTATCCATCAGCTGCAACCCGGCCATCACCTCCACCGTCGGAAAGATACGCACTTCCACCGGCAGCATCAGGGTAATAAATATCAACCAAAAAAACAGGTTACGCAGTGGAAAACGAAAATAAACGATGGCGAAGGCCGACAACATCGACACACTGATCTTGCCGACCGTGATCACCAACGCCATCACCAGGCTGTTCAACAACTGGCGGCCGAATGGGATGCCACCATTACCGATCCCTTGCTGCCAAACGTGGCGGAGGTTATTCCACAGCTCATCGCCAGGCCACAGCGGCATCGGTGTCTGAAACACCTGAGCCCGATCCAGGGTCGCCGTCACCAAGGCCACATACAAGGGAAACAGGATAGTTAAGGCGCCGGCGATCAGCATCACATGACTGAACCATTCCAGCCCTCTACGATTCTCTATCATCAGTAACGTACCTTACGCTCTATATAACGGAACTGGATCAGCGTCAGACCGATGACCATCACCATCAGGACGACCGATTGCGCCGCCGAACTGGAGAGATCCAGGCCGGCGAATCCTTCGCGATAAATCTTGTAGATCAGGGTCGTGGTCGATTGACCCGGCCCTCCGCCGGTCGCGGCGTCGATGACCGGAAAGGTGTCGAAGAAGGCGTAGACCAAATTGACCACCAGCAGAAAGAAGCTCACCGGGGCAATCAACGGCAGGACAATGTGCCAGAAACGGCGCAATGGCCCGGCACCGTCGATGGCCGCCGCCTCGATCAGCGATCGCGGAACAGACTGTAATGCGGCTAGAAAAAATAAGAAGTTATAGCTTACCTGCTTCCAAACGGAGGCCAGCACCACCAGAAACATCGCCTGACCGCTGTAGCGAGCGTGGTTCCACTCATACCCCACACTGGCCAAGGCATGGGTGATCAACCCCATGCCCGGGCTAAACAGGAACATCCACAGCACCGCCGCGATAGTCGGTGCCACCGCATAAGGCAGAATAAACAGCGTCTGATAGAGGCGGCGCCCATGCAGCACATGGTTGACCAGGGCGGCGAAGAACAACGAAATCACCAAGCCGCTAGCGGTCACCAAGGCGCTGAACCATAGGGTGGTACGTACCGATGCCAGGTAATACGGGTCATCGAGTAGTGTCACGAAGTTCTCCAGGCCGACAAAGTGGCTGGAGAGGCCGAAAGGATCGACCTGTTGCAACGAGTACCATAAGGCTTCGGCCGCGGGCCAGAGAAAAAACACCAGGGTGATCGCCAGCTGGGGAGCGACTAACGCATAGGGCAACCAGCTACGACCATAAACGGGGATTGGGGTATTCATATCACCTCAACATACCAGAGATCGTGGCGCCGCCGACGCCGCGCCACGACTGCCGCAGGGCAAGAGATTATTGACTGTTCTTCTCGAAGCGTGCCAACAATTGGTTACCGCGCATCACCGCGTTATCCAGTGCCTGCTGGGCATTCTGCTTACCGGTCCATACCCCCTCTAGCTCCTCATCCACCACGGTACGGATCTGCGGCATGTTGCCCAGACGGACCCCCTTGGTGAAGGGGAGCGGATCCTTGTGTAGCATCTGGCGCGTCGCCGTGTCGGCACCGACGTTAGCTTGGTAGAACCCCTGCTGACCTGTCAGCGTATAGGCGGCACTGGTCACCGGCAGATAACCGGTCTTCTGATGCCATTCGGCCGCATTCTCAGGGCTGGCCAAGAAGTTGAGGAACTCGGCGACGCCGCGATAGACCTGCGGTGACTTACCATTCATGACCCATAGGCTGGCGCCACCGATGATCGCATTCTGCGGTGCGCCAGCAATGCGCTCATCGTACGGCATAAAGGCGACGCCATAATCAAACTTGGCATACTCACGGATATTGGCGAGCGAGCCTGAGGAGGCGGTGATCATCGCGCAATCGCCGTTATAGAACTTCGCGGTCGGCTCATCCTTACGCCCGAAATAACTGAACTCGCCGCGCTGCATCATGTCCGCTAGGCGCTGAATATGCGCCACCTGCTGCGGTTGGTTAAAGGTCAAGCGAGCCGATGGACCGCCGAAGCCATTATTTTCGCTGGCAAAGGGCAAGCCATTCCAGGCGCTAAAGTTTTCCAACTGCACCCACCCCTGCCAACCACTGGCGTAACTGCATGACATGCCACTTTGACGTAACGCCGCGGCATACTCGGCCAGCTGTTGCCAGGTCTGCGGCGGCTTCTGCGGATCGAGTCCTGCCTTTTTGAAGGCATCCTTGTTGTAGTACAGCACCGGCGTCGAGCTGTTAAAGGGTTGCGACAACAGGCGGCCATTCGCGCCATCGGCATAATAGCCGGCGACCGTCGGCACGAACTGCGTCTGATCAAAGGCGATCCCCGCCTCTTGGAATACCTGATACACCGGCTTGATCGCCTGACGCGCTTGCATCATGGTGGCGGTACCGACTTCATAGACCTGCAGAATGGCGGGCGCCTTGCCGCTACGGAAGGCCGCAATACCGGCCGCCATGCTCTGCTCATAGTCTCCCTTGTAGACCGGCATCACCTTATAGTCGCTCTGCGACTGATTGAAGCGCGTCGCCAGGCTAGTCACCTCTTTACCCAACTCGGCATCCATCGAGTGCCAGAAGGGGATTTCGATCGCCGCCCATCCTGGGGCGCTCAGCGTCAGGGTGATGGCCAGCGAGGCCAGCGTCTGTGTTACCTTGTTAACCATTTCCGCTCTCCGTGGTAAAACACTCACTACATCGGCTTCAGTGAGTGATAAACGACATGTTATTGGCGTTAGCTACCATGCCATGCGCGTATGACAGAGAAATAACCAGCGGATGACGACCTGATGACGGCGAGGTGACGGGAGGATGACAGCCGAAGCGCGTCGCGGCACGCCACAGAAACGCGGCCAAGGCGCGTCAGGTACGGCGCGCGCGACGAGAATACCGTACAATGACGGCTCGCTCCCCTCGATAGCTACCTGACGGAAAAACCCATGAAACTGACTATTGAACGTCTGGAAACGCTCAGCACCGATGATCTGCGCGATCTACAAAAAATCTGGCCGCAGCAGACACCGGCATGCTGGCAACAGTGGCTGGATAATGGCGGCGCCCTATTCGCCGCCCGCTTTAATGAACGCCTATTGGCGGCCGTCAAGGTGACGCTGGACAACGGCATCGCCACCCTGCGCGATCTGATGGTTCGCGAGGTCACACGCCGTCGCGGCGTCGGGCTCTATCTGATCGAAGACACCCTGCGGCAACTGCCCGCGATCCACGCTTGGCAATTGCCGCTCAGCGACATCCCTGCCACCCAGCAGGCGACGATGGATCACTTTATGGTCGCCTGCGGCTTTAGCCGACGCGCACAGGGCTGGAGCCGTTAGGCGCGCGCCGCGCGCCATACCGCCGCCACATTACGCGCCGTCACGCGCAGGTTGTCGTGCGCCTGCGCCAACGCCTCCTGCAAGGTGGAGATGCGGCATAGCACCGAGAAAACCGCATCCAGACCATGGGGATGGACGACGCCATAATCCGGCGTCATACCGCCCGCCAGCGCGATGGTTGGCACACCCGCCGCCTTGGCCACCCGCGCCACGCCGATTGGCGTCTTGCCATGGATCGTCTGGCTGTCGATACGCCCTTCACCGGTGATCACCAGGCTGGCACCCTGCACCGCCTGCGCCAGATCCAGCGCCTCCGTCACGATCTCAATGCCTGGACGCAAGCGTGCCTGCAACAGGCCGCACAGGGCCGCGCCCATGCCCCCCGCCGCGCCACTCCCCGGGACATTCAACACTGCCCGGCCCCCTTCCTGCTCCAGCAACGTACCGTAGTGATGCAACGCCGCGTCCAATTGCGCCACCATCGCCGGCGTCGCCCCCTTCTGGGGGCCGAATACCGCCGAAGCCCCCTGCGGTCCACAGAGCGGATTGTCGACATCGCAGGCCACCAGGATATCGGTCTGCGCCAGGCGAGCGTCCAGTCCCGTCAGATCGATGTGCGCCAATGCGGACAAGGCACCGCCACCGTAAGACAATGGCTGCCCCGCGGCGTCATACAGCCCAGCCCCCAGGGCCTGCATCATCCCAGCCCCGCCATCGTTGGTGGCGCTGCCGCCGATCCCCAGGATCAAACGGCGCGCGCCACGATCGAGCGCCGCCAGGATCAGCTCGCCGGTCCCGTAGCTGGTGGTCTGCGTCGGATCGCGTCGCTCGGCCGGCACCAGATGCAGGCCGGAGGCCGCCGCCATCTCAATCACCGCCGTCTCGTTATCGCCTAACCAGCCAAAGAAGGCCTCGACCGGTTGCCCCAACGGCCCGGTAACGGTTTGGGCGATACGTTGACCTCCGGTCGCCGCCACCATGGCATCGACCGTCCCTTCACCGCCATCGGCCATCGGCAGTAACTGATAGTCGGCATCGGGGTACACCTCACGAAAACCCTGTTCAATCGCCTGGGCCACCTGCATGGCGCTCAGACTCTCTTTAAACGAATCGGGGGCGATCACGATCTTCATACTCTATTCTCTCCGTTAACCTGCCAGGTGGAAGACACCGAACATCAGGGTAGAAATCAATGCGATCATCAGGCCGACCGCCGTCTCATAAGGGATTAGCTTCAGGCGCTCATGCACCTGCATATTGACGCTGCCGCCCGTCGCATGGAAGAAACTGCCATGCGGCATATGGTCGAACACGGTGGCGCCGGCGTGAACCATCGCCGCCCCCGCCAAGGCGGTAATGCCCATCTCTAACAGGGTCGAACTGAACACCGCAGATGCCACCGCGGTACCGGCGGTGGTGGAGGCCGTCGCCATCGACATCAATGCACCCGAAACCGGTGCCAACAGGTAAGAGGGCAGCCCAGAGGCACCAAGCCCCGAGATCAATACCTCCTTTAACCCCGAGTTGGCGATGATGCCGGCCAGGGTACCGGTTCCCAGCAGCATGATTGCCACCGGTGCCATGCGTGACAGGCCGGAAACCATATAGCGGTTGGTGTTGCGCCACTGCCCCATCACCACCAAGCCGACCAAACCGCCCAACGGCAACGCCACCAGCGGATCGATGGCGATACCCGCCACCGGACGTAGCGCCAGCAATACGATAGCCACTAAGGGGGCGCTCAGCGCCGCCATGAAGGAGGGCTGGCTGCCGTGCTCGGCGACCACCAACTCATGCGCCTGTACCTTACTACCACGCGCGCGTAGGCGGCGCGCTAACAGGTAGGCCAGCACGAGACCAAACAGCCCGGGCACGATACCGGCCATCATCAGCGAGGTCAGCGGCACATTGAAGGCCTCCGCCGCCGCGATGGTATTCGGGTTAGGCGACATCACGTTGCCCGCCTTACCCCCACCGACCATCGCCAGCAGGATCGCCATCTTGGAGATATCCGCGCGATGGGCGATCGCCAAGGCGATCGGGGAAACGGTGATCACCGCCACGTCGACGAACACGCCGACGGCGGTCAGCATCAGCGTCGCCACCGCCAATGCCAGCAGGGCACGGCCCTCTCCGACGCGGCGCACGATAGTCTCTGCGATGGTACTGGCGGCGCCCGATTCAATCAGGACCCCAGCCAGAATACCGGCACCGAGGATGCGCAGGACCGCGCTGGTGATCCCCTGCGCGCCGCCGATCATCAGCGCAATGGTCTGTACTAAGTCGGCCCCGCCGACCAAGCCACCGGCCAATGCGCCGGCTATCATGCCGTATGCGGGGGAAACTTTACGTAAAATCAATATGATGGCAACGACAAGCGCGACTAGCGCGCCCGTGGCGGAAACTGTTGTCATGGTGCGTCTCCTCTTGTTGTTGTTATCGCTGTGTCCGCTCGAGGCGGTGAAGGGTACCCGGCCATTATGAAAAATATGCGCGGAAAAGCTTGAGGGTAATCGACAGAAAATGGGCCGTGCTACGGCCCTATTTTTGTAGGTTTGTACAAATTAGCCGTGGAGCTGCATACCAAGATAAAGCTGAATAACATCGTCTAATTTATTGATATTTAATCCAGTTATATCGGATATACGCTGTAGGCGATAACGGAGGGTATTGACGTGGATATGCAGCTGTTTTGAGGTTTGAGACAGTTCACAATTCTGAGCAAAGAATGCCTGCAGGGTACGGCACAACACCCCACGGCTATCCTGGCGTTGCAGTATTCGCCAGGTGCGTCCCAGTTCATCAGCCTGCCAACTGCCAGCCAATTGCTCCAGTAGCGCCGGCAACACAACACATGATCGTGATAATACAGCAGGGCGCCATGCAGCGCATGGCGACGAGCCAACGCCTGCAGCGCCACGGCGCTCCGGTAAGAGCGAGAGATGGCATCGCTGCCGTAGAAGTGCCCACCGACATAGACGCGCAAGGCGAAACGTGCCGCGATGCCGCGCGTTAACTGGCGTACCGTCCGGCGCAACGCAGGATCCGCCCCCGATGCCTCTGCGTCGCAGGGGAGCAATACCACCAGTTGGCCGAACCCCTGCACTCCGATCAACGCCTCACGATTTAAGGCCGTCAATGCCTCGAGTAGCGCGCGTAGCGTCTCATGCTGGGCATCTTGCAAGGTAAACAACAGCGCGATGCGAGGCTGGGTAACATCGACGCCCAGATAGGCGGCGGTCGCCGCCAGCTGCCCCTCGTCACGCTCATCGGCGATCAGCTGTTGTACCAGTGTTTCCCGATAACGCTTCTCCCACTGATTCTGCTCCAGCAGCGCCGCTTGCTCCACGATCAGTTCGGCCGCCATACGCACCAGCTCGCCATAGGCTCGCACCTCACTCGGTGCCCCAGAGATCCCGACGACACCGATGACGCGCCGCTGAAAGGCAATCGGTAGATTGATACCCGGGCGCACGCCTCGCAACTGACTCGCCGCCGCCTCATCGATCTCAATCAATCGGTTTTCTGCCAGCGCTAATACCGCGCCCTCATGGCGTTGATGCACCCGCGCCGCATCGCCAGAGGCGATGATCATCCCGTGGGCATCCATCACATTGACCGAATGGCCGATGATCTTCATCGCCCGGTGTACGATCTGCCGAGCCACGGCCTCGCTGAGGTCGCTGCCGTTCATCCTTCCTCCTCGGATCCATTGCGCCAATACCGAATCGCAGGCAATAAAAAAGGCGATGCCAATGCATCGCCCTCTATTCTGCCGTGTGCCGACTTAGGCTTCTATCGCCGCACGCAGTTTCTTCATGGCATTTTTTTCTAACTGACGCACACGCTCGGCGGAAACCCCGTAACGATCGGCCAGCTCTTGCAGCGTCGCCTTATTCTCACTGTCCAGCCAACGGGCGCGGATGATGTGCTGGCTACGCTCGTCTAACCCTTCCAGGGCGACGCTCAGCTTATCGGCGGCGTGACTTTCCCAGTTGTCGTCCTCGATCTCATTGGCGAAGTCAGAAGACTTGTCTTGCAAGAACAACACCGGAGCGGCGGGCGCGCCTTCCTGCTCATCGTCATTCGGCAGGTCGAACGCCATATCTTGCGCCGCCATGCGCGACTCCATCTCCAACACGTCTTTCTCGCTGACGCCCAGCTCGCGGGCAACCAGTTCAACCTCATCCTGGTTGAACCACCCCAGACGCTGCTTAGTCTTGCGCAGGTTAAAGAATAGCTTACGCTGTGCCTTGGTAGTCGCCACCTTCACGATGCGCCAGTTACGCAGCACATACTCGTGGATCTCGGCCTTGATCCAATGCACGGCAAAGGAGACCAGACGAACCCCCATCTCGGGGTTAAAACGCCGCACGGCCTTCATCAGACCGATGTTACCTTCCTGAATCAGATCCGCCTGTGGCAAGCCATAGCCGGCGTAGTTACGGGCGACATGAACCACAAAGCGCAGATGCGACAGGATCAGCTGCTTAGCCGCATCCAAGTCACCCTGGTAATGCAGCCGTTCACCCAGCGCCCGCTCTTCCTCTGCCGTCAGCATCGGATAGGCATTGGCAGCCCGCACATAGGCCTCCAGACTGCCCTGGGGAACCAAGGTTAAAGTTTGCATTTCTTTGCTCATCAAACCCTCTCAATACGCTAACAGTCCGTGCATTGACCGCTTACGGTCTGGCAAAGAGCCAAACAACGAAAGCTAGCACGTTTCTGCATAATTTGACCGTGAGTCACCCCACAAGTTCACTATTATAGTGAACAATATTGCACAAATCTGCAACTCAGGCTAAACCAAGCCTACACGATTGTGGTGTGCGAAGGGAGAATAAAACCATACCAGGCGGGAACCAAGGTTGGGTCAGGCCATCAGGCTCTCCCCCCGTCTCGGACTCAACGGGGAGAGAGTATAGCATAAGGTAATATGACGTCGTGTTACTGCGGCGTAAAACGGCGTAAATGCTGTACCGTTGCCAGCCAGGCCGCCAACCAACCGATCATCGTTGCGACCAACAGCAGCAGCAAGCACTCATCCCAGCTCAAACCATGCAGCGTAAAGCTGGTACCGAAGACCGAGGCCACACGGGAGACCGCGCCCCCCAGCTGCCAGACCATCGTCTGAGACAGGATCAGCGATAACAAGGCGCCACAGAATCCCAGTAAGGCTCCGCCATTGAGGAAGGGACGTAAAATAAAACCGTCGGTCGCCCCGATCAACTTCATCACATTGATGGTATCACGGCGACTGAAGATGCTCAGGCGTACGCTGTTACCGATCACCAGGAACACCGCCACCACCATCAATACGCCGATCATCCCGGCCACCTGGCCGACCAACCCCGTCAGCGCGGCCAAGCGGGCGAACCAGCTATCGTCCATACGCACCTCATCCACGCCTTGCACCGCCGCCACGCGATCGCGTAGAGAGTTCAGGGTCGCGCTACTCTCAAAGTTGAGTTTAGGCGTGATGATTGCCACCGCCGGCAGCGGGTTCTCCTCCAACATATCCAAGGCACCACCGAAACCGGACCAGTTCCGGAACTCGCCTAATGCCTCTTCACGCGACAGGTAATTGACCTTCGCCACGCCATCCTGCTGCTTGAGGGTGGCGATCACCTGGCTGGCCGCATCGTCATCTAGCGCCTTATCCAGATATACCGTCAACTGCGGTGTCGGATACCACTGGGTCGCGGCCTCGCTGACATTCTTATAAACCAGATAGCACACACTCGGCAGCGTCAAGGAGATGGCGATAACCATCACCGTCAACAGGGTCGCTAACGGCTGGCGTAGCATATCCGCCAGGGTGTTCAACCAAGCATAGCGCCACTGCTCGCGCCAACCGCCGCGCAGCGCCTTGCTCTTGTCCGGGCGACGGGTATGGGATTTATTGCTCATGCTGGACACCTCCCGCCATGCGTCCCTGACTGAGGGTCAAGATGCGATAACGACGCCGGGCGATCAGCCCCATATCGTGCGTCGCCATCAGCACCGTCACCCCGACACGGTTAAACTCTTCGAACAGGCGCAAAATACCTTCGGATAAGGCCTCATCCAGATTACCGGTCGGCTCATCCGCCAGTAGCACCGCCGGCTTATTGACCACCGCCCGAGCGATGCCGACCCGTTGCTGCTCACCGCCGGAAAGTTGGATAGGGAAGTTCTTCGCCTTATCCAATAAACCGACTTTATCCAGCGCCGCCGACACGCGGCGACGGATATCCTCGCTGCTGGCGCCGGAGATGATCAACGGCATCGCCACGTTATCGTACACCGTGCGATCCAACAGCAGATGGTGATCCTGGAAGATCATCCCGATCTGGCGCCGTAGAAACGGCACCTCGCGGTTTTTCAACCGGCTGATATCGTGACCGCTAAACCAGATGTGCCCGGCACTCGGGCGCTCAATACCGCAAATCAGCTTCAGCAGGGTACTCTTCCCCGCCCCGGAGTGGCCGGTCAAGAACGCCATCTCCCCTTGCTTCAGGTGAAAATCCACCCCCTGCAAGGCCTGACGACCGCCCAGATACGCTTTACTGACCTGTTCGAAGCGAATCATCCGTTTTAATCCTCTCGGGCAAAAAGTGCCTCAATAAAATCATCCGCCTTAAAGGGACGCAAATCTTCGATGCCTTCCCCGACGCCGATGTAGCGAATCGGGATACCGAACTGATCGGCAACGGCGAAGATCACCCCGCCCTTGGCGGTACCATCCAGCTTAGTGAGGGTGATACCCGTCAGACCGACGGCCTCATGGAACAGACGCGCCTGGCTGATCGCATTCTGCCCGGTGCTGGCATCAATCGTCAGCATCACCTCGTGAGGCGCTTGCTCATCCAGCTTCTTCATCACCCGCACGATCTTCTTCAACTCTTCCATCAGGTGAGACTTATTCTGCAGGCGTCCCGCCGTATCGGCGATCAACACATCCACCTTGCGCGCCTTGGCCGCCTGGATGGCATCGAAGATCACCGAGGCCGAATCGGCGCCGGTATGCTGGGCGATCACCGGAATATGATTGCGCTCACCCCAGACCTGCAACTGTTCGACGGCCGCGGCACGGAAGGTATCCCCAGCCGCAAGCATCACCGACTTTCCCTGAGCCTGGAACTGACGAGCCAGCTTGCCGATGGTGGTAGTCTTACCCACACCGTTAACACCGACCATTAAGATGACGAACGGCTGATGCCCGCTAATATCCAACGGCGCATCCACCTTATGCAGGATCTCACCCATCTCCTGTTTTAACTTGCCGTACAGCGCCTCGGCATCTTTCAGCTCTTTACGACTGGCATGCGTGGTTAGCGTATCGATGATTTTACGCGTGGTATCCACACCGACATCGGCGACCAGCAGCTGCTCTTCCAATTCATCGAACAGATCATCATCGATCTTCTTACCGCGGAACAGGCCAAAAAAACCGGAGCCGAGGTTTTGACGCGTCTTGACCAAGCTACGCTTCAAACGGGCGAAGAAGCCCTCCTTGGTTGGTTTTTCCTGCTCACGGGCACTGACCGGCGCGGGCGAAGCCGCCTCCTCGGCGACGATATCTTGCAGGTCCACGGTCTCCTGCGAACGCGCCACCTCGGCCAGTTCGCTGATAGCGCTCTCTGGGTGATGAGCCTCTTCGCTGACCAACGCCTCGTCTTGCTCGGCAGGTGTCTCCTCTAACGCGACGGTGGCTAAGGCCGCGGCATCGACCACGAGAGCCTCCTGCGCCGCTTGCTCTGCCTGCTCTGCCTGCTCTGCCTGCTCTGCCTGCTCTGCCTGCTCTGCCTGCTCTGCCTGCTCTGCCTGCTCTGC
>NZ_JBIUCY010000016.1:0-85457 GCF_044540725.1 Edwardsiella sp. A.80236
GTCCGTAGCTCAGTTGGTTAGAGCACCACCTTGACATGGTGGGGGTCGGTAGTTCGAGTCTACTCGGACGCACCATCTCTCTTTCCCCGAAAGCTATTTCACGACTTGCGCCCACGCATTTCCTATCGCGATAAAAACCATCCGTTTCCCTTGAGAACCGACGCACGCCTCCCTGCCCTAGACCACAGCGATAGCCTTGATGGCTCCTCCGCGTTCGCGCGCCATGCGTCATCCTGCGCGCAAGCGGCGGCCGGAGATGCCCGGCCACCTGACGCCTTTAATCGAGGCGAATAGCGACGGTATATAACTTCACGCCATCGAACTCCTTGATGATACGCCCTTGTACGCTGACGCGTTGCTGCGGCGTGATCACTCGCCCTGCCCAGGCGCTATTTGGAACGATCAGCGTCATCTCACCACTCTCATCACGGAAACGATAATCTTCACCGCCCAATGCCTGTACGATATGCCCGCGCAGCAAGACCATCTGCCCCTCATCGATCACGCTGGCTTTCTCGACCTGGCTGACCGTCATCACCGTCTGCTGATGCGGGCCATCGAAACCGCCCCCCAATGAGGTCTGCGGTGGCGTGCTGCACGCCGCCAACCCGATTACCGATAGCGCCAGGATCACACCCTTGAGCGAGTTGTTCATCTTACCACTCCTTATCCATGCGGTATGGGGCCTGTCGGCCAGGCGATGGCCGCAGACCATTTTGATATCTACTTGTTTATCCAGATCATTATAGTCACAGTAAGCGATCGCCTCACCTTAGGCAACCTCTGCACGCGGAAAAGACTCGCTCGCGGCTCGTGGCTCGTCGCTCCCGGTTACGTTACGGCGATTCCTAAACGAAGATCGTATATGCAAGGCGGCACGAGAACAGGCGGCATTAAGCTTTATCCTAATTCCCGCTTCAGCGCGGTCAATCGTGCGGCGCAATAAGAAAAATCGCGTATGCTGACAGTGGTCGGAGATCTTTTCCGCTACCGCTAGGTTATTCTCTTTCTTAAGGATTAAGAGCCTATCCTAGTCGGGCGTATCGTGTTGCTGCCAGTTTGGACACGGACAGTGCGCAACAACCGGAGCGTACTCGCAATACGTGAGGATTATTCGCTTCGCTCACCCTTCGGGCCGCCCTGAAGGGCGTACAAAGCTTGGTTAAGTTTTGTGTGAGCACTACCCAGGGCCAACATGGCAAATAAAATAGCTTAATGGGATAGGCGCTAAGGCTAATGATTACCACGCATATCGACATCGTCGAATGTAGCCTAGGTAGCGCAGCGGAAAAAAGAAGCGACTAAAGATCAACGCATCGGGCCGTAACATGTGCCGCAGCCTGCTAACAGGCACACACGTGTACTCTCCCACCATCGCGAGCAGAAAAAATAAGAAAGGGCACCCTGATGCATAACTCCACCTGGGTGGGTAAACACTATCGCTTATATCACTTGTTATTCGCTATCCTCGTTGGCGCCTTGGTGGGGATGGGCTCGCTCGCGGTACGCTATCAGCAAGAGCTCGGGACCATACGCCAGGCTCGACACGAGATGGCCAATATGGCGATCGCTCAACTCGATGCCCAGCTCGCTCACGCCGAACGTGTCAGCCAAAACAGTCTGGCCTGGCGTGATCAAAACTGTGACATCATCAGCCCCTTACTGAGTAGTATGGCGATCCATCTCGAAACTATCCGGGCGGTGCTATTAGTCAAGCACGGCATGATCACCTGCTCTAATCTGCTGCATCAACCCTTCACCTCGCTGTATGCCGTCTATCCCGAGCTGCAAGTGGCTAAGCGAACCCTGGTCTTGCGGCCGGCGCGGTTGTTTAACCGCGGCATCCCGGTATTGCTGTTCTGGTTGCCCATAGCGCAAGAGCCGGACAGTGGCATCGTACATATTTTCAATATCGCCACCCTCTCCTCATTTATCTTGGCGCCGCATACCCCTGATGTCGACTATATGGCGCTGAATGTCGCTGGGCATACCTTGCGCTTCCAGGATCGACGGATACTGCCTTACCCAGTACCGCAGGGCGACTCACCACAGTTGGAGTTACACTCGAAGAACTATCCGTTCTCCATCAGCCTGTTCGCCCCCCCTCCCCGCGTCCTGGCGTTACAGCGTCTGCCACAACATCTCCCCTTGGCGCTGCTGTTATTCCTACTGTCGGCGGGATTAGTCTATCTGGCCGCGGCCAACCGGATGAGCCTGGCTTACCCCCTCACTCAGGCCATACAACGGCGCGAACTCCAGCTCTACTGCCAACCGATCATTCGCGCCCAGAGCGGCTGTTGCGAAGGCGTCGAAATCTTGCTGCGCTGGTACAACCCTCGCCACGGCTGGACCTCACCCGAGGTCTTCATTCCCCTCGCCGAGCAAAACGGATTGATCATTCCGCTGACCCGTTACCTGCTCACGATGCTCGCGGCACAGCGCCATCTGTTTCCCGCCAATGAAAACTTCTATCTCAGCATCAACGTCGCGCCAGAGCATGTCGCTCAGGGGCTCCTGGCGCAAGATATTCAACGGCTATGGCTCAGCGTTAACCCTCAGCAACGCCTCATGGTCGAGTTGACCGAACGCACCCCGCTGCCGTGCCAAGATTATCAACAGCGAGAACGGCTACGAGAACTGGGAGTTTGGTTGGCACTGGATGACTTCGGCACCGGACACGGATCATTAAGCTATCTGCAAGATCTGCAACCCGACATGCTGAAGATCGATCGCTCCTTCTGCACGACTATCGGCAGTGACGCCATCAACGCCACCGTACTGGATTCGCTGATCGATCTGGCCCACCAGCTGCATTTACATCTGGTGGTCGAGGGGATCGAGGATGAGCACCAGGTTGACTACCTGCGTAAGAAGGGGGTGTACGCCATGCAAGGATTCTTGTTCGCCCGCCCGATGCCGTTGAGTGAATTCCCGCGCTGGCTCGCGCAGCACGGGCAATGTCATGTCGAGGAGACGCCTACTCCATGTCAGGCTTAAGCCTCCGGCAATGGCGTCGGATCCTCGGGGATACGCTCGACCTGTACCTTCTCGATACGATACTCCTCCACCTCGACCACGGTGAAGCGCAGCCCATCTCGCGTCAAGGCGGCGCCAACCGCGGGCATCCGATCGAAGTGCGCCAGCAGCAGCCCCGCCAATGAGGCATACTGCGTACCGCTGCCCAACACCAGGCCGTGTACACCCAACGTCTGCTCCAAGGTGTGGAGATCGGTACTGCCCTTGACCAACCAACCGCTCTCGTTGGTGACAATATCCGGGGTCTCATCTTCATCGGGGAACTCGCCGGCGATGGCCTCCAACACATCCAGAGGGGTGACCAGACCCTGCACCTCACCGAACTCATCGCTGACCATCACCAGCCGCCCCTTCGCCTGGCGTAACACATCCAGCACGTTGATGACATCCAGGCTCTCCAACACCACGATGGGGGTATGCTGCGCGGCGAACTCCGCGAGCGGAACGCCCTGCTTCAGCGCCATCAGTAAATCCTTGGCACGCACCACACCCAACAATTGATCCAGACTGCCCTCACATACCGGGAACAGACTATGCGGGGTCTCTAACAGCTGGCGGCGAATGTCATCGGCCGACTGACGGCAGTCGATCCATGAGATCTCATTGCGTGGCGTCATGATGGTTCGCAAGGAGCGCGAGGCCAGGGTCAACACGCCACTGATCATATAGCGCTCCTCGGCGGCGAAGGCGCCCGCCTCTCCGGGCGTTAAGATCCCTTCATTCGCGCTCTCCGGCGCCACGCCGCGTTCGCCCCCCATCAGACGCATGATGGCCTCTGCGGTACGCTGACGCATCGGTTTATGCTGTTGATGACGCAGATAGTTGCGCCGGGCGATCTGGTTGAATAGCTCGATCAGGATCGAGAAGCCAATCGCGGCATACAGATACCCTTTCGGGATATGCAGGCCGAAGCCTTCTGCCATCAGGCTCAAACCGATCATCAACAAGAAACTGAGGCACAGGACGACCACGGTCGGATGGGCGTTAACAAACCGGGTCAGCGCCTTGGAGGCCAACAACATGATCGCCATGGCAATCACCACCGCCACCATCATCACCGCCAGATGGTCGACCATGCCGACGGCTGTAATCACCGCATCCAGCGAGAAGACCGCGTCCAGAATCACAATCTGTACCACCACCGACCAGAAGCTGGCATACCCCTTCTGACTCACCGCATGCACCCGTCCCTCGAGGCGTTCATGCAGCTCCATCGTGGCCTTAAACAGCAGGAAAAGCCCGCCCAGCAACAGGATCAGGTCGCGCCCGGAAAAAGAGAACATGGCGATGCTAAACAGCGGCCGGGTCAGCGTGACCATCCACGAAATCAGCGACAACAAGCCCAGGCGCATGATCAAGGCCAAGCCGAGCCCGATGAGGCGCGCCTTGTCTCGCTGGTGCGGTGGCACCTTCTCCGCCAGGATGGCGACGAAGACCAGGTTGTCGATACCCAAGACGATTTCCAGCACCACCAGCGTCAGTAGGCCGGCCCAGATAGATGGGTCGAGTAACAGTTCCATGGCGTTTACTCCGCTAAGCCGACGCGGCTAGCGCGCAGATCCGACGCCAGGATGGCGATGCACTGACGGTGAGGCAACGCAGACAGCACAACGCGCAGGGAATCCTCCAGCAGGCTGGCGCACGGCGAGAAACGGCAGGAATGAGAAACGATCGGGAAAGATAACGGGACGGTGAAACGGCGTCGGTGACGATCCATAGGTTGGGTTTAACCCAATACTCCTTCTTTTAAATAGATGCGCTACTGTAACAAGAAACACGCCGTCATTCTACGGGTAGCGCGGTAACATTTTATCGTTATCGTGCACAAAATCGTAAAAGTCGGCGCACAAAAAAGCGCCATGCGCGCTACATTTATTCACGGTATGTACTAATAACCGATGGACGTCACATAAAAATTTTTTTTACTGACTAAAATAAATCCTGCTGAAACCGATTGCAGACAACGCCTGAATCGATTCATAAATTTAATTGATTGATTTGTAAGGCACGATCACTATGTCGGCAAGATCAAAGAAATTTCAGCGGGCAGTGACTCAACATGGATGTTTCGTTAAACAGTTCGTATCTTTAATTGCATACGGTGCGTCGGGTTTATTTCGCGGCGTGAAAGTATCAAGGAAAGCAGAGGAGGTAGCGAGTGAGTATTGCTATTATGATCGGTACTCACGGGGCCGCGGCGGA
Source organism: Edwardsiella sp. A.80236 (assembly GCF_044540725.1). Classification (NCBI taxonomy): domain Bacteria; kingdom Pseudomonadati; phylum Pseudomonadota; class Gammaproteobacteria; order Enterobacterales; family Hafniaceae; genus Edwardsiella; species Edwardsiella sp. A.80236. The sequence goes on from NZ_JBIUCY010000016.1 coordinate 5,239, forward strand.
GCAGCTGTTAAAGACCGCCGAAATGTTGTTGGGCGAACAGAGTAATGTTGGCTTTATCGACTTCGTGCCCGGTGAGAATGCCGAAACATTGATCGAAAAGTACAGTCAGAAACTGGCACAGATGGATACCAGCGCAGGGGTCATCTTCCTGGTAGACACCTGGGGCGGCAGCCCGTTTAACGCCGCTAGCCGGATCGTACTGGACAAAGAGCACTATGAAGTGATCACCGGCGTCAACGTGCCGATGTTGGTCGAGACCTTTATGGCGCGCGACGATAACCCCGCTTTTGATGAGCTCGTTGCCATCGCCCTGGAGACCGGGCGCGAAGGTGTGCGTGCCCTACGTGCGAAAGAGGAAGCCCCAGCCGCCAGCGCCGCGAAACCGGCCGCACCGGCAGCGGTAGCTCCCGCCAAGCCAATGAATCCCGAAGATCATATGACCATTGGTCTGGCGCGTATCGACGATCGCCTGATTCACGGTCAGGTCGCCACCCGCTGGACCAAGGAAACCGGGGTTTCACGCATCATCGTCGTCAGCGATGAAGTCGCCCAGGACCACGTTCGCTCTACCCTGCTCAAGCAGGTGGCTCCTCCGGGCGTCACCGCCCACGTCGTGGATGTCGCCAAGATGATCCGCGTTTACAACAACCCGAAATACGCGAACGATCGCGTGATGCTGCTGTTTACCAACCCGACCGATGTCGAGCGTCTGGTCGAGGGTGGCGTCAAGATCACCTCGGTGAACATCGGTGGTATGGCATTCCGCCAGGGGAAAACCCAGGTCAACAATGCCGTCTCCGTCGATGAAACGGATATCGAAGCCTTCAAGAAGCTGGATGCCCGCGGTATCGAGCTAGAGGTGCGTAAGGTGTCCAACGATCCGCGTCTGAAGATGATGGACCTCATTAGTAAAATGAACTGATATGCCGCAAGGCATTGATTTAACTAACTCAGCTCTTTGGTAAAAGGAGAAGTACAATGGAGATTACCACTCTTCAGATTGTGCTGATATTTATCGTGGCATGTATTGCGGGGATGGGCTCTATCCTCGATGAGTTTCAGTTCCACCGTCCGCTGATCGCCTGTACCCTGATCGGTATCGTACTCGGCGACATGAAAACCGGTATCATCATCGGGGGTACCCTGGAGATGATCGCCCTGGGTTGGATGAACATCGGTGCCGCCGTGGCCCCGGATGCCGCCCTGGCCTCCATCATCTCCACCATCCTGGTCATCGCCGGTGGGCAAAGCATCGGTGCCGGTATCGCCCTGGCGATTCCACTGGCTGCGGCCGGTCAGGTATTGACCATCATCGTGCGTACCATCACCGTGGGCTTCCAGCACGCGGCTGACGGGGCGGCGGAACGTGGTGATCTGCGCGCTATCTCGTTCCTGCACTGCTCTGCCCTGCTGTTGCAAGCGATGCGTATCGCCATTCCGGCGGTCATCGTCGCCGTCTCCGTGGGCACCGATGCCGTTCACTCTATGTTGAGCGCCATTCCTGAGGTGGTCACCACCGGTCTGGGTATCGCGGGCGGTATGATCGTCGTTGTCGGTTACGCCATGGTCATCAACATGATGCGTGCCGGCTACCTGATGCCGTTCTTCTACCTGGGCTTCGTTACCGCGGCGTTCACCAACTTCAACCTGGTTGCACTGGGTGTGTTGGGTCTGGTCATGGCCATCCTGTATATCCAGCTCAGCCCGAAATACAACAAGGCGCAGGTGGTACAGTCCGCTGCCAACGGCAATAACGATCTCGACAACGAACTGGACTAAGAGAGAAGGTGAGAAAAATGGTTGATACGACTTCATCTGTAACCCCGTCTCAGGGTGAGAAGAGGCTGACCGCTGGCGATATCCGCGGTGTATTCCTGCGCTCTAACCTTTTCCAAGGTTCATGGAACTTCGAACGTATGCAGGCGCTGGGTTTCTGTTTCTCCATGGTGCCGGTGATCCGTCGCCTGTATCCGGAGAACAGCGAAGAACGCCGCCAGGCAATCCGCCGCCATCTGGAGTTCTTTAACACCCAACCGTTCGTCGCGGCGCCGGTTCTCGGCGTGACCATGGCGATGGAAGAGGAACGTGCTAACGGCGCCCCGATCGACGATGCCGCGATCAACGGTATCAAGGTCGGTCTGATGGGACCGCTGGCTGGTGTCGGTGACCCGATCTTCTGGGGTACCGTCCGTCCGGTGTTCGCCGCCCTCGGTGCCGGTATCGCAATGACCGGTAGCCTGCTGGGCCCGATCCTGTTCTTCGTGCTGTTTAACCTGGTACGTCTGCTGGTTCGTTACTACGGCGTCGCCTACGGCTATAAGAAAGGGGTCGATATCGTTTCCGATATGGGCGGCGGCTTCCTGCAGAAACTGACGGAAGGGGCGTCCATCCTCGGCCTGTTTGTCATGGGGGCCTTGGTCAACAAGTGGACCCACGTCAACATTCCGTTGGTGGTCTCTAAGGTGACCAACCAAGAGGGCCACACCACCGTCACCACGGTCCAGAATATCCTGGATCAGTTGATGCCGGGTCTGGTGCCGCTGCTGCTGACCTTTGGCTGTATGTGGCTGCTGCGCCGCAAGGTGAACGCCTTGTGGATCATCGTGGGCTTCTTCTTCATCGGTATCTTTGGTTACTGGATCGGCTTGCTCGGTCAGTAATCTCCCCACACCGGGCGGCTTCGGCCGTCCGGTGTCGTTTTATCCCTACCTGCGGAGTTGTTCATGTCTTTAACCGATATCGCCCTGTTGGTCTTTATCGTGCTGTTCCTGCTCTACGCCGTCTACGATGAGGCGATCATGCCGCGCCAACGTGGTGCCACGCTGTTGCGCGTTAACCTAAAACGGCGCAACAAAGCCGACAGCTTTATCTTTATCGGTCTGTTAGCCATCCTGGCCTACCGTAACATCAGCGATCAGGGCGACCCCTTTACCACCTGGCTGTTGGCCACGCTGATCATCGTCTCGATCTATATTTTCTATCTGCGCTGGCCCAAGCTGCTGTTTAAAGCGCAGGGATTCTATTACGGCAACGTGTTTATCGACTATGCGCGCATCCGCGGCATGAATCTGTCTGAAGACGGTATTCTGGTGATCGAGTTGGAAAAACGCCGCTTGCTGATCCAGGTCGCCAAACTCGACGCCCTGGATGATATCTACAAGTTTATGCTGGAGCATCAGCAGTAATTAACCCCTGACGCGGGAGCCGTAGCACGCTCCCTCGCCTCGTCATGCACGCCTCACCGCGGATTGCACACCGTCATATCCCACGCCTACCGCCGCTCTCGCCGCTCAACGCCCTCCCCCGGTAGGCCAGCCTCATCCACCACAACTCGACCGTCTAGCGGCCGTGGAGGCGAGGATGGCGCGTCGCACACTGCTCGGTGGCGGTGGACATCACCCGGGGGGATGGCCGCAATATGTTGAGCGCCCCAGCCCCCGCGACGGCGCACGAGGGAGAGGCATGGCACGGTTCGCCTGAGCAACACGGCAAGCGCCAAGCCAGATTGCCCACCGAGCGGCACGGGAGGAGCGTGAGCGCTTTAGGCGCGCGTATCCGCCCTCGCCTGGTCGACGGGAGCCGCATCGCGTCGGTAGACCCGGATTAAGAAATCCGTTTCACACATCAATGCGCTACGCGCGCGTAACGCCTCTGAGACGCCTGGTGCCGCTCGCCAAGCAAAGGGGGTCATCTGCAGCAGATCGGCGGCCTGCGCGCCGCTGAGGCTCATCTCATAGGCTAAACGCTGGCTCGCCACCGGCGTGAATCCCGCTAACAACTCCTCTTTCTGTTCGTGCAGGTGTACCTGAGGGTAGACCAACTCCTTCAACTGGTAGAGGTGGCGTGCCGCAGGCGTCACCGTCACCAGACAACCACCGTCAGCGACAACGCGCGCTAATTCGGCTGCATTACAGGGCGCGTAGATGCGTACCACACCGCCCATGCTGGCATCGGCGAACGGCAGACGCTGGCTAGAGGCGACGCAGAAGCGTACTGCGGGATAGTGACGGGCCGCATAACGGATAGCGACCTTCGCGATATCCAAGCCATAGACCTGCGCCTGTGCCGCCTCACACCAACTGGCGGTGTAATAGCCCTCACCACAGCCGATATCCAGCACATTACAGCCTGGTGCCGGCAGATAACGCGCCAGGGCCGCCTGGACGGCGTCACGCAGCGGTTGGTAGTGCCCCGCCTGTAAGAAGGCGCTACGCGCTTGCATCATTGCACTGCTGTCGCCCGGTTGCCGCGAATGCTTGAATTGTACCGGCATCAGATTGACATAGCCCTCTTTGGCGCAGTCGAAACGATGATTGTTGGCACAACTCCACTGGCGCCCGTCCAGACGCAACGTGGAGTGACATAGGGGACATTGGTACGGCATGCTGTTTACTCTTTTAACGGGGGAGAGGACGCCGGCGGCCATTGGGCGGCGACATCGCGGATGCGGGTATTATCCTGGTCGGCGACGCTGGGTGCAAGCCGAGCCAAGGAGCTTGAGGTCGATGCGAAACTTGAGGTCGATTAGGGAGATCGTATCGCTAGCCATAAAAAAACCCGCCGGCGGCGGGTTTTCTAACCACTAACGTAGCTTAGATAGCAGTTACGTTAACAGCAGACGGGCCTTTCTGGCCATCCTGGATTTCGAACTCTACGTGCTGACCTTCAGCCAGAGTTTTGAAACCATTGCCTTGGATTGCAGAGAAGTGAACGAACACGTCCTTGCTGCCGTCAGCCGGGGTGATGAAACCGAAACCCTTCGCTTCGTTGAACCACTTCACTTGACCTTTGATCTTAGCCATCTTACGTATTTCCTTACTATTGATTAAACCGCCCGTAGGCGTTACACAGACAAACTAGAGTCGTTACTGCTTGAGGCACTAAGATAAGGTTCGGCAGAGAAGTAGTAATCAACGCAAACGTTTTTACTGGGAACTTCTTTACTGAAAATGCCACACATAGACAGAACTGTACCTCGCTTTACTCGAATGCGTTATCACACACTCTCTATTCAATGGCAAGCCATTTTTATGCAGTGATCGACATGTCGCACAGAAATAAAACGGTCGGCGGAAAATTGGCCATGTTTATGCTGAAATAAGTTGCCATGAACAGTGTTTTCTGCTGTCTCGATGACGTTCACTTTTCCAGCATCTCCCTGCCATTCTCCTCTGACTCTCATGCGTTCCTTTTTACGCTATTCTGGCCCATTCGTCATCCTCTTCTCGGCGAAAAACAGCAAATAATAAGTTTGAAATGCGATGCGTTATACATTTTTCACTTATTTTTCCAGCCGGCCTCATCAGAACGAAGTGAGATTAATCATAGTACAAATTGCTTTTTTAACCTTTATTCAAGAACAGTGCCAAATAGCATCGTAAAAGCGATAGAGAGGAGCACCGTACTGAACAGTACAGTGAGTAAATCATGATAATATATTGATAATTCTATTTATAATCACTTACCGATTATTAACAGAATAATGATTTGAAAAAATAATCATCGTCACCGAACACCGATTATTTATATCCCGCAGGAAAAATGATACATCAGCATTCAGCTGCTTTATATGACCTATTTAATACCAGCGCACCGCCCTCACCGCCGTAATATCACGATGCCGTCGCCGCCATCGCGCCGAATGCCAAGCGGCGCCGCCAGGGTATATGGCGCGGCGCCTCACGGATCCATAAAAATAGCCGCGACTGATTCAAACTATTTAATCGGTAGGACAATATCTTGAAACATCGCCTCAATCTCTTCATTGCTACGTAACGCTAATGCCGCGTCGACCACCTCGCGCGTCAGATGCGGCGCAAAACGGGCGATAAAGTCATACATGTAGCTACGCAGGAAGGTACTGCGGCGAAACCCGAGCTTGGTGGTACTAAAGCCGAACAGATGGCTGGCATCGAGCGCCACCAGATCGGCATCAACCTGTGGGTCGAGCGCCATCTTGGCGATCACGCCCACCCCAAGCCCCAGGCGGACATAAGTCTTGATCACATCGGCATCCGTCGCGGTGAAGACGATATGTGGCGTTAACCCGGCCTGATTAAAGGCCTGATCCAGCGTCGAGCGCCCGGTAAAACCAAAGGTGTAAGTCACCAGCGGGTATTCCGCCAATGCCTCGATGCTCACCTGGCCGCATCCAGCCAATGGATGATCGGGGCGCACGACCAACGCACGATTCCAGTGATAGCAGGGCAACATCACCAGATCGGCATACAGATGCAGCGCCTCGGTGGCGATGGCGAAATCCGCATTCCCCTTACTGACCGCCTCGGCGATCTGACTGGGTGAGCCCTGATGCATATGCAGCGACACCCGCGGGTAACGTTGGATAAAGTCCTGGATCACCGCGGGCAAGGCATAACGCGCCTGAGTGTGGGTGGTCGCCACATACAGCGAGCCTTGATCGGGATAGGTATGTTCTCCCGCCACCGCCTTGATGGCATCAACCTTGGACAACACCTCGCGGGCGATGCGAATGATCTCTTGTCCCGCCGGCGTCACCTGCGTCAGGTGCTTACCGCTGCGCGAGAAGATCTGGACCCCCAGTTCATCCTCCAGCATGCGAACCTGCTTGCTGATGCCGGGCTGCGAGGTATATAGCCCCTCGGCGGTAGAGGATACGTTAAGGTTGTGGTTAACAACTTCAACAATATAACGAAGCTGCTGCAATTTCATAGCCGGTGCCATCCTAAGTGTGCGTTGGTTAGTGCGATGCATGGACACTAACGCTAAAAAACCACGAAATGGTTTTATATCACTACTATATCATTATGTTACTAAACGTATAAGCGGATAACCGGTTCTCTCCTCCAGCACGCACCCACACACCTAGACAAAAAATGCCGGCCCAAGGCCGGCATCATAATGCATTCAGTCGGTACGATTTACTTCTTCTCGCTCTCGACCCACTTGCCATCGACGAAGAAGGCGCTCCAACCGGTAGCCTTGCCCTCTTTCTCGCTGGAGACATACTGTTGCTTAGTCTTACGACTAAAGCGCACCAGCGTCGGATTGCCGTGTTCATCCTGCTGCGGCGCATCGGCCAGATAGCGCAGTTTCTCCGGCAGGCGATCGCGGAAACGGAACAGCTCCGCCACTAACGGCGCGCGGGTCTCGCGCGATTTAGGGAAGGTATTGGCGGCCAGGAATACCCCGGCGGCACCATCGCGTAATACGAAGTAGGCGTCGGACTTCTCGCACGCCAGCTCCGGCAACGGCACCGGATCCTCCTTCGGCGGCGCCACCTCACCGTTACGCAGGATCTTGCGGGTATTCTTACAGGCTTCGTTGGTGCAACCCATATACTTACCGAAACGCCCCATCTTCAGGTGCATCTCGGCCCCGCACTTATCGCACTCCACCACCGGACCATCATACCCTTTGATGCGGAACTCGCCCTCTTCCACCTCATAACCGTCACACGCCGGGTTATTACCGCAGACATGCAACTTACGATGGTTATCGATCAGATAGCTGTCCATCGCCGTGCCACACTTCGGACAACGCCGCTTAGCGCGTAGCGCATTGGTCTCGGCGTCCTCGCCCTCTAGCACGTTGAGGACTTCGGCCTCGGGGATCAGATTGATGGTGGTCTTGCAACGCTCCTTCGGCGGCAGCGCATAACCGGAGCAGCCAAGGAATACCCCGGTGCTGGCGGTACGGATCCCCATCGCACGCTCGCAGGTCGGGCAGGCGATGCTGGTTAATACCATCGGATTGGGGCGCATTCCCCCCTCTTCCGGCGTCTTCTCCGCGACCTCAAGCTGCTGGCTGAAGTCACTAAAGAAACCATCGAGCACCCCACGCCAGTCGGCCTGGGCATTGGCAACCCGATCCAAGCCATCTTCCATGTGGGCGGTGAAGTCGTAACTCATCAATTCGCGGAAGTTCTCTTCCAGGCGATCGGTGACGATCTCCCCCATCTTCTCGGCGTAAAAACGACGATTATCGGTGCGCACATAGCCGCGATCCTGAATGGTGGAGATGATGGCGGCATAGGTCGACGGGCGACCGATGCCACGCTTCTCCAACTCGCGCACCAACGAGGCTTCGCTGAATCGAGCCGGCGGCTTGGTAAAGTGTTGGCTGGGTTGCAGCTGCAACAGGTCGAGTGCCCGCCCGCTCTCCACCGCTGGCAGCGTCCGATCCTCGTCGCCCTTACGCAGCTGCGGCAACACCCGTGTCCAACCGTCGAAGCGCAGGGTACGCCCACGCGCCTTCAGGGTGTAATCCGCCGCCTGTACGGTAATGGTGCTGGCATCATATTTGGCCGGCGTCATCTGGCAGGCCACGAACTGACGCCAGATCAGTTGGTACAGTTTCAGCGCGTCGTCTTCCATCCCCTTAAGGTCGTCGGCGGAGACCTTCACATCGGATGGACGGATCGCCTCGTGCGCCTCCTGCGAGTTATCCTTGCTGGCATAGACGTTAGCCTGCGCGGGCAGATACTCGGCACCGAAGTTGTCGCCGATATAGGCGCGCACCATATTCAGGGCGTCCTGGCTCAGGTTGGTCGAGTCGGTACGCATATAGGTGATGTAGCCCGCTTCATACAGACGCTGTGCCATCATCATGGTCTTCTTCACCCCGAACCCCAAACGCGTACTGGCGGCTTGTTGTAGCGTCGAGGTGATAAAGGGGGCCGATGGCTTGCTGCTGGTCGGTTTATCTTCCCGTTCACGCACCACGAAACGGGCGTGTTCCAACGCGCTAACGGCCGCCTGGCTCTGTTGCGCATTGACCGGTTTAAACGGTTTATCGTTGCAGTGGGTCACTTGAGCCTGGAAGTTCGTCTCGGCACCGACGGCGAGATCGGCGCGTAACTCCCAATACTCTTCCGGCACAAACGCCTTAATCTCCCGCTCCCGCTCAACGATCAACCGCACCGCCACCGACTGTACACGCCCCGCAGAGAGGCCGCGCGCGACCTTCTTCCACAGCAGCGGCGACACCATATAACCGACCACGCGGTCCATAAAACGGCGCGCCTGCTGGGCGTTGACGCGATCGATATTCAGTTCGCCAGGATGGCTAAAGGCTTGCTGGATAGCGTTCTTGGTAATTTCGTTAAACACCACGCGGCTATAGCGCCCGTCATCGCCGCCGATCACCTCACGCAGATGCCAGGCGATGGCCTCCCCTTCGCGGTCCAAGTCGGTTGCCAGATAGATGTGGTCAGCTTTTTCGGCCAGAGACTTTAGCTCCGCGACCACCTTCTCTTTGCCCGGCAGAATTTCGTAATGCGCCTGCCAGTCGTGATAAGGGTCGACCCCCATGCGATTGACCAGCGCATCGCGCTCGTTCTTCTTGACCTTGGTCTTGGTTTTGTCGTCGGTCGAGGCAGCGCCCTTCTTACTGGCTGAGCCACTGGTCGGCAAATCGCGGATATGACCGACGCTGGACTTCACCACGTAGTCATTGCCGAGATACTTATTTATGGTTTTGGCCTTTGCCGGGGACTCAACTATAACGAGAGCTTTACCCATAATTCTCTTTACCTGAATGCATCCTTCTGTTGCCAGAAGCCTTTAATTCGCCATTAAACCGGCACTGTATAGAATTCTTTTTTATATTGCGACAGGCACAGCAGAGATCAAGACTCACCGTCCTAAACGCCTCATCGTTGTGCAGACACAGCTCAATTCGCTGATCTAGCGCAATATTTCGCTTACGCCCTCCGCGGCACAGCAAGCGATGCGCGCAGAGTGTAAACAAGAGATTCCGTCAGAATCAAGAAGTGCCTCACTCTACCCGATCGTCAGCGCCACGCAACCTAATTAGCACGCTCCGCACATTTTTACCAATTTTCCCCCATCCTATCCCCCTCTTGCCGCTCCCGTCTGACAGGGTAAAATAAGCCAAAAGTATCAGTTGGAGAGAAAAAGATGTTGTATGAAACTGCCCCGATCACCCGCGAACAACTGTTGGCCGAGGCCAATCAGATCATCCGCGATCACGAAGATTACATGCAGGGAATGGTGGCTACCGACGTCGAACAGAAAGGGAATGTGCTCGTCTTTCGTGGCGAGTTTTTCTTGGATAAGGATGGGCTACCGACGCCGAAGAGTACCGCAGCCTTCAACATGTTCAAACACCTGGCTCACACGCTGTCAGAAAAATACCATCTGGCCGATTGATGCCCACTCTGGCGCGCCCTTTGGGCGCGCCGAATGCCATGCCTTAGGGTAAGGGGCGCTGACCACGCTGCCACCAACGCAGCAGCAGGCTATCCGCCCCTTGCGCCGCCGCCATGCCCATGCGAGCCATCAGCCCCTTACGGCGCATATAACGCACCGCGATCACCTCGGCCTGCTCCATCTCGGCAATGAGCAGATCATCGCTGGTGCTCAACTCATCCACCAACCCCTTCTCCAACGCCTGCTCACCGTACCAATGCTCACCCGTCGCCACCGCATCGACATCCAGCGATGGCCGCTGACGCTGGACGAACTGCTTAAATAAACGATGCGTCTCATCCAGCTCCTGGCAAAACTTCTCGCGCCCCGCCTCGGTGTTTTCGCCGAAGAGCGTCAGGGTGCGCTTAAACTCACCGGCGGTATGCAGCTCGACATCGACATCATTCTTCTTTAACCAACGGTTAAAGTTAGGGATCTGCGCCACGACACCGATCGAGCCGATGATGGCGAAGGGCGCCGCCACGATACGATCGGCGACACAGGCCATCATGTAACCGCCGCTGGCCGCCACCTTATCCACCGCCACCGTCAGACGCACGCCGGCCTGACGCAGGCGCTGTAGCTGCGAAGCCGCCAGCCCATAGCCATGCACTACCCCGCCGGGGCTTTCCAGGCGCAGTAACACACTATCCTGGGGGCCGGCGACCGCCAATACCGCGCTGATCTCCTCACGCAGCGAAGTCACTTCGTGAGCATCCATGCTGCCCTTAAAGTCCAGCACGTAGATGCAGGGCTTCTCGGCGGCCAACAATCCCCCTCGCGCCTCCGCCTTACGCTGTTTCTCCTCGGCCTTCGCCACCTTCTTCTGCAAACGGCGCCACTGTTTCAATGCGGCTCCCTGTAGGCGGGCGCTACGCATGTTGCGCTGCATCTCACGGTACTGTTCGCCCAGATCCGTCAGTTGCAGCTCACCGCCGCCATGCCCTTGGCGCTGACGTAACCCGAGCACCAATAACACCAACGCCGCCACAGCCACCAGCAGCGTCGCCGCCTTGGCCAAAAACAGGCTATATAAGGATAACCACTCCACACTCACCGCCTTGTTCATCATGCTGTTAATACCACTGAGCGCCCCCGTGCCACGGGATACGCATCACGTACGCCACACAGACTAAGGGGACGCCGTAAAATAGCAAGTCTTGTCAGGTAAACAGCTTGTAAATCCGCCAAGCGCACGCCGCAAACGCGATTCTCGTTGACCCGAGACCGAGCGACGGGCTATAGATCTGCCATTGTTCCCGTATTCGGAGCTTACCATGACCGTTTCCCTGCCGGGCCAAGCCTACCTTGCCCCCGCCGATCTGTTACAGGATCGTATCATTCTGGTGACGGGTGCCAGCGCCGGCATTGGCCGTGAAGCCGCGCTCAGCTATGCCCGCCACGGCGCGCAACTGATCCTGCTGGGGCGCGATGGCACACGATTAGAGACGCTGGCGCAGCAGATCGTCGCCGAAGGGGCGCCACGTCCCCATCTCATCCGTTGCGATCTGCTGACCCTGAATGAGGCGCAGAGCCGAGCGCTGGTCGCGGATCTCGGTCAACGTGTCGATCGACTGGACGGCCTGCTGCACAGCGCCGGCCTGTTGGGTGACATCGCGCCATTGGCGCAACAAGATTATGACCAATGGCAGGCGGTGATGCAGGTCAACGTCAACGCCCAATTCCTGTTGACGCGCGATCTGCTGCCGCTGTTGCAGCGCGCCCCCCGCGCCTCGCTCATCTTCACCAGCTCCAGCGTTGGCCGCCAGGGTCGCGCCGGTTGGGGGGCCTACGCCGTCTCGAAGTTCGCCACCGAGGGCATGATGCAGGTCTGGGCCGAGGAGCTCGCGGCCAGTTCGGTGCGGGTCAACGCCATCAACCCGGGGGCGACGCGGACCGCCATGCGCGCCAGCGCCTATCCCGATGAGGATCCCCACACCCTGCTCACCCCGGCGCAGATCATGCCGCTGTATCTCTACCTGATGGGAGATGATAACCAAAACGTACATGGTCGTAGCCTGGACGCCCAACCCGGCCGTCGTCCCGGTCGAGCCGGCTAACGGCCCCGCGCCCCGCCATTGAGCGTGGGGCGACCAGCTCATCACATTACGTTAAGGAGTCGAGGATGGATCAACAGCGCCACCAGCAGCGCCAGCAACGCCTGAAAGAGAAGGTGGATGCCCGCATCGCCGCCGCCCGTGAGGAGCGCGGTATCGTGATCATCTTCACCGGCAACGGCAAGGGAAAAAGTAGCGCCGCTTTCGGCACCGTCGCCCGTAGCGTCGGCCATGGTAAACGGGCCGCCGTCGCACAGTTTATCAAGGGCACCTGGGAGAATGGTGAACGCAACCTACTCGAGCCACACGGCGTCGAATTCCAGGTGATGGCCAGCGGCTTCACCTGGGAGACTCAAGATCGGCAGGCGGACATCGAGGCCGCCGAGCAGGTCTGGCACCACGCGCAACGCATGCTGGCCGACCCGCATCTCGATCTGGTGGTATTGGATGAGCTGACCTACATGGTCAGTTACCATTATCTGCCGCTGGAGGAGGTCGTTGCCGCGTTACGTGCCCGTCCCCCCCATCAGTCGGTGATCATCACCGGACGGGCCTGCCACCGCGATCTGATCGCCTTGGCGGATACGGTGAGTGAAATCCGCCCAGAAAAGCATGCCTTCAACGCCGGTATCAAGGCGCAGAAAGGCATCGACTGGTAACCGCCTCAGCCGACGCCGCGGTCGTTAAGGCGGCGCAGTAGCGCGAAGTCGTGATCGATGGAGATCAGGCTATGGCAACCTTGAGCAAAGGTGAAATGCCACATCTGATCCGCCGCCATCCCCAACAGATGGGCGCACAACAGCGCCAGCACCCCCTGATGGGCGACCAGCAGCACCCGCTGCCCGGCGTGACGCGCCACCAACTCGTCGAGCGTCGCCGTCACCCGTGCGCTGAAAGCCGTGAAGCTCTCCCCCTGCGGCGGCGCGGCATGCCGCCAGTCATCGCACCACGCCTGGTAGGCCGCGCTCTGCTCACGCGCCAGATCGCGGTGATGACGCAGCTCCCAGTCACCGAAATCCATCTCATCCAACCCCGCGTGCACATGGAAGGCGCCCTGCTCACCGATGATCGGCCGCAAGGTTTGTTGGGTACGCAACAGGCGACTGGCATAGGCGACGTCGAACGCCACCCCCTGTAACTGGCGCGCGACCGCCTGTGCCTGCAGCTGCCCTTGCGCCGTCAGCGGCAGATTACTGCGCCCGCAGTAGACGCCATCCAGGTTAGCTTGAGTCTGACCATGACGCACCAGATACAGTTCCATCGCCACGCCTCAGTACAATGCCAACAGGAATACCAACGCAGACAACTCATTGGCGGCGCCCAGCGTATCCCCCGTCTGCCCACCCAGACGCATGTTAATGAAGGCGCGGTAAATCAGGGCGAACAGGTAGGCGATGAAGAAGGCCAGCAACCCCTGCCAATGCAGCAGGCCAAAGGTTAGCAGCAGGCCGATCGCCAAGGTCAAGGCGTAGTGGCTACCGCTGATCTTGCCGATATACAGATTCCCCATGCCGCTCTCGCGCGCGTAACGCTGGCGGTACATCATCACCGCCAGCAGGGTGCGACTCACCAGCGGCAGAGCCACCAGCACGGCGTAGATATGCAACGACGACCCCGCCAGACGCTGGATCAACACCACCTCCATCAGGATCACGAAGATCAACGCCAGCGTACCATTGGTGCCGATACGGCTGTCCCGCATGATCTCCAACATGCGATCGCGCGGGCGGGCGGAGAACAACCCATCACAGGTATCGGCCAGGCCGTCAAGATGAAAGGCGCCGGTCACCAGCGCGCTGGCCAATACCGCCGCCACCGCCCCCAGCCAACTGCCATAGGTGGTCGCCAACACGCCATAGGCCAACGCACTGATTACCCCGACCAGCAGGCCAACAAAGGGAAAGTAAATAATGCCGCGCGGATAGTCGCTCAGCGCCAGGTCATCGCTACAACGTGGAGAGACCGGGATGCGGGTCATAAACTGCAAGGTCGCCAGGAAAAGTTTCATTGTCCGTCGAGTCGTCCGTAAAAAGGGAAAGCATCGTACCTGACGTCACGCCAACGGCGCCGGGACACGATCTAATAACGTACTGATACCCCAATAGTAATACCACTTTCTGCGCGTGATGCCAGCCCAGGCTAAGCAAAATCGGCAACGGGCCGAGCGAAGGCCATCCACGCGCGATAAAAAAACCGCTCCGAGGAGCGGTTATCTACGATGAAACGGTCTCTGTGACGCTTAACCGCGTTTGGCGGCCGGGGCGCGACGGCTCGAGCTACCGTGCTGGCTGTGACGCTTGACGGCTCGCCGGATCTGGTTCGCCTTCATGCGGCGACGCTCGCGCTCCACCGGCAGCTTGCTGGTGCTCTCGGCCTTCAGTTCCACCAACTCACGCAGGTAGTTAATGTTCTCCAACGGCAGCTCCTGCCAGCCGCCACGCGGCAAGCCCTTCGGCAGGGTCAGATCGCCATAACGGACGCGGATCAGACGACTGACCTGCACGCCGACGGCCTCCCACAGGCGACGCACCTCACGGTTACGCCCTTCCGTCAGCGTCACGTTGTACCATTGGTTCAACCCTTCGCCGCCCTGGAAGCTGATGCTCTTGAAGCTGGCCGGGCCATCTTCCAACTGAACACCGCGGCTAAGCTGACGCAGCTTATCCTCGTCCACCTGACCGAAGACGCGCACCGCATACTCACGCTCAACCTCGCGGCTCGGGTGCATCAGGCGGTTTGCCAACTCGCCATCGGTGGTAAACAGCAGCAGACCGGAGGTGTTAATATCCAGACGCCCGACGGCGATCCAGCGGGAGCCACGCAGGCGGGGCAGGCGGTCAAACACCGTCGGACGACCTTCCGGATCGCGGCGGGTACACAGCTCACCCTCCGGTTTGTAGTAGGCCAGAACACGGCAGATCTCTTGTTCGGATTCGCGGATGGAGACGACGCGGCCATCGACGCGGATCTTCATGTTGGCGGTGACCTCCACGCGGTCACCCAGCGTGGCCAGTTTACCGTCCACACTCACGCGCCCCTCTTTGATCAACGCCTCGATTTCACGACGGGAGCCATGACCGGCGCGGGCAAGAACCTTCTGTAATTTTTCGCTCATTGAGCAACCTCAGCTGTCGCCTTCACAGGCGTCGTTATTGTCGACCGGCCGCCGTGGCGACCGATGCTAAAACAGGCGTTCAGCGCGCTGGGCCGCAGCCCTGGCCTGACGCGGGCGCTTATTTTACACGAAATCGGGATATATGCCGTGAATAATTTGCCAGCGAGGAAAAAGTCCGCCGCCCTAAGCAATCCTTAAGATCCGGCTGTTGTAATAGCTCGCGATCCCGGCGGCCATGTCAGGTTTTGTCAGGGGCGTAAAATTGCCTAAATCCGCTGGGCCTCCGCGGCCCAGATCGCGTAGGCTGCATCCATCCTGCGGAAATCCTGTAGGAATTAAAGGAGTTTCTATGACCGACGTTTCTTCTACCACCTCCACCACCAGCCGTCTGCGTACCTTCTTCCAGCAGCAGATGCAGTACTGGCGGATGTATCTGGCGCGTCAATCGCGCAAGATGGGGCTGGAAGGCAAGCTGCGCCAGGCCGTAATGCTGCTGAGTGCCGTGTTGATGATGAGCCTGCTGATGGCCGGTTTCTTGCTATTCAATCTGGTGGCGCTAAGCGTTGCCCTGATCGGCGGGCTACTCGCCCTGTTCCGCCCACGTCGCCCGATTATGCGCGGGCCACGCCACTCGAATCCCTTCTGATCCCCTGATTCCACCGCCCGGTTGACCGGGCGGGCACGGCCCGCTCCCCTGCGACCCTTTTTCCCAGCGCTAAATTCTGAAATAATAGCCCGATATCGAGAGGAGGCTGTTATGAGTTTTAATCTGGCCACGCTATCCCAAGAGCAGATGGATCGCGTCAATGTCGATCTGGCCGCCGGGAGCGTATCCTACAAAGAGCGTTACCATATGCCGGTGATCGCCGAACAGGTCGAGCGCGAGCAGCCCGAGGCGCTACGCGGCTATTTTCGGGAGCGTCTGCACTATTACCGCACCCTGTCGCTCGCCACCCTGCCCTACGAACCCGACGGCGGCCGTTAATCCCCGTCTGGTGCTCGGGCGTCCTCTTCCACCCAGCGCGGAATCCCCATGACACAGCAACAACGTAACACCGCTCTGGTCTGTGCCCTGAGCGAATGGATCGAGCAACATCTGGGACGCGATATCTACCTGGATGAGTTGGCGCGTTACTCCGGCTACTCGTTATGGCATATGCAGAAGATCTTCCGCGAAACCACCGGCCTATCGCTGGGGCGCTACATCCGCCTGCGTAAGTTAACCGGTGCCGCACGCCGTTTACGTCATAGTGACGATGGCATCATCGACATCGCACTGTGTTACGGTTTTGCCTCGCAATCGCACTTTACCTATATGTTCCGCAAACACTTCGGCGTGACACCAACCCGTTACCGTCTGCTGGCCGACTTACCGTTTACCCCCCCCGCGCCGTTGCATCAACAGTATGCGACGGTACAAAGCGCCTGACGTCGACACACCGTGATACGCTACCGGTGCGTCATCGGACGCCTACTGACGCTGCTGCGCGATCCCCTGCTGAGTCTGCCACTGCTCTTGGCCGCGCTATTATTACCTTTCAGCTCACTCAGCGCGCGCGAGCTGGCGGCGGGGATCGACTGGCGCACCCTCATCACCCTGACCGGCCTGTTGCTGCTGAGTAAAGGGATCGAAGGTAGCGGCTACTTCGACTGGCTGGGACGACGCCTACTCACCCGCCTGCACAACGAACGCGCCATCGCGCTACTGTTGGTCGGTGCCTCCCTACCGCTGGCGGCGCTGCTGACCAACGATGTGGCGCTGTTTATCGTGGTTCCGCTGACCCTGACGCTGAAGAAACTCGCTAACCTGGCCGTGACGCGCCTGATCATTTTAGAGGCGTTGGCGGTCAACGTCGGCTCACTGCTCACCCCCATCGGCAATCCCCAAAACATCCTGCTATGGGGCCACTCTGGCTGGGGATTCTGGACCTTCACCGGTGCCATGCTGCCGCTGGCGGCGTTACTCAGCGTGTTACTGCTCACGCTGACCCTGTTCACCACCCCGCGACGCCAGCTCTGCCTGCCGACCTTCACCGCGGCAGGTAACCTACGGCGGCGCCAACTCGGGAGCTGTCTCGCCCTCTACCCGTTCTTCATCATCGCCATCGATGCCGGTCAAGCGCTCGCCGGGTTAGCGGTGCTGCTGGCCGCCTTACTCTACCTTGCGCCGACGACCCTACGCCGCATCGACTGGCCGTTACTGATGGTGTTCATCACGATGTTTATCGATGTCCGCCTGTTGACCAGTCTACCCGCCCTGGCCGACCTCAGCCAACGGGCGGCGGCGATGCAAGGCCTCCCACTCTATCTCTCCGCCATCGCCCTGAGTCAGACGATCAGCAATGTGCCGGCCACCATCCTGTTGCTCGGGATCCAGCCCGCCAGTCTGACGCTCGCCTACGCGGTAAACATCGGTGGATTCGGGTTGGCGCTTGGCTCGATGGCCAACCTGATCGCCCTGCGCATGGCCGGAGAGCGCCGGATCTGGGGGCTATTTCATCTGTATAGTTTGCCCGCTCTGCTGCTGGCGGCGCTGGCCGGTTGGTGGTTACGTTAAGCCCGCGCCTTCGGCCATGACGTAACCGAGACGCGGAGAATCGAGTCGACACGATACGGCGTCGCGTTATTCCATTTGGTTATGAATAATCCCGCAATGTGATTTAGCCGGCGGTGCGGTATCGGTTAGTCTGCTGTCATCGGCCAGTCACGGCCGCTCCATCACACACGAGGCGGGACTATGATGAAAACAACAGCACGGGCATTACTGGCCCTCACCCTGCTCAGCGGCAGCGCACTGGCTCAGAGCGGCAATGAACTGGCCGCCATTCAGGCTGCCGGCAGCATTAAATTCGGCACCGAAGGCACCTATCCCCCCTATACCTATCATGATGCCAGCGGCAAACTGGTCGGCTTCGATGTGGACATCGCCCGTGCCGTCGCCGCCAAGATGGGGGTGAAGCCGGAGTTTGTCGAGGGACGCTGGGACGGGCTGATCGCCGGCCTGTCGGCCAAGCGCTACGACGCGGTAATCAACCAGGTGGGGATCACCCCGGAACGTCAGGCTAAGTTCGCCTTCTCCGATCCCTACATCACCTCGAAGGCGGTGCTGATCGTGCGTGACAACAACGCCCAGATCAAAAGCTTTGCCGATCTGCGTGACCAGAAGGCGGCGCAGAGTCTGACCAGTAACTATGCCAAACTGGCGCAAAAGTATGGCGCGGAGTTGGTACCGACCGACGGTTTTAACCAGTCACTGGAGTTGGTGATCAGCGGGCGAGCGGCGGCCACCCTCAACGATAACCTCTCCTACCTCGACTTCCGGCAGCATAAACCGAACGCGCCTCTCAAGGTGGTCGCCGTCGCCGAACAGGGCGCCGACTCGGCCATCCTGGTGCGTAAGGATCAGCCGCAGTTGGTACAGGCACTGAACCAGGCACTGAGCGAGATCCGCGCCGATGGCACCTACCATACTATCTCGCAGCGTTACTTCGGCAGCGACGTCTCCCAGTAACCTCACCACTCATTTCTCGCTCGATCCCGTCCCCGTGACGGGATCATGCACGGAGTCTGCCCATGCCCGCTTGGTTATCCCCACTGCTCGACACGCTGCCCCACCCCACCTGGCTGCAACCGGTGGTGGAGGCATTTTGGCCACTGCTCTCTGCCGGGCTACGTTTCTCCGTGCCCTTGGCACTCCTCGCCTTTGCCGGGGGATTCCTGCTGGGCCTGGCCACCGCCTTAATCCGTCTATACGGTGTCTGGCCGCTACGCGTCTGCGCCGACTTCTATGTCTGGGTGATCCGCGGTACTCCGCTGCTCGTGCAACTGTTCCTGATCTTCTATGGCCTACCGAGCGCCGGCATCACCCTGGACGCCTTCCCGGCCGCGTTGATCGGCTTCACACTTAACGTCGGCGCCTACAGCTCGGAGATCATGCGCGGCGCCATCCTGTCGGTACCACGCGGACAGTGGGAGGCGGCCAGCGCCATCGGGATGAGCAGCAGCCAGACCCTGCGGCGGGTCATTTTGCCGCAGTCGGTCTTCGTCAGTCTGCCGCCGCTCTCCAACTCCTTTATCTCGCTGCTCAAGGACACCTCGTTAGCCGCCGTCATCACCGTGCCGGAGATGTTCCTCGCCGCCCAGCGCATCGTGGCCGTGAACTACGAGCCGCTGATCATCTACAGCGAGACGGCGCTGATCTACCTGGCCTTCAGTACCCTACTCGGCAAGTTGCAGTTGCGCTTAGAGCGTTACTACCGCCGCTATGAGTAGCCCTAGCCCCGATCGCCACACGATAACGGTAAGGGCCACTGACGACATAAAAAAAGCCCGCGGGCGCTGCCTGCGGGCTAATACACAATGAGAAACTCTATGTCGATATTATTCAACAAACAGAGATTATCACACTACATTTTTTTAACAATTTATTTGCGTTAAACTGTGCAGGCCGTCACCTTAGTGCGCAGCCACCTCATCCTGACGGTTAAACTTCAGCTCGATCAGGGCGATGGCCTTCTGCACGCCGCGCTGTGTCACCGCATCGATGCCTGGCTGATTAAAGTCGATGCTCTTCAGTTGCTGCGCCATCTTCGCGCGTACCTCTGCCGGCGCGATCACCTCGATCACATCCAGGATCTGTTTAATCACCAGTTGGCAAGCCACCAGATCGGAGGCCAATTCATCGCTTTCGGTCAACATCTGCGACATGGTTTTTCCTTGTTCATCATGGGTTAACAAAGCCTACGGTATGCTCCGCGGCCTCACTCAAAGGGGGTGGGATCGCCGGAACCGACCCGCACCACCTGGGGATTATCGTCCGTCATATCGATCACCGTCGTCGGTTGCTGCCCCAGGTAGCCGCCGTGGATCACCAGATCGACCAATTTACCCAGCCGCTCTTGGATCTCCTCGGGGTCCGACTCGGCGAACTCACTGTCCGGCAACATCAGGGTCGTCGACATCAACGGCTCCCCCAGTTCAGCCAACAGATCTTGCGCGATCGGATTCGACGGCACCCGCAAGCCGATGGTCTTACGCTTCTCACTCATCAGTCGACGCGGCACCTCTTTACTCGCCTTAAGAATAAAGGTGTAGCCGCCCGGGGTATTATTCTTCAACAGGCGGAACGCGGCATTGTCGACGAAGGCATAGCTCGACAGCTCGGAGAGATCGCGACACACCAAGGTGAAGTTATGATTACTGTCGATACGCCGGATACGGCAGATGCGCTCCATGGCGTTTTTCTCTTCCAGCATACAGCCCAAGGCGTAGCCAGAGTCCGTCGGATAGACGATCACGCCGCCCTTACGCAGGATGTCGACCACCTGTTTGATCAGCCGCGGCTGCGGATTCTCCGGGTGGATATAAAATAATTGACTCATAACGCCTCCAGTAAGCTCGCGCCGGGTTGGGGAGCCAGTGGCGCCAAAGCCCAATGCGTCCAGACGGGGATCGCCCCGTCGGGTAAGGAAAGTGCACGCCCCAAATCGAGATAGGGGGTAGGTTGATGGAAGTCCGAGCCTTGCGAGGCCAGCAGGGAGAACTGGCGTGCCAGCAACGCCAACTGATGGCGCTCATGCGGCGGCTGTTGGCACTGTGCCACCTCCAACGCATCCCCGCCGGCGGCGCAGAAGGCGGTCAATAGCCGCTTCAGCCACTTAGCACTGAGACGATAACGCCCGGGATGCGCCAGCACCGCCACACCCCCTGCGGCATGGATCGCCGCTACCGCCTCCGCCATGTCCCCCCACAACGGCGGGACATAGCCGGTCTTACCGCGCGCCAGGAAATGTTTAAACACGTCGCTACAGCGAGTCGCATAGCCGCGCTCCACCAGATAACGGGCGAAGTGGCCGCGGGTTAACTGTGCGCCCTGCGCCAGACGCCGCGCCCCCTCGAGCGCACCTTCAATCCGCGCGCGCGCCAGACGCCGCCCCATCTCGGCGGCCCGCTCATCGCGCCGCTGCGACTGCAACGCCAAAAACTCGACCAACTGCGGGTTACGCGTGTCCACCTGGAGGCCGACGACATGGATCTCATGGTGTTCCCATAAGGTGGAGATCTCCACGCCAGCAACCAACGTCAACGGCAACTTCTGGGCGGCGATCGCCTGCCGGGCAGGCGCAATCCCCGCCACCGTATCGTGATCGGTGATAGCCAGCGTGCTCACGCCGCGCATCACGGCGCGCGCCACTAGCGCCTCGGGGCTCAGTAGCCCATCCGACGCCTGGGTATGGCTATGTAGGTCAAACAAAACCGGAGGCGACTCCGGGGCATGCGCTAACACCATGACTCTCCACTCTCTGACTTCTCTCCCTATCATAGCGGGTTAATCCCCATGGCACTAACCCAATCCCGGCGGGAGGCACGCCCGGCGCCACAGATGACGAAAAAATACACCATCCCGTTGACACGAGACCATTAAACTAGTTTACTAGTACGCAAGTTCACTAATGACCTGATTGGAGTCGACCATGACGCTTGATGCACACTTTCCTCTCCTCTGCGGCGGCTGGCGCGCGAATCCCCCCTGGGCGGTAGGTTGATAGGCAGAGTCTCTCTGCCATGCCAACACCGCCCGCATCAAGCGGGCTTTTTTATGCCCATAGCGCCATCACCACCAGGGATTCGCCGTTATGCATTCGAGTCACCCCATCGTTACCGTATTACAGCGCCGCGCCGCCTACACCGCCGATCCGACGCTGCCCTTTGAACAGTTGTGTGGCCAACGCCCGGCCACCCTATTACTGGAATCCGCCGAGATCGCCAGCAAGCGCCATCTGAGAAGCCTGTTGATCATCGACAGCGCCTTACGCATCACCGCGCGAGGACGTCAGGTGACGCTAGAGGCCCTCAGCGCTAACGGCTGCGCCCTGTTGACCCACCTGTACCGTACGCTTCCCGCTGACCTCCTTTGCCAGCGGCAACCCCAAGGTTGCCTCTTGACCTTCCCGACGCCCAGCACCGAGGTGGACGAGGAGAGCCGGCTACGCACGCCCTCGGTGTTCGATGCCCTGCGTGCACTGCTCGCGGCGCTGCCGACCCCGCCCGACGAACGTGAAGCCCTGCTACTCGGCGGCCTGTTCGCCTACGATCTGGTCGCTGGTTTCGAGGCGCTGCCCTCCCTCACGGCGGGACCGCGCTGCCCCGATTTCTGCTTCTACCTGGCGGAGAGTCTGTTGATCCTCGACCATCGCCAGGGCAGCGCCCGCTTACAAGCCAGTCTGTTCAGCGCCGACCCCGCCGAGCGGCGGCGGCTAAGCCAGCGTCTAGCCACGCTGCAGAGCAGGCTGACACACCTGCCGCCCCCCCGTCCGGCGCCGATCGGCGTGGCCCCGACGGTCAGTGTCGATCGGGATGATGCCGCCTTCGCGGACATGGTGCGCACACTCCAACAAGCCATCCGCGCCGGCGAGATCTTCCAGGTCGTCCCCTCGCGCCGCTTCTCTCTGCCCTGTCCCGCGCCGCTGGCGGCCTACCGCCAGTTGAAGCGGAGTAACCCCAGCCCGTACATGTTCTTCATGCAGGATCGCGATTTCACGCTATTTGGCGCGTCGCCGGAGAGCGCGCTGAAGTACGACGCCGACAGTCGACAGATCGAAATCTATCCCATCGCCGGGACCCGACCGCGCGGGCGCCATGCCGATGGCCGCCTCGATACCGATCTCGATGGCCGCCTCGAACTGGAGATGCGCACCGATCCCAAGGAGCTGGCGGAGCATCTGATGCTGGTCGATCTGGCGCGCAACGATCTGGCACGCATCTGTGAACCCGGCTCGCGCTATGTCGCCGAGCTGACCCAGGTCGACCGTTACTCCGTGGTGATGCACCTGGTTTCGCGAGTCGTCGGCACCCTGCGCGCCGATCTCGATGCCCTACACGCCTATCAGGCCTGCATGAATATGGGCACCCTGAGTGGCGCGCCTAAGGTCCGCGCCATGCAACTGATCGCCGCCTGCGAAGCGCGGCGGCGCGGTAGCTACGGCGGTGCCGTCGGTTACATGACGGCGCACGGTGATCTGGATACCTGCATCGTCATTCGCGCGGCCTACGTCGAAGAGGGCATCGCCAGCGTACAGGCTGGCGCCGGTGTGGTACTCGACTCGCAGCCCCAGGCCGAGGCCGAGGAGACGCGCAATAAGGCCAAGGCGGTACTCAACGCCATCCTCCAGGCGCATGGCGCCGACCAATACGCACAAGGAGCATGATGATGGCCGATATTCTGTTGCTCGATAATGTCGACTCTTTCACCTATAACCTGGTCGATCAACTGCGGAGCGCCGGTCACCGGGTGGTGATCTACCGCAATAGCGTCAGCCTGGCGACCCTGCAACATCACCTGGCGGAGCTTACCCGCCCGATCCTGATGCTCTCTCCCGGTCCCGGCGCACCCGCCGAGGCGGGTTGCATGCCCGCTCTATTGCGTGCCCAGTGCGGTCGCCTCCCGATCATCGGCATCTGCCTCGGCCACCAGGCCATCGTCCAACACTACGGCGGTCAGGTCAGCCCGGCGAGCGAGATCCTACATGGCCGCACCTGCGCCATTGAACACGATGGCCAGGCGATGTTCGCCGGATTGCCTACCCCCTTAACCGTGGCGCGTTATCACTCGCTGGTGGGGAGCCAGATCCCCGCCGCGCTGTGTGTCAACGCCCGAGCCGGGGAGATGGTGATGGCGGTACGCCACGATCGCCATCGGGTATGTGGCTTTCAGTTCCATCCCGAATCGCTGCTGACTCCGCACGGCGCACAACTGCTGGAGCAGAGCCTCGCCTGGGCGCAAGCCCCCTACGTTACGCCAACCGTCACCCCACTCGCCATGGAGGCCGCCTCATGCCGTTGACCCCCCAGCAACAACAGATCGTGGAGAAACTGTACCAGGCCCAGGTGCTCAGCCGCGCCGAGAGCCAACAGTTGTTTACCGCCATCATGCGCGGCCAGCTCGAACCGAGCCAACTGGCGGCGGTCCTGATCAGCCTCAAAGTGCGCGGCGAACACCCCGAAGAGATCGCGGGCGCCGCCACGGCGCTGCTGGAGCACGCACACCCCTTTCCCCGTCCCTCCTATGAGTTCGCCGACATCGTCGGCACCGGTGGCGACGGCAGCAATAGCATCAACATCTCCACCGCCAGCGCCTTTGTCGCCGCGGCCTGCGGCGTACGCATCGCCAAGCACGGCAATCGGAGCGTCTCCAGCCAAAGCGGATCGTCCGACGTGTTGCAGGCGCTGGGGATCCGCCTGGATATGAGCGCCGAGGCGGCACGCCAGGCATTGGATGAACTGGGGCTCTGCTTCCTGTTCGCGCCGCACTATCACAGCGGCTTTCGTCACGCCATGCCGGTACGCCAACAATTGAAGACGCGCACCATCTTCAATCTGCTCGGCCCGCTGGTAAACCCCGCCCGGCCGACTCGCGCATTGATCGGCGTCTACAGCCCCGAGCTGGTCTTACCGCTGGCCGAGAGTTTGCGCGAGCTAGGCTACCGGCATGCGGCGGTGGTGCACGGCGGCGGGCTGGACGAGGTTGCCCTGCACGCGCCAACCCAGGTCGCCGAGCTATGTGACGGCACCCTCCGCCATTACCAACTGAGCGCCGAGGACTTCGCATTACCCGCCTACCCGCTGAGCGCGTTACGCGGCGGCGCGCCGGAGGAGAATCGTACCCTACTGACCCGTCTGCTACAGGGGAACGGCGAGCGCGCCCATCAAAGCGCCGTCGCCGCCAACGTCGCCCTACTGCTGCGCCTATTCGGTCGACGCGATCTGGCGGAGAACGCCCGTCTGGCGCTGGAGACGCTACGCAGTGGACGCGCCTATCACTATGTCACCGCCCTGGCCGCACGCGGCTAACACTACGCAAGGAACCGACCATGACCGCGCCCCTCTCCTCATCCCCCAGTCTACTGCGCCGTATCGTGGCGGGTAAGCGACGCTGGATCGCCGAGCGCCAACGCCAGCAGCCGCTGGCGACGTTTCACGCGACACTGCAACGCGCCGAGCGTGATTTTTACCACGCGCTCAGCGCCACAGAATGCGCCTTAATCCTAGAGTGTAAGAAGGCCTCCCCCTCACGCGGGGTGATCCGCGCCGACTTCGATCCCCAGGCCATCGCCCGGGTATACCGCGACCACGCGGCGGCGATCTCGGTGCTGACCGATAGCGAGGACTTTCAGGGCGACTTCACCTACCTGCGCGCAGTAAGTGACGTTGTCACGCAACCGGTACTCTGCAAGGACTTTATCCTCGATCCCTATCAGATCTACCTGGCGCGGCACTACCGGGCCGATGCCATCCTGTTGATGCTCTCGGTGCTGGATGACGACAGCTATCGCCGCCTGGCCGCGCTCGCCGACAGCTTGGCGATGGGCGTATTGACCGAGGTCAGCAACGAGCAGGAGATGGCGCGCGCGTTGGCGCTGGGGGCTCGCGTCATCGGTATCAACAACCGCAACCTGCATGATTTGAGCGTCGATACCGCGCGCACTCACCATCTGGCGGCGCTGGCGCCGGCCTCTGTCACCCTGATCGCCGAGTCCGGCATCCACCATCACGCCCAGTTACGCGATCTGGGGCGCCACGTCCAGGGTTTCCTGATCGGCAGCGCGCTGATGGCTCAGGCGGATCTGCGTAGCGCCGTCTGTCGGCTACGCTTCGGCGACAACAAAGTCTGCGGCCTGACCCGGCCACAGGATGCCGCCGCCGCCTATCAGGCCGGGGCGATCTATGGCGGACTGATCTTCGTCGCCCGCTCGCCACGCTACATCGATATCGCCACGGCACAACGCGTCATGCAGGGCGCGCCGCTGCGCTACGTCGGCGTCTTTCGCGACGCCCAACCGACCAGCGTCGCCCTGGCCGCCGAGCGCCTAGGTCTGCACGCCGTGCAGCTCCATGGCGCCGAGGATCAGGCCTATATCGACCGCCTACGCCCCCTGCTACCCGCGCATTGCCAGATCTGGAAGGCGTTGGCGGTGGGCGACACCCTGCCGGAACGCAACCTACACCACGTCGATCGCTACCTGTTCGATGCGGCGCGCCCCGGCGGCGGACGTCCCTTTGACTGGCGACTGCTGGCCGGCCAAGCGTTGGAGAACGTGATGTTGGCCGGCGGGATCGGTGCCGACAACTGCCGACAGGCGGCGGCGCTCGGCGCCGGTGGCCTCGACTTTAACTCGGCGCTCGAATCCCTCCCTGGTGTTAAGGATCACGCCAAACTCCAGGCCACGTTTCTGGCGCTGCGTCCCTGAACGCCATCG
The DNA here is from genome assembly GCF_044540725.1 of Edwardsiella sp. A.80236. Lineage (NCBI taxonomy): Bacteria > Pseudomonadati > Pseudomonadota > Gammaproteobacteria > Enterobacterales > Hafniaceae > Edwardsiella > Edwardsiella sp. A.80236. Next base: position 31,856 of record NZ_JBIUCY010000016.1, read on the forward strand.
CCCCTTTTTGCCCTTACTGACAGGATGAGAATGTTATGAGCTTACTGAACCCCTACTTCGGCGAATTTGGCGGCCAGTTCGTGCCCCAGATCCTGATCCCGGCGCTGAATCAGTTGGAGGCCGCCTTCCTCGAGGCGCGCGACGATCCCGACTTTCAGGCTCAGTTTCACGATCTGCTGCACAACTATGCCGGACGTCCCACCGCCCTGACCCTGTGCCGTAATCTGACCGCCGGTACCCGCACCCGGCTGTATCTGAAGCGAGAGGATTTGTTACATGGCGGCGCCCACAAGACCAACCAGGTTCTCGGCCAGGCGCTCTTGGCGAAGCGGATGGGCAAACGCGAGATCATCGCCGAGACCGGCGCCGGCCAGCATGGCGTGGCGACGGCGCTCGCCTGCGCCCTATTGGGGCTGAAATGCCGCGTCTATATGGGGGCCAAAGATGTCGCCCGTCAATCTCCCAACGTGTTCCGCATGCGACTGATGGGCGCCGAGGTGATCCCGGTACACAGCGGCTCGGCCACCCTGAAAGATGCCTGTAACGAGGCGCTGCGCGATTGGTCCGCTCACTATGACCAGGCCCACTATCTGCTGGGCACCGCCGCCGGGCCACATCCCTACCCGACTATCGTGCGTGAGTTTCAACGCATGATCGGTGCCGAGACGCGCCGCCAGATCCTCCAGTCCGAAGGACGTCTGCCCGATGCGGTGTTGGCCTGCGTCGGCGGCGGCTCCAACGCCATCGGCATGTTCGCCGACTTTATCGACGACAGCGACGTCGCCCTGATCGGGGTCGAGCCGGCCGGGCTGGGAATCGAGACCGGCCAACATGGCGCACCGCTCAAGCATGGCCGAGTGGGCATCTACTTCGGCATGCGCTCACCGATGATGCAGACCGCCGATGGGCAGATCGAGGAGTCCTACTCCCTCTCCGCCGGATTGGACTTCCCCTCCGTCGGGCCACAACACGCCCACCTGAACAGCATCGGCCGCGCCGACTATGTCTCGGCCAGCGACGAGGAGGCGTTGCAGGCCTTCATGCAGCTCTCACGCCAGGAGGGGATCATCCCGGCACTGGAGTCGGCTCACGCCCTGGCTCACGCCTTGAAGCTGATCCGCCAACAGCCGGATAAAGAGCAGCTCCTCGTGGTGAACCTCTCTGGGCGCGGCGACAAGGATATTTTTACCGTTCACGACATTCTGCAAGCTCGGGGAGAGATGCAATGACGCGTTATCAGACTCTGTTTTCACACTTACGCCAACACCAGGCAGGCGCCTTCGTTCCCTTCGTCACCTTAGGCGATCCGACGCCTGAACTCTCGCTACGCATCATCGATACGCTGGTACAGGCCGGTGCCGATGCCTTGGAGTTGGGGATCCCCTTCTCCGATCCGTTAGCCGACGGCCCCGTGATCCAGAATGCCACCCTGCGCGCCCTACAGGCCGGTGTCACGCCCGAACGCTGCTTCGCACTGCTGCATACCCTCCGCGCGAAGTATCCGCAGTTACCCATCGGGCTACTGATGTATGCCAACCTGGTGGTCAACCCGGGTATCGACACCTTCTACCGCCGCTGCGCCGAAGCCGGAGTCGACTCGGTTCTGATCGCCGACGTGCCGCTGGAGGAGTCCGCCCCCTTCCATGCGGCGGCACTCCGCCACGGGGTCGCCCCGATCTATATCTGCCCGCCCAATGCCGACGAGGCACTACTGCAACGCCTGGCGAACCATAGCCAGGGGTATATCTACCTGCTGTCGCGCGCCGGAGTCACCGGCGCCGTCAACGCCGACCTGCCTCCACTACGCCATCTCACCCAGCGTTTACGCGAGCTGGGCGGGGCCCCGGCGTTGCAGGGCTTCGGCATCCGTGTCCCCGAACAGGTGCGCGCCGCCCTGGATGAGGGGGCGGCAGGCGCCATCTCCGGTTCGGCCGTCGTCAACCTGATCGCCGAGCACCTCGACGATCCCGATCAGATGCTGCGCCAGTTGCATGACTTCGTCCAAACGATGCGTGCCGCCGCGCGGCCTTAACCCGCTCGATCCCCGGTGACCAGGTAACCTGGTCACCGATTTCACCTTGCCCTCTGACGACCCATTGATATTATTAATGATGTATCGGGACGCCGTGCCGCACGGCGCACCTTTCCTGCTACCGTCTAAGGAGAACAGTATGAAATGGTCGAAGCATCTCTATGCGCTCGGGCTGGCCGCCATGTTAGCCGGGCCACTGGCTGGCTGCGCCGGCTCTTCCACCCAGGAAAGTACTGGCAACTATATCGATGACACCGTGATCACCACCAAGGTGAAGAGTGCGTTACTCAACGCCAAGAACATTAAGTCTACGGAGATCGGCGTCGAAACCTATAAGGGACGGGTGCAACTGAGTGGTTTTGTCTCTTCCCGCGCCGATGCTCAGCGGGCCGTGCAGATCACCCAAGGGGTCAAAGGGGTGCGTTCAGTCGAGAATGACATGCGTATCCGCTAAGCTGACTCTAAGGTCTCTCCCGCCGCCACGACGCGGCGGGGAACGCCAGGCGACGGGGGGATCCGCCGCCTACCTGCCGAGTCGACCTGTTTAGAAGCGATAACCGGCGCCGAACATGAACACCCACGGATTGATCTCCGTCTTGATGCTGCTCTGATCGCCCGCGCTATCGCGGAACTTCACCTTGGTGTCGATATTGATGTACCACACCGAGGCGTTAATCATCCAGTTCTCACTGACCATATAGTCCAATCCCGCCTGACCGGCGACGCCCCACGAACTGGTCGCCTGGAGATCGTGCAATCCCAGGTTCTTGGCATTTTGATCGAAGCTGTTATCGAAGAAGGTGGTGTAGTTGACCCCGACCCCCAAGTAGGGGCGCAGCTTGTCTTCGGCACGGCCAAAATACCACTGTGCCATCAGGGTCGGCGGCAGTTGATGCACGGTGGCGATATTCCCCAGCTCACCCAACGACACCTTGTGGCGGAATGGCGTGGCGGCTAGCAGCTCGATGCCGATATTATCCGTCGCCATGTAGCCGAAGGTCAGCCCCAACTGCGTATTGTTATCCACCTTGAACTCCCCCAACCCCAATACATTATCGGAGCTGGTGGTCGGACGCACGGTAGCGGTGCCGGCGCGGAAAATAAAGTCGCCCGCCTGATGAGCCGAAGCCACCACCGGCGCCAATACCGCGGCAAGACAGAGCGCAACGCTAAACTTTTTCATCATCCCTTTCCTTTATATGGTTATTGTGTGCGCCTGCAATATAACCACATCGAGTGATTTTTGATCTGGCTCGGATCACATCTTTTATATAGAAAAGAAACAAAATGATATTTTTGGATATACGTCTAATTAACTACATCAAAGCATTTTGATGCACATCAAAATTCACCATCCATCCCCAAAAAAGATAAAAAATTTCTCGCCGTGTCATCTTGACGTCGGAGGAAGGCTGGGATTAGCGTAATGGCAGATAGCGGTGATTAATCTAGGTAAAACATCATCATGGCTCATTCAACGCTGACTCCACTCACCATTCAAACCAATCCCTGTGTTCGTTGCGGTGCCTGTTGCGCCTATTTTCGCGTCTCCTTCTATTGGGCCGAAGCCGACGACGGCGGTGGCCAACTCGCCGCCGACGATACGGAGCGAATCTCATCATTGATGCGCTGCATGCGCGGCACCAACAGCAAACGGCCGCGCTGCATCTACCTGTGTGGCGAGGTCGGCCAGGCGGTCAGTTGCCGCGCCTATGCGCAACGACCGACGCCTTGCCGAGACTTTATGCCGTCCGGAGAGAACGGCCAGCCGAATCCGGCCTGTGATCGGGCGCGCGCGGCTTACGGCCTGCCGCCCCTATCTCCCCACATGACGGCATACCGTCAGAACGCGGAAGAAATCACCACCTGAAAAATTGCAGGGTGCCACAGGTGCAATTAACGGGGTACAATCGCGCATCTTACTTTTCACCACGGGCGGCACCTGTACCGCCCGGCGACATGCCAAGGAGCTATGCATGCCCATCACGGCCCGGAGCCTTTACCGTGACAGCATTAACTTTTTCCGCCACCAGATGGCCCCCATCATCCTGTTAGCCTTATTGACGGCGTTTATCAGCGTGGCGTTAAACCAAACCTTTAGCCCGAGTAGCCAAGCGCTGACCCAATTGGCGAGCGATGACAATGTCAGCGCGGCGCGAGGATTACAGGATATGATCCGCCAGATGACCCCCGAACAGCAGATGACGCTGCTGAAGGTGTCAGCCGCCGCGAGCTTCTCCGTCCTCATCGGGAATGTCTTGTTACTGGGGGGGATGTTGGTGTTGATCGCGCAGGCATCGAATGGCGCCCGTCTCAGCGCCTTACGCGCCATCGGTCTCTCCGCACCGATGCTGCCGCGCCTGCTGCTGCTGATGCTGCTGTGTACCTTGATGGTGCAACTGGGTATTACGCTGTTTATTCTGCCAGGGATCATCCTGGCCGTCGGCCTGGCGCTATCGCCGATGATCATGACCGCGGAGCAGTGTGGTGTCATCAAGGCGATCCGTAGCAGTTTCCGCCTCTCCTTCGCCAATGTACGCCTGATCAGCCCCGCCATCCTGCTCTGGATGCTGATGAAGCTGGTCCTGCTGCTCTTGGTCGATACCCTCGCCGCGCTGCACCCCAGCCTGGGGATGGTGATCATGGGGACGCTGAGCAACCTGATCTCCGTCGGGTTGATCCTCTACCTCTCTCGCTTGTATATGCTGCTGCGTACCCCGGCCTGATCATGCTTCCCCCGCTTGCTGAGCGGGGGAATTATAATGTTTATTCTTGCCTTGAAGTGACCTATTTTAGATAGAATAGGTCGTAACATGCTCATTCAACCAGCGGTAGCTACATATGTCGAAAAGTGAAATAGCCTCAATTTGATTCATTGGAATCACATGGCGAAAGTGTTGTAGATTTAACCACGCTGAATTAGCCGTAATCCCTTTCGCTAAATATAACGCATAATATCGATATTGCTCATAATAGCGAAGCGTCTCTTTATCGCGATACCCGCTGATATAGGGAATTAGCGCCAAATGACGATCTTGACCATGCTCAATACGTGGTGCCGTGACATATCCGACGTAAAATTTACGTGATTTTAACGTAATAAATATCAGCATCTCTCTATCTATCGCCTGTACCAGTAACGACTCGACATCATCTAACGCAGCAACCTCTCGATATGCCTCTTCACGAAATCTCTCGTTTTTCAGCATATTACGCGCCACATCACCAGCAACATAAGTAAAGACGACAGCCAACATTAATGTGCTAACACAAAATATAGGATAAGAGAATATGTCATGTTCCCATAACCAGACGTTGAGTATCCTGACTTGATGAAGCCATGAGGCATAATGAAATGGGGTGAATAGCAGGATAATAAGGATAACAAAGGGGTACAGGAGTAAAGTAATGACGGCACCTTGTGCCACAAACTTACAGCCTTGCATAGCGATATAAAAATAAGAACTCCAGCCATGAGTCCGGGCATAACGTAGGCGAGAAGGATAGTGATTATCCGTATACCAAAAACCACAGGCCATTACGACCATGATAATCAGCGAGCTCATCGCATATCCTTTAATTAATCTTTAGCGGCCAACTCCTTCATACGTGCAATCATTGCCTTACAAACCTGTGGGTTGTTCATATTTAAGACAGCGCCTCCATTTGCGTCCGTCCTAATTTTACTCTGCGTAGAGTGCTCTATCTCTTTCGGATTATCCCAAAGCATAAGCCTATCAAGTGCTAATAGTAGCTGGCCGATTCGCTGTATCATATGATCCCCTCCCTCAAGCGATACCACTTCTCTACGCTCTTTTATCCGGCCCAACAAGCCCTAAAATGAAAAGTTGGAAGTGCCACGAACAGTCGAGATAATCCCAACTAACATGCAACTATTTTTTGTGCGAGAACGCACAACTGATCATGCTAGCCAGAGACGCTAAGCGTGGACCTAACAGAAGACGGCATATCGCTAGCGGCTGAGCCCGCAGACTCTTCATGCGCACACTGACTACTCTGGATCAACTTCAGCGCTAGGTAGAGATCGGCGACAAACAACAACCCCTTCTCCTCCCCCGCGGCGCGATTACGACCAAACCAGCGTTTGAGATCGGTCTTGCGCCCGGCCAACACCAGATGCACCTTACGCTGCCGCAGATCGCGCTTTAGCTCATCGATACCCGCCAACACGCTGACATCGGGATAGGTAAAGCAAGATACCGCGTCGATCACCACCCAGCGCGCCTGGAAGGGCATACCATCCACCAGATTGAGAATACGACGCTTGAAATAGGCGATGTTGAAGTAGGTCAACGGCGAGTTGAAACGGTAGATCAGCACCCCCTCCACCGCCCGTACCGCATTGCCATTACCGAGAGAATGGATCATCCCCTCGTCGTTCACCCCCAAGAGCTGTTCGCTGGGACGAAAGACGGTACGGAAAAATTGCAAGAGGCCCAACAGCACCGCCAAGCCGATCCCCGGCATGACCCCCACCAGCAGCACGCTAGCGAAGGTAAACAGTGCCAGACGAAAAGCTGAGGGGTTACGCTTACGCAGCCCGGCCAGCGAGCGAATGTCCAACAACAGCCATGAGGCGTAGATCAACACCACGCCCAACGCCGCCACCGGAATGTAATGCAACAGGTGGCCCAACGTGAACAACACCGCGGCGATGGTCAACGCCGCGATGATGGAGACCAGCTGACTCTTACCGCCGTTAGCATCGTTGACGGCGGTGCGTGAGCTCGCGCCGCTAATGGCGAATCCCTGAGACAGAGCCGAGGCGATGTTCGCCATCCCCAAGGCGCGAAACTCATCATCGGCGTTGACGTCATAACCATTCTTGCTGGCGAAGCTACGCGCCGTCAGCATCAAGCTAACAAAGCTGATCAACGCCAGGTTAAGGGAGGGCATCACCAGATCACGCAGCAGCGCAGGCTGGAAACTGGGCCACTGTACCAACGGCAAGGCGCCATCGAAACCGGCGATAGTCTGGATGCCGTAGCGCCGTAAGTCGAACAGCCACATCGCACACATCGCCAGCATCATCACCAGCAACGCCGCCGGCCAACCAGGACGCCAGCGACGCAGAGCCAGCAACGCCGCCAGCACGGATAACGACAGCAACAGGGTCGGCCAATGACTACCGAGTACGTCATGAGGCAACGATAGGATACGTTCGATCACCTCGCGCGAGGCGGGTTGATAGCCCATCATCTTGGCCAGCTGATCGACGATGATGGTCACCGCCAAGCCATTGAGCAAGCCGGTTAAAATGGGGCGCGAGAGCAAGTCGGCCAAGGCCCCCAGCCGAAAGCGACTGGCCACCAGGCACCATATGCCGGTCATCAGGCTCATCATGACACACAGTTGCCACTGACGCTGCGGATCGCCGGCCGCTAACGGGGTCACCACCGCGGCGATCACCGCGCAGGTGGCGGTGTCCGGCCCGACGATCACCTGACGCGACGAGCCAAACAGCGCATAGGCGATCATCGGCAAAATGCAGGCATAGATCCCCACCACCGCGCTCACGCCCACCAGATCGGCATAGGCCAACGCAACCGGTAACGCCACTGCTGCCACCGACAGCCCGGCGCGCAGATCGTCGCCCAACCATTCGCGGCGATAGTGCATTAACAGATACAGCCCTGGCATCCAGCGGCGCAAAAAATTCCATTGCATAAGCCATTTATCCTACGAGGTGCTCCCTCTCATCATGGTAAGTCGGGCGACATTGGTCAAGTCACTCCCCTTGCGACACGGGATGTAATCTTTTGCAAAAAAATAAAGCGATGGCCAATACGACGGCATAATGCAGGATCGGAGATAATCAACACATATGGGCGAGCGTTCCGGCGTCGACAAAGATACCGTCTCCGCGCCGAATCAGGTATAGTCGCCCGGTCGATGAAAGGATGGATTGCCGAATGAAGCAACTGTTAGATTTTTTACCCTTGGTGGTATTTTTCGTCTGTTACAAGCTGTATGACATTTATGTCGCCTCTGGCGCGTTGATCGCGGCGACCGCCGCGGCATTGGTATTGACCTGGCTGAAATATCGCCGGGTAGAGAAGATGACCCTGATCACCTTTATCATGGTCGCCATCTTCGGTACCTTGACACTGGTCTTCCATAACGATCTGTTTATCAAATGGAAGGTTACCGTGATTTATACCCTCTTTGCTCTGGCGCTGCTGGTCAGCCAGCTGGTGCTGAAGAAGCCGTTGATCCAGCGCATGCTGGGGAAAGAGTTGCAACTGCCTGATGGTGTCTGGTCGCGATTGAATACGGCCTGGGCGCTATTCTTCCTGGCCTGTGGCCTGGCGAATATCTATGTCGCCTTCTGGTTACCTCAGAGCGTCTGGGTCGACTTTAAAGTCTTTGGCCTGACGATCCTGACCCTGCTGTTTACCCTGTTAAGTGGTATTTACATCTACCGAAATATGGCGGAAGAGCAAAAGAATTAAACAGATAAAATGAGTGGGCGCCGGCCAAGTGGGTCGGCGTGAGTTTGGGCATTGATTAAAGACTGACAACAACTATGAGCGAAAAACTTCGTTTACCGGCAGGTGAGCTTGTTCTGCGTACCTTGGCCATGCCAGCCGACACCAACGCTAACGGGGACATCTTCGGCGGTTGGATCATGTCACAAATGGATATTGGCGGCGCAATCCTGGCCAAAGAGATCGCCGAAGGGCGTGTCGTTACGGTGGCGGTCAACGCCATCACCTTCCTAAAACCGGTAGCGGTGGGCGATGTGGTCTGCTGTTACGCACGCTGCATCCGTACCGGGCGTAGCTCGATTACCGTCAATATTGAGGTCTGGGTGAAGAAGGTTGCCTCTGAGCCCATCGGCCAGCGTGAATGTGTCACCGAAGCGGTATTTACCTATGTTGCGGTCAACGATGCCAACAAGTCACGGGCCTTGCCGGCCGGTAAGGCTAACTTCCGTCAAGGGATGACGGAATAACCCCAACCGCTCTCCCCCGGGCCGGCCTCTCCGCCGGCCCTTTGCCATTACTCTATCGTGCTGCGCCCATCGATACGGAAATAGACCGTTACCCTCACATCGTGCCCTGGACGCCCCGCCTGGTAGCGCCAGCGGCGTACGGCGCGTTTCACCTCGCGCTCAAACACCCCTGCCGGATCGGCGCTCACGATGCGCACATTATCGACTCGCCCCTCGCCGTCGACATCGAAGCTGACATTAACCCGCCCCTCGACGTGTAGCGCCAATGCGCGCGCCGGGTACTCCGGCTCCCGGCGGCTGATCGCCTGCGGCGCGGCGGCATGATTATTCGCCGTGGCGCCCGGCGTGCCTCCCCCGCTGGCGCCGGATTGAGGCACCTGATCGGCCGACGTCATTGCCCCCGCCCGCGACGATGGTGGCGCGGAAGTCAAGGCCGCCGACTGGGGCGCACTCACCGCCGGACGCGGCGTGTTCGGCGGCGTCTCATGAGGGGATGCCTTGGCGGGCGCGACGGCCGACGGCGGCGCGCTGCGGTGCGCTCGCTCTTGCCGCTGCGGTTTGGGTTTTTCCAGCGCTGGCGCGGCACGCGGCACGCTCTCCGGCCGCGTCGGCGCAGGGGACACCGTGCGTGTCGGCGCAGGTGACGCGTTCACTGGCGTCTTCTCCGGACGAGCGTCCTGCTCTGGCGGCATCGTCTTCTGTTGCGCCTGTGGTGCGGGGAGCGTCGCCGCTGTCGGCTCACCAGATGTCGAGGAGGACGCGCCAGGGCGCGCCGATGCGGCGGCCCCCGCCATCGCAAACATGGCGGGATTGACCATGATCGCATTGATCGGTCCAGGCTGGCTCACCGGCTGCGGGCGAACCTCATGATAAGAGGCATAGAGCAGCGCGGCGATCAACGAGGCGTGCAGCGACAACGACAACGCCATCGGCCATGAAAGGCGACGTGCCAGGAAAAAATGCTGCAAGATAGATTTATCAGCCAACAAAATGTGGATAACTCAATGGGTAAATGAACAGGGTGTATTGGCGCCAGTTTAAATGCAAATGACAATCATATTCAACTGCGAGCGCGCGACGAATGAAAAACTGTGCGACGGTACGGATTATCCGCGCCGAACGAGGCGGGAATATTGCACCATCCGCAACGATATCTTAACGTATGCCTTACAGGCCCCGCCATTAGCCGGACCTCATAACAAGGAGATGAGTATGTTGTACCTGATTTACGCCCAGGATGCACCCGACACGCTAGCGCAGCGTCTGGCTGCCCGCCCCGCCCATCTGGCCAGACTCCAACTCCTGCGCGATCAAGGTCGCCTATTAACGGCTGGCCCACTACCAGCCATCGACAGCAACGATCCCGGCGCGGCAGGGTTCACCGGATCGGCGGTGATCGCCGAGTTCGCCTCTCTGACCGAGGCGCAGGCATGGGCAGGAAACGATCCCTATGTGGCTGCCGGTGTCTACCACCAAGTCAGTGTCACCCCGTATAAGCAGGTCTTCTAACCAAGCCCTAGGGCGGGTCGTAGAATAGAAAAAAGCCCGCACAAGGCGGGCTTTTCCTTACCTCAGAGAAACGCACTTAGCCGTGGCTACATGAAGATTTCATTAAAATGCTAAATGCGTTTTTCTGTCACATTGCTGTGATGCCGGGCAGTCTACCCTGATTCCTCAGTAACCGCAATATCATGATAATTAGGATAAATACATTCGCTGCTTTTATTCTCACTCAACCCACTCGCCACGCCTTCACGCCGGCCTCACTACCCGCGTGGCGACGACAGCCCTATCCGCCGCCTCGCCCGACGACGCGCGTTCGCCGCGAGGATGGCCCGCGTTAGCGTCACGGCAACCCTGACATCCCCCCGGACGATGCCTACGCAGCGCTTACCGCATCGCCGATGCGGCGGCTGACTATTATCTCCAACCATTTCATGCTGATATCACACACTCTCCCGCCGAGTCACCCGCCATCGTGCGCTAGCTTGCCGCGTCTCTCATCCCCACGCACAGGCGCTAGATCTCCGCCAGCGACTCTGGCAGGATGGGAGAAGCTATCCTAATCCGACACGCTTTATAGGGCTTTAATCCGTATCGAATCGTATCGATACCCGCGTTCCTCAAGGAGAGTATGAATATGGCAAACAGTAAGCAAAACGGTAAAACCTCTATCGGCCTCGATTCCCAGCAATCCACCCAATTGGCCGAGGCACTCAACACTCTGCTGGCCAACTATCAGATCCTGTATATGAACGTGCGCGGCTATCACTGGAACATCAGCGGTCCGCAATTCTTCGCGCTGCACGTTAAGTTTGAGGAGATCTATAACGATCTGCTGCTGAAGGTCGACGAACTGGCCGAACGCGTGCTGACGCTGGGCGACCGCCCGCGTCACGCCTTTAGCGACTACCTGAAGATCGCCACCATTAAAGAAGACGTCGATGTCTGCGACGATCGCGGAACGCTCAACGGGCTACTCGCCGGTTACGCCTTATTACTCGAACAACAGCGCGCCATCCTGCAACTGGCTACCGAGGCGGGCGACGAGGGCACGGTCGCACTGATGAGCGACTATATTAAGCAACAGGAAAAACAGGTGTGGATGTTGAACGCCTACCTCGGTTAATCATGAGGTCAGCCCCGCGCAGGCGGGGCTAAACGCTTACCACTCGTAGGCAACGGAATAGAGCAAGGAACGATGATGCTGAATTCTGTGTAAACGGCGAATGCAATAGATATGGCGATTGCGGCGTGACTGGCCTTCCAACCAGTGGCTGCGGCGCCGATGGATCTGACGCAGCATCCGCCAACGCCCTACTTCATTTCGACTGTGTCGCATACTCCCTCCAGATAGCTGCGCTGCGATTATACCCCCCTAGTACGACAAACCAAGTCCCGACAGCGCGGCGAAATAAAAAAGCCGGCTAGCGCACGATCTCACCCGCTTTCCCTCCCTGCTGTATATATTTAGCCGCTAAAGGTTTCTTCTTTGTATATCTGTGCGTAAACTCTCAATTGATCGATTTGTGTAAGGACATCCTGCGATTATGAGCACTTTTTATACAGTAATCAGTTGGCTGGCGATCTTCGGCTACTGGTTGCTCATCGCCAGCGTTACATTACGGATATTAATGAAGCGCCGCGCGGTCCCCTCCGCGATGGCCTGGCTGCTGATCATCTATATTCTGCCACTGGTGGGGATCATCGCCTACCTCTCCTTCGGTGAGCTGCATCTCGGCAAACGTCGCGCCGAACGGGCGCGCGCCATGTGGCCCTCTACGGCGCGTTGGCTGGCCGATCTACGCAACTGCCGTAGTATCTTCGCGACCCACAATAGCGAGGTGGCGGCACCGTTGTTCCAACTGTGTGAACGCCGCCAAGGGATCGCCGGGGTCAAAGGCAATCAACTACAGCTGCTCACCTCCAGTGACGAGACGCTGAAGGCGCTGATCCGCGACATCGAGCTGGCGCATAACAGCATCGAGATGGTGTTCTACATCTGGCAACCGGGCGGTCTGGCCGATCAGGTGGCGGAGGCGCTGATGGCCGCGGCGCGGCGCGGCGTCCATTGCCGCCTGATGCTCGATTCGGCCGGTAGCGTGGCCTTCTTCCGTAGCCCCTACCCGGCGATGATGCGTGAAGCGGGCATCGAGGTGGTCGAGGCGCTGCAAGTCAATCTGCTGCGTGTCTTCCTACGCCGCATGGATCTCCGTCAACACCGTAAGGTGGTATTAGTCGATAACTTCATCGCCTATACCGGCAGCATGAACCTGGTCGACCCGCGCTATTTCAAGCAGGATGCGGGCGTCGGACAATGGGTCGACGTGATGGCACGCATGGAAGGCCCGGTGGCGACGACCATGGGCATCTACTATGCCTTCGACTGGGAGATGGAAACCGGCAAACGTATCCTGCCGCCGGAGCCAACCTGTAACATCCTCCCCTTCGAGAAGGAGTCCGGCCATACCATTCAGGTGATCGCCTCCGGCCCCGGCTTCCCCGAGGAGTTAATCCATCAATCGCTGCTGACCGCCGTCTATTCCGCGCGCCAACAGTTGGTCATGACGACGCCCTACTTCGTCCCCAGCGACGATCTGTTGCACGCCATCTGTACCGCCGCGCAACGGGGTGTGGATGTCTCCATCATCGTGCCGAAGAAGAATGATTCGATGATGGTCGGCTGGGCCAGTCGCGCCTTCTTTACCGAAATGTTAGCCGCCGGCGTCAAGATCTATCAATTCGAAGGCGGCCTCCTGCACACCAAGAGCGTGCTGGTCGATGGCCAACTGAGCCTGGTCGGTACCGTCAACCTGGACATGCGCAGCCTCTGGCTCAACTTCGAGATCACCCTGGTGATCGACGATGATGGCTTCGGCAGCGATCTGGCCTGCGTGCAGGACGACTATATCGCTCGCTCGACCCTGTTGGATCCGCTGACGTGGTTGAAGCGTCCCCTGTGGCAACGCATGGTCGAGCGCCTGTTCTACTTTTTCAGTCCTCTGCTGTAAGATGCAGGGTATTTAACCGGGCCACGGCCCTCGTGAGATAGTAAAATGATGGACTTAAACAACCGCCTGAGCGAAGAAGAGACCCTGGATCAGGCCTATGACATTTTCCTGGAACTGGCGGCGGACAATCTGGATCCGGCGGATGTGCTGCTGTTCAACCTCCAGTTTGAGCAGCGCGGTGCCGCCGAACTGTTCGATCCGGCGGAAGATTGGCAGGAGCATGTCGACTTCGACCTCAATCCTGACTTCTTCGCCGAGGTGGTGATCGGTCTGACCAACGGCGATGCCGAGAGCGATGCCATCGAAGATGTCTTCGCCCGCGTCCTGATCTGCCGCGAGAAGGACCACAAGCTGTGCCACATCCTGTGGAAGGAGTAACCTCCCGGCTTGCCGCATAAAAAAACCGCCAACTTGGGCGGTTTTTTCTTATTCGAACGCGACGAGGCGCCAGCGCCGAACACTTACAGCGGATCGACCTTCAGGCAGGAGACCGCATGGCGGAAGCTGCCCTCCAGCAATGGCCGTGTCTCGGCGCATTCGGGACCGGCTAAGGGACAACGGGTGCGGAACACGCAACCGGAAGGGGGATCGATCGGTGACGGCAACTCCCCCTCCAATAACTGAATCCGCTTGTTGCGCTCCTTGTCGGGATCCGGTACCGGCACCGCCGACATCAACGCCTTGGTGTAGGGATGCTGCGGATTGTGGTACACCTCATCGTAGGTGCCCAACTCCACCGCATGCCCCAGATACATCACCAACACGCGATCGGAGATATGCTTCACCACCGCCAGATCATGGGCGATGAAGATCAGCGATAACCCCATCTCACGTTGCAACTCCTGCAACAAGTTGACCACCTGCGCCTGGATCGACACATCCAACGCCGATACCGGCTCATCACAGATGATCAGCTTCGGCTCGAGGATCAGCGCACGCGCGATGCCGATGCGTTGACATTGCCCCCCGGAGAACTCGTGCGGATAACGGTTGATCAGGTTAGGCAACAGACCGACGCGCATCATCATCGTCTTGACGCGATCACGCACCTCGCTTCGCCCCATCTCGGGATGGTAGGTGCGCAGCGGTTCGGCGATGATCTCCCCGATGGTCATACGCGGGTTCAATGAGGCCAGCGGGTCCTGGAAGATCATCTGAATATCGCTGCGTACCGCGCGCCATTGCGCCTCATTCATCCCCAACAGATCGCGCCCCAGCCAACTGACGCTACCGGAGGTCGCCTTCACCAAGCCGATCAAGGCGCGGGCGAAGGTCGACTTACCGCAGCCCGACTCCCCCACCACGCCGAGGGTCTCGCCCTGATACAGGCGCAACGTCACCCCATCCACCGCCTTGAGGCGTTTGGGGGGCTGCCAGAACCAAGCCCGACTGTCACGAACATCGAAATGCACGCGCAGATCGGCCACCTCCAGCAAGACCTTCTTATCGTTTAGCTGCCCACTCATGCCAATTCCTCCACCGTTCTAAAGCAGGCGCGCAAGCGCCCATCGCCAAAGGCCGCCAACGGCGGCGTGGCCTCACAGCCGGCATCGGCATAAGGACAGCGCGGCTGGAATGGACACCCCGCCGGCAGATGCAACAAGTTGGGCGGATTCCCCGGGATGGTCAGCAGTGCCGCCTCCTCGCCATCCAGGCGTGGTACCGCGTTCAACAGGCCGATGGAGTACGGATGGGAGGGATGGTAGAACACGTCGCGCGCCTGGCCATACTCCATGGTACGCCCGGCATACATCACCAGTACCTTGTCACAGATACCGGCCACCACCCCCAGATCGTGGGTGATCATGATGATGGCGGTGTTAAACTCGCGCTTCAGCTCGTTGAGCAGCGTCATGATCTGCGCCTGAACCGTCACATCCAGCGCGGTGGTCGGCTCATCGGCGATCAGCAGGCGTGGGCGACACAGCAACGCCATGGCGATCATCACCCGCTGACGCATCCCGCCGGAAAACTCATGGGGGAACATACGCATGCGCTTACGCGCCTCCGGCATCTTCACCGCATCCAACATGCGCACCGACTCATCGAACGCCTGCGCCTTGCTCATCCTCTTATGCAGCATCAGCACTTCCATCAGCTGCTCGCCCACCCGCATATAGGGATTGAGTGAGGTCATCGGATCTTGGAAGATCATGGCGATCTGCTCGGCACGCAGCCGATTGAGTTGCGCCTCCGGCAGGTTGAGGATCTCACGCCCGTCGAAGCGAGCCGAGCCGCCAATGCGCCCGTTGGCCGCCAGTAACCCCATCAGGGCGAAGGCGGTCTGTGACTTCCCGGAGCCCGACTCGCCGACGATCCCCAGGGTTTCGCCGGCCGCCAGGGTGAAGTTGAGATCGTTGACCGCCGTGACATCACCGTCCGGCGTAGCGAAGGTCACGCGAAGATCGCGGACATCTAGCAAACAGGACTTCATCGATACACGCTCCTTAGCGGTCTTTCGGATCGAGGGCATCACGCAAGCCATCGCCGATAAAGTTAAAACAAAACAGGGTGATCACTAGGAAGGCGGCCGGAAAGATCAATAACCAAGGGGAAACTTCCATCGAATTGGCGCCGTCGCTTAGCAACGCCCCCCAACTGCTGAGCGGCTCCTGCGTCCCCAGACCGAGGAAGCTTAAGAACGATTCGAACAGGATCATGCCGGGCACCAACAGCGAGGCGTAGACCACCACCACCCCCAGTACGTTCGGCACCACGTGGCGCAGGATGATGCGCCCGGTACTCACCCCGCCGACCTGCGCCGCCTCGATGAACTCCTTACGTTTCAAACTCAGCGTCTGGCCACGCACGATACGCGCCATATCCAACCAGGAAACCATGCCGATGGCGATGAAGATCAACAGGATATTCTGACCAAAGAAGGTGACCAACAGAATGACGAAGAACATGAAGGGAAAGGAGTTCAGGATCTCCAGCAGACGCATCATCACCGAGTCGACCTTCCCCCCCAGGTAGCCGGAGAGCGCGCCGTACAACGTGCCGACCACCACCGCCACCAACGCGGCGGCGATACCGACCATCAGCGAGATGCGCCCCCCAATGGCGACACGCACCAGCAGATCGCGCCCCGAGGAGTCGGTGCCGAAATAGTGCCCGCCCTCGAGCGCCGGGGCCGAGGACATCATGTTCCAATCGGTATCATCATAGGCAAAAGACGACAACATCGGCGCCAACACGACGAACAACGCGATCAAGGCCAAGACAACCAGGCTGATCAGCGCCGCCCGGTTATGCATAAAGCGGCGGCGGGCATCCTGCCATAGACTGCGCCCCTCGACATCCAACTGTTCGCTGAAACGCTCGACGGCGGCGGCGTTACTCTTATTGACTCGCATAAACGCCTCCTGTTAGTAGCGGATCTTGGGATCGATCACGGCGTATAGCACGTCAACGATGGCATTGAACAGAATCGTCAGCGTACCGACCAGGATGGTCAGGCTGAGTACCAGCGAATAGTCACGGTTCAACGCCCCGTTGACGAACAGCTGGCCGATCCCCGGCAGGCCGTAGATGGTCTCGATCACCATCGAACCGGTGATAATGCCGACAAAGGCAGGCCCCATATAGGAGAGCACCGGCAGCAGCGCCGGACGCAGCGCGTGGCGCCACACGATACGCCGCATCGGCAAGCCCTTGGCACGCGCGGTACGAATGAAGTTCGAATGTAACACCTCGATCATCGATCCGCGGGTGATACGCGCGATGCCGGCGATATAGGAGAGCGACAAGGCCACCATCGGCAACAGCATGTATTTCAACGCCCCACCGTTCCAGCCGCCGCCAGGCAGCCAATGTAGCGAAATGGCGAAGATCAGTACCAGCAACGGCGCCACCACGAAGCTGGGTATCACCACACCGGTCATGGCGAAGGTCATCACCAAGTAGTCCCAGCGCGAATTCTGCTTCAAGGCGGCGACGGCCCCCGCCGTGACGCCGAGCACCAGCGCCATCACGAAGGCGGCCAGCCCCAACTTAGCGGAGACCGGAAAGGAAGCGGCGAGCAGATCGTTAACCGAATAATCCTTGTATTTGAACGATGGCCCGAAGTCCCCCTTGGAGAGTTGCAGCAGGTAGTGGCCGTACTGCTTCCAGATGGGATCGTTGAGATGGTACTTGGCCTCGATGTTGGCCATCACCTCCGGCGGCAGCGTACGCTCGCCGGTGAACGGACTGCCTGGCGCTAGGCGCATCATAAAGAAGGAGATAGTCACCAGGATGAACAGCGTCGGTATCGCCTCTAGGAAGCGACGAAATATGAATTTTAGCATAGCCCAAACCCTGTACGCCGGCCGCAACGGCCGGCGGTCGTCTACCCGACGGCCGGTCGCCCGGCCGCGCGGTTATTAGTGTTGAATGATGTAGAGGTTCTTATCGTAGACATAATCCAGCGGATCCTGGCCGGTGTAGCCACCGACATAGGGTTTCACCAGACGGGCGTTAACATAGTAATAGACCGGCACGATGGCGGAGTCTTTATCCAACTGCTGCTCGGCCTGCTGATACACCTGGGCGCGTCCAGCCTTATCCTTCGCCTGCAAGGCACCAGACATGATGCGATCGAAGGCCGCGCTCTTATAGTGCGGCGTGTTGTTGCTGCTGTTGGACAGCATCATGTTGAGGAAGGAGCTCGGCTCGTTATAGTCGGCACACCAGGCCGCGCGCGCCACGTCGTAGTTCCCCTGGTGACGCGAGTCGAGGAAGGTCTTCCACTCCTGGTTCTCCAGTTTCACGTCGATGCCCAGGTTCTTCTTCCAGATGGCGGCGGCGGCGATCGCCAGCTTCTTATGCAGATCCGAGGTGTTGTACAACAGGTTGAAGCTGAGCGGCTTGTCCGGGCCATAGCCCGCCTCGGCCAGCAGCTTCTTGGCCTCCTGGTTGCGCTTCTCCTGCGACCAGCCAAACCAGGCTGGCGGCGTCAGGTTGGCACCATCGGTATAGGGAGGGGTAAAGCTATAGGCCGGCAGATCGCCCTGATTCTTCACCTTGTTGACGATGATGTCGCGATCCAACCCCAGCTTAAGCGCCTCGCGCACACGCGGATCGTTAAACGGCGGCTTCTGGTTGTTGATCTCGTAGTAGTAGGTACACAGATACGGGTCGACCTTAACCTGCTCGGGGATCTCACGCTTCAGCTTCTGGAACATCTCGATCGGCATGTTGTTGTAGGTCATGTCGATCTCGCCGGTCCGGTAGCGGTTCACATCGGTCACTTCCGAGGCGATGGGCAGGAAGGTCACCTTGTCGATCACCGTCTTGGCGTTATCCCAATACTGCGGGTTACGCTCCAGCACGATACGCTCGTTGACCACCCAGTCTTTCAACTTATAGGCGCCATTGCTGACGTAGTTCTGCGGCAGGGTCCATTTCTCACCATACTTCTCGACCGCTGCCTTGTTGACCGGCTTCATCGCGTAATGGGCGGTCATCTCCGGCAGGTAAGGCACCGGCTCGCTCAGGGTCACCTGGAAGGTGTGATCATCCAGCGCCTTCACTCCCAGCGCCGACTTGTCCTGCTTACCGGCGATGATGTCATCGATATTAGCGACATGCGCATACTGCAGATAACTGGCATAAGGTGATGCCGTCTTCGGATCCGCCATGCGCTGCCAGCTATAGACGAAGTCTTCGGCGGTGACCGGCTCACCATTCGACCACTTGGCGTCCGGACGCAGATAGAAGACCCACACCTTGTTGTCTTTGCTCTCCCAACGCTCGGCCACCCCAGGGATGGTATGCCCCTTGGTGTCATGCTGCGTCAGCCCCTCCAACAGATCGTTGGTGACATTATTCTCCGGCACCCCTTCGATTTTATGTGGATCAAGGGAGGAGACTTCGGAGCCGTTGTTTCTGACCAGTTCCTGCTTTGCCGCCAGTTTCACGCCGGCGGGCACCTCGGCTGCCGCCGCCTGGAAGGCGACACCGCCCAAGGCGCTACAGATGGCGAGGGTTAACATACGCTTTTTGATGATGTGTTTGCTCATTACTACCACTCCCGTATTCAAAAGGAAGCCTGTTAGCAGGCTGGTCAACATGGTGTGTTATGGCTACCGTCGCGGAGGAACGAGTCCGCGGCGGCGGCTGGCCTGACGTGCCCACAGGGGGCCGCAAGCATTATTGTTGCCGGGTAACGAAATCACGACGTCATACGTCGCGAGGTTAATGATGGACAGGAGCGGCGCAGGATGCGCTATGACACCACGGGAGAGGACGCATAATCAGCGCGAGTTGACGCTGTAACATGCCATACCGAGGGAACCACCTGTAATGCTGGCAGCCACGCTTGGCCGCCTAACGCCTACCCTGAGTCGACTCACTGCCCGACGCACTGTTTTAATTCGTGCTTTCTCACAGACTGCCCTCAGCCAAGACAAAAATCAATCTTAACTTACTGATATAAAATAAAATATACGCGAAACCCCCTTTCCATTGTCTAATGTTTCGCCGAACAGAAAAAAAGCAAAATAAAATTACAATTGATGTGTTTTTTCTAGAGATAAAGACTAATTGTTAGCGTGTATTTTTCGGCTCGGCGCGGAAGAATGTACACAATAGCAACGATTGTGTAGGACAAATTTGCGCAAATAGAACGGGAATAGGTGAATTAACCCTGAGTAATAGTTAGAGAGGAAAACAAAATAGAAAATGATTAAATATATTAAAAAAATAAACAGCTAATTAAAGGCACGAGATTCTGTATTCGGCGCGCCATCGCAGACACGCCGAACCACTTGGCAAAGTTACAGCAATCCTGGGAAGATCGCCTTCACCCCGGTCACGATAAACTCGATCCCCAAGGCCATCAGCAACAGACCCATGATACGCGTCACCACGTTAATCCCCGTCTGCCCCAACAAACGCACCAACAGCGGCGCGGCGCGGAAGAGCAGCCAGCAGCAGAAGGCAAACAAGATGATCGCCAACGAGAAGCCCAGCAGATTCTGCCAGCCGTGGTAGCGTGAGCTCCAGACGATGGTCGAGCTGATGGCGCCAGGACCGGCCATCAGAGGCAATGCCAGCGGCACGACCCCCACGTTCTCACGGATCGCCGTCTCCGATTTCTCCTGTTTATTCTGTTTGTCCTCCCCCAGCTTACCGCTGATCATCGACATGGCGATGGTCACCACCAGGATGCCGCCGGCAATACGGAAGGAGTCGATAGAGATACCGAAGAAATAGAGGATGGAGTCGCCCAGTAGCAAGGCGATAATAAGAATGATCGCCACCGAGAGATTCGCGGTCAGGTTAGTCCGATTGCGCGCCGCAACGGCCTGATAGCTGGTCATACTGATGAAGACGGGCAAGATCCCTACCGGGTTTACCAAGGCGAACAGGCCAATAAAAAATTTGATATACCCGGACAAGTCCAGCAGAGACTGACTCACTATGTGCTCCACAAGTTAAAGATGATGGTCATCGCGCGCTAATGTAATAGAAATACCTGCGCCGATCTATCATCCCGCCATAGAATTTTGTCATTTAACCAGAGATACCGCCTATCCTACTCTCCACTGTGTGCGCTACCCAGCGACGTGATTTTAACCATTAATCCTGTCTTTTTTCCTGTAACTAATAATCATTATCAAAACAACCATGCTGAATGGAGTCAGCTTGCCGTTTTCGTGACCCTAATCACAAAACAAATACCCAAGAATGAGTAAGCTTCGTTACATCAAAAAAGATGAATTAGGGATGACCATCTTGGTAAGGTGAAATGGCTGTATGCCTGAGCGCCTTACCTCGGAGATTAAGCTGTTTTAGCAAATTAGCAGCCCGGGCGTCGGCAATAACCCGGCAAAGGTGACACCGCCAGCTATACTTGTGTGCCTTGTGCGGCTGATTGACTAAAAAAGTTTAACATTATCAGGAGAGCATTCATGGCTGTAACCAATACTGCTGAACTCGATGCGCTGGTCGCCCGTGTAAAAAACGCCCAACGCGAGTTTGCTAACTTCTCTCAGGAACAAGTCGACAAGATCTTCCGCGCCGCCGCCCTGGCCGCTGCCGATGCCCGCATCCCGCTGGCTAAGATGGCCGTCGCCGAATCCGGCATGGGTATCGTGGAAGATAAAGTGATCAAGAACCACTTCGCCTCCGAATATATCTACAACGCCTACAAAGACGAGAAGACCTGCGGCATTCTGTCTGAAGACGACACCTTCGGCACCATCACCATCGCCGAGCCGACTGGCCTGATCTGCGGTATCGTTCCGACCACTAACCCGACCTCTACCGCAATCTTCAAGGCGTTGATCAGCCTGAAGACGCGTAACGGTATCATCTTCTCTCCGCATCCGCGTGCCAAGCAGGCCACCAACAAGGCGGCTGACATCGTACTGCAGGCTGCCATCGCCGCCGGTGCGCCGAAAGACATCATCGGCTGGATCGATGAGCCGTCCGTCGAGCTGTCCAACGCCCTGATGCACCACCCGGACATCAACCTGATCCTGGCCACCGGTGGCCCGGGCATGGTTAAAGCGGCCTACAGCTCCGGCAAACCGGCGATCGGTGTCGGCGCGGGCAACACTCCGGTAGTGATCGACGAAACCGCTGACATCAAGCGTGCCGTCGCCTCCATCCTGATGTCCAAGACCTTCGACAACGGCGTCATCTGTGCCTCTGAGCAGTCTGTCATCGTGGTCGACTCCGTCTACGACAAAGTGCGTGAGCGTTTTGCTACCCACGGCGGCTACATGCTGCAGGGTAAAGAACTGAAAGCCGTTCAGGACATCATCCTGAAGAATGGCGGGCTGAACGCCGCTATTGTGGGTCAACCGGCGGCGAAGATTGCCGAAATGGCCGGTATCACCGTACCGGCTGGGACGAAGATCCTGATCGGTGAAGTTAGCGTGGTCGATGACTCCGAGCCGTTCGCTCACGAGAAGCTCTCTCCGACGCTGGCGATGTACCGTGCCAAAGACTTCGAAGATGCCGTCAGCAAGGCTGAAAAACTGGTCGCCATGGGCGGTATCGGTCATACCTCTTGCCTGTACACCGACCAAGACAACCAGGGTTCTCGCGTCAACTACTTCGGCGAGAAGATGAAGACCGCACGTATCCTGATCAACACCCCGGCCTCTCAGGGTGGTATCGGTGACCTGTACAACTTCAAGCTGGCGCCTTCCCTGACGCTGGGCTGCGGCTCCTGGGGCGGTAACTCCATCTCTGAAAACGTGGGTCCGAAGCACCTGATCAACAAGAAAACGGTAGCGAAGCGAGCAGAAAACATGTTGTGGCATAAACTTCCGAAGTCTATCTACTTCCGTCGCGGCGCTCTGCCGATCGCACTGGAAGAAGTGGCAACCGACGGTGCCAAACGCGCCTTCATCGTTACCGACCGTTTCCTGTTCAACAACGGCTATGCCGACCAGGTAACCAATGTGCTGAAGGCACACGGTATCGAAACCGAAGTCTTCTTCGAAGTCGAGGCCGACCCGACCCTGAGCATCGTGCGTAAAGGCGCCGAGCAGATGCACTCCTTCAAGCCGGATGTCATCATCGCGCTGGGCGGTGGTTCTCCGATGGATGCGGCCAAGATCATGTGGGTGATGTATGAGCACCCGGAAACCCACTTCGAAGAGCTGGCGCTGCGCTTTATGGACATCCGTAAGCGTATCTACAAGTTCCCGAAAATGGGTGTGAAGGCGAAGATGGTTGCCATCACCACCACCTCCGGTACCGGTTCTGAAGTCACGCCGTTCGCCGTCGTTACCGATGATGCGACCGGTCAGAAGTACCCGCTGGCTGACTATGCGCTGACGCCGGACATGGCTATCGTCGATGCCAACCTGGTGATGAACATGCCGAAATCCCTGTGCGCCTTCGGCGGCCTGGATGCGGTCACTCACGCCCTGGAAGCCTACGTCTCCGTACTGGCGAACGAATACTCTGACGGCCAGGCGCTGCAAGCCCTGAAACTGCTGAAAGAGTTCCTGCCGGCCAGCTACGCAGAAGGGGCGAAAAACCCGGTAGCTCGTGAGCGTGTACACAACGCCGCCACCATCGCCGGTATCGCGTTCGCCAACGCCTTCCTCGGGGTATGTCACTCTATGGCTCACAAACTGGGCTCCGAGTTCCATCTCCCGCACGGCCTGGCCAACGCCCTGCTGATCTCCAACGTCATCCGCTATAACGCGAACGACAACCCGACCAAGCAGACCGCATTCAGCCAGTACGACCGTCCGCAGGCGCGTCGTCGCTACGCTGAAGTCGCCGACCATCTGGGTCTGAGCGCACCGGGCGACCGCACCGCGCAGAAGATTGAGAAGCTGCTGGCCTGGCTGGACAGCATCAAGGCAGAGCTGGGCATCCCGGCCTCTATCCGCGAAGCGGGCGTACAGGAAGCCGACTTCCTGGCGAAAGTGGACAAGCTGTCTGAAGACGCGTTCGACGACCAGTGCACCGGCGCCAACCCGCGCTACCCGCTGATCGCTGAACTCAAGCAGATCCTGCTGGACACCTACTACGGTCGCGATTACGTCGAGCACGCTCAGGCGGACGACAAAGCCGCAGCAACGAAAGCCGAGAAGAAGGCGAAGAAAGCCTAATTCGACGCACCCTACCTGAGGCGAATGCGTGACATTCGCCTACTCGCACCACGGGCCACGTTATAACGCGGCCCGTTTTTTTATTTATGGCCTCTCCCTCGCGCTGCGCTGGATTGCGGCCTCATCCTCATCCGCCCAGCCAAAGGCCTCCCGTCGCCGCTCGCTCGCCTCAGTAGTCTCCATGCTCGCCTCCCCCGACGCCTGTAGCGGCGCGGCACACTCAGCCTGCCAGCCCCCCTCTCGTCAGGGAGAGGCCTCTCAATCCGCCAACGACGCCCTACACGCGGCATCCATTGATGGCCCCCCAGGCACGCCTAGCGATGAGGACAAACGGAAACCGTCAACGATAGTGCAGGCTGAATGGCGTATAGCGGATGGCGGATGGCGGATGGCGGATGAGGCAACGGATCACAGCGGCATTTCCCCGGCCAAGCGCGGCCCTGCCAGTGATTTCTCACGACGCTCGCCGCCCGCCTAGTACACCGGCGCGATGACGACGCCTCGGACGGGTACGCACGTCTCGCCAGCGCTCTCCGCACTCGCAGCGCTCATGGCCGCGCGATACGGCGCTTGGGTGCACATGAGCGGTGGAGATGCCTCGGGGGCACAAGAACCGCGCCAAGGAGGGGGTAAGAAGCCTGAGCGGCGTAGGCGGCGAGTAGTGGAGCCTCGCGCCTGACAAGAGATGTGCGCTGGAGAGCAGACAGCCAACCTCATCTCCAGCGCGGCGTGCTGGGGCCTACGCCCCCAGCCATATGGCAGACTTATGCGTGCGGCGCAACGCCGAGCGCTTCCTTATAATGTTTACGGCAAACGGATACATAGCGCTCATTACCGCCGATGACCACCTGTTCACCATCTTTTAAGGCGCGGCCATCTTGATCCAGACGTAACACCATATTCGCCTTGCGGCCACAATGACAGATGGTTTTCAGCTCGACCAGCTTATCCGCCCAAGCCAATAAATATTGGCTACCGGGGAACAGCTCACCGCGAAAATCGGTACGCAGGCCATAGCACAACACGGGAATATCCAACTCATCCACCACGTCAGAGAGCGCCAGCACCTGACTCTTGGTCAAGAATTGGCTCTCATCCACCAACACACAATGCACACTCTGTTGCTGATGAGCCCGGCGGATCTCCTCAAACAGATCAGTCTGTTGGTTATACAGCATCGCCGGCGAATGTAAGCCGATACGCGAACTGATCTGCCCTACCGCGTAACGGTTATCAATTTCTGCGGTGAACACCAGCGTATGCATGCCCCGCTCGCGATAGTTGTAGGAGGACTGCAACAATGCCGTAGATTTTCCTGCATTCATTGCAGAGTAATAAAAATAGAGTTGAGCCATCAAAGCGCCTTAAAACGGAAAACAGTCATCAATTGTGGGGGATTCTACCATATAAGCCGCAGCGAGGGAGGCTCACTTATTCTCCGCCACCGGCAAGCAAGCGACGCAACGCCTCATGCACAATGGCTAAACAGATCCAGCAGACGCCACAGAATAATTATGGCATTATTCATGCCAATAAGTGATCAACCTAACAGTTATCCGGCTGGCGAGATACTCGAGGGGATAAGCGATGAGCGGTTCGGCAATTGACGCGCGGGACGAGCGACAAGATGCATTTATATACATGGCAAAGCGCCCCATCATCTAAAGCCCTCCCCGTAAGGCCCCATGCTTGTCTCGGTTTATATAGATAATAGGGTATAATATTAACAATTCGAGCCAAGAACATATTCGTCTCCCCCCACGAATATTTTGCTAATCTTACAAAATTCACTATTGCGTTAAATAAAAGCGCACTCTATTATAAAGATGACGCCCCCACCAATATAATTTGAGATTAGGAAAATGAGCGAAGCATTAAAGATTCTTAACAACATTCGTACTCTACGCGCCCAGGCTCGCGAATGCACGCTGGAAACTCTGGAAGAGATGCTGGAGAAACTGGAAGTCGTCGTTAAAGAACGTCGCGAAGAAGAGCAGCAAGCACAAGCCGAGATCGAAGAGCGCACCCGTAAACTGCAGCAATATCGCGAAATGTTGATCGCTGATGGTATTGACCCGAATGAGCTGTTGCAGAGCATGAATGCCAGCAAAGTCACTGGCGGTAAAACCAAGCGCGCTGCACGTCCGGCTAAATACCAGTATGTCGACGAGAATGGCGAAACCAAGACTTGGACCGGCCAGGGCCGCACGCCTGCCGTGATCAAGACCGCAATGGAAGAGCAAGGTAAGTCTCTAGACGACTTCCTGATCTAATCCAGAATACGCCTAAAAATAGCCTCTCAATGAGGCTATTTTTGTTTCTAGCGCCATGCCACTCCCCCACACGACCCGCCTTAGCACACCATCAAGATCTATAATTATTTCTTCAGTTTATTTATTATTGCTCAACGCATCACCCCGTCTTAGGAAAAGTCTTATTTGTGACTTTAATCAATTAGAGGTAGTTCAACTTCGTGCTACCCAGACTTTTGTCTAGTTGCATCCTGATAAAAAAAATGGCGGCCAATGGCCGCCACGTTTATTCATCGACTTACTTGCTTAAGTTAAGCGCTTTGAGCCAAGCGGCAAAATCTTTACCCAAGGCCGGATGACGCAGACCATACTCGACAAACGCCTGCATATAGCCCAGTTTATTCCCACAGTCGTGGCTACGCCCTTTCAGGTGATAAGCCTCGACGGTTTCCTTCTTCAGCAACATGGCAATAGCGTCCGTCAACTGAATCTCTTCACCGGCTCCCGGCGGGGTTTTAGAGAGTAACGGCCAAATGTCCGGAGAAAGAACATAACGCCCAACAATGGAGAGGTTAGACGGTGCTTTATCACGCGGCGGCTTTTCTACCACGGCTCTCATCGCCACGCTTTCGCCTGCGGCCAATTGTGTGCCATTACAGTCGACCACCCCATAATTAGAGACATCTTCCATCGGCACCGGCTCCACCATAATCTGGCTCGCACCGGTAGATTCATAACGACGCAACATCTCACTCAGGTTATCGCTACTCAAATCCGCGCTATATTCGTCCAAAATAACATCTGGTAATACCACGGCGAAAGGTTCATCACCCACCAACGGATGAGCGCACAGAATGGCATGACCTAAACCTTTGGCCAGTCCCTGACGCACCTGCATAATAGTGACGTGCTTGGGACAAATAGCCTGCACCTCGGCCAACAGCTGACGCTTAACACGCTTTTCCAGCATGGCTTCCAGTTCGAAACTGGTATCGAAGTGGTTCTCGATAGAGTTTTTAGATGAGTGCGTTACTAAAATAATTTCATTAATACCGGCGGCAATACATTCATTGACCACGTATTGGATCAGCGGTTTATCTACCAACGGCAACATTTCTTTAGGAATTGCTTTCGTTGCCGGCAGCATGCGCGTCCCTAGCCCTGCGACCGGGATAACCGCTTTTTTTACTTTTCTCACTGACGTTGACATACAACCTCTCTCTACGGATGACGCATTGTTCGCCCGTCCATAACCGAACGATATGAGTACTAAACTGTCTGCGAGTATACCAGTTCGGTAATCCTACGCATTTCTTTCATCTATATTTGATATCAAGTGGATAAACAAGCGACAGCGTACAAAATAACGCCGAGCGTTAGCCGCAAGAGTAGCAGAAAATGCCGAAAAATAAGAAAGGAGGATCGCCTTTATGACGACCGTGCCTGACACAATGTAGGCAAGGCATGGTGATGGTCAGGGGCGGTCAACATCAAGCGTAATTGCCCACCGCTCCCCCAGATCTGGCACTGCCAACGGCGACTACGCAAGCACAACTGGTTCATCGGCGTACTCCCCAGCGTCCCCAACGGTACGCCGCCGTTTAGTTGCACCGTCTGCCCCTCGGCCTCCAGACAAGCATGCAGGCCTGCGGAAACCATCAGGACATTCCCCGTCAACGCATGATAGTACCCCGCCAACATCGGGAATTGCCCAATGAATCCCGCCCGCCGCAGCAACTGGTTTGCCTGCTTCAACACGGCGGCAATATGCGGTAGTGGCCGCCCATGGGTGATCATCTGTTGCTGTAGTAAGCCGTTAAAGATGGCGCGCATCATCAATGCCGCCAATACGCCATACTCACTGCTACGTGTCACATCCAAACAGTAAAACGCCATCTCATGCGCTGACAGCGCGGCCATATCCAGCACTAAACCGCAGCTGGCCGGATCGGTCAGTTGACGGTAATTGACCCGACAGCCCGCCACTACCTGCTGCACCGGTGGCTGTAACTGACGCAACAGGCGCACGGCCCGTGCGGGATCGTGCAACAACACCTGCCAATCGTGACTCAGGGCATCCTCCTCCAGCGCCAAGGAGTCAAACAACGCCGGATAGAGACAGGCCAAGAGCATCTGACGTAGACGGTCAAGGTCACGCACCGGTTTCAGCAATACATCCTTGGCCCCCAGACGCATCACGCGGGCGATGTCGCTGACCGACTCGGTCGCCGAAATCACCACGACGGGCGTCCGTTGGCCCCGCATTCGCAGATGACGAAGAAAATCGACGCCATCCATTTCCGGCATCGCCAGATCGCACAGGATCAGATCGGGACGATTTTGCTCATACAGACGTAACGCCTGGCGCCCATTTTCCGCCTGCGTCACTCCGGCCCCCTGCGCCTCAAGATAGCCGCACAACATACGGCGGAACACCGCATCATCATCGACGATCATGATCTGTTTATTGGTGAGCACCTGTGACATGGCCGGCCCCTCCTACTCATCTGATCCTAGTGTGGTTCAATACCGGCACGAATGCCCTGACGGCCAGTAAAAATATTCTATACTGCGCGATTTAACGCACTTTTCATAAAATCAGAATTAACTTATTCAGCATTATTATTAGTTATTATGATCAGCATAGAGTCCTCGCGCTATTATGCTCATCTTTTCTCACCAATAGTTGCAAATGGTTATAGCTATGATGTCACCGATCGCCCACACCGCCCCCTGCCCCTGTGGCAGCACACTCACCTTCGCCGCGTGCTGCGCGCCACGCCTCGATGGCTCACTCCCGGCCAGTACCCCGGAACAGCTGATGCGCTCGCGTTATAGCGCCTTTGTGACCCACAATGCCGACTATCTGATCGCCAGCTGGCATCCCGATTGTGGCATGGCGGCCGAACGCGCGGCCATCTGCGCCAGCTTCGCCGATACCGAATGGCTGGGGTTACGCATCATCGCCTGCTCGCCGGGTCAGAACGAACACGAAGGCTATGTCGAATTTATCGCCCGTTTCCATACTCCCTCAACTAATAGAAACGGCGCAATTCACGAGCGTTCACGTTTTCTGAATCTGCATCACACTTGGTACTATGTCGACGGGACCCGGCCGGAGGTAGGACGTAACGACCCCTGTCCCTGCGCCAGTGGGAACAAATATAAAAAATGCTGCGGACGCTAGGCAGAGTCCCGCCACCGTGCGGCGCAACGGTGCCGATCGGCGGCGCTTAGGCGCCATGGCGGAGTGTGCCCGGCCACCACGGCGACACAACAAGGATGCAAACCTATGTCACACCCCGTTATTCAACGCAAAGTCCTACGTACCACCTGCCCCGACGCCAAGGGGCTAATCGCCAAGATCACCAATATCTGTTACAAGCATCAACTCAACATCATCCAGAATAACGAGTTTGTCGATCACCATAGCGGGCGTTTTTTCATGCGTACCGAGCTAGAAGGGATCTTCAACGATGAGACCCTGCTCGCCGATCTGGATGGCGCCCTGCCAGCAGGCTCCGAGCGTGAAATCATCGCCACCGCTCGGCAACGGGTAGTCATCCTGGTCACCAAGGAGGCGCACTGCCTGGGTGATCTGCTGATCAAGAGTGCCTTCGGCGATCTGGATATCGAGATTGCCGCGGTCATCGCTAACCACGCCACCTTGCAACCGTTAGTCGAAAAGTTCGCGATCCCTTTCATCCTGGTCAGCCACGACGGGCTGAGCCGAGAGGCACACGACGATGCCGTCGCCGAACAGATCGATCGCCTGGCACCCGACTATGTGGTGTTGGCCAAATATATGCGCATCCTCACGCCCGGTTTCGTCGCGCGCTACCCGAATCGCATCATCAATATCCATCACTCCTTCCTGCCGGCCTTTATCGGTGCGCGCCCCTATCACCAAGCCTATCAACGTGGGGTGAAGATCATCGGCGCCACCGCGCACTTCGTGAACAACGATCTGGATGAGGGGCCGATCATCATGCAGGACGTGATCCATGTCGATCACAGTTACACGGCCGAGGAGATGATCCGCGCGGGGCGAGATGTGGAAAAAAATGTGCTGAGCCGCGCCCTCTACCGCGTGTTGGCGCAACGGGTGTTCGTCTGCGGTAATCGCACAGTAATTTTTTGATTTGTTCGTTTTTTCTCTGTTTTTTGTACGCCCGCACAACAGTGCGGGCAAAAAAACGGCAAACGATTTTTTTTTCTTACGCAACCCTTTACAGCGCGGCGCGATTTGTTATTATGCGCCCCGCTTCCGCTGATAACGAAGCGCGACAATCTGGTGGGGTTCCCGAGCGGCCAAAGGGAGCAGACTGTAAATCTGCCGTCTCAGACTTCGAAGGTTCGAATCCTTCCCCCACCACCATTTCCTCTCTCGAAATGGTGTCGTAAAACGCCCTAGCCCGGCGTCCGGTGTGACCGGTTAGCAATATCATCCCCAAATGGTGGGGTTCCCGAGCGGCCAAAGGGAGCAGACTGTAAATCTGCCGTCTCAGACTTCGAAGGTTCGAATCCTTCCCCCACCACCATTCTTTTGTTGTTCTCTGCTAGACATCCCAAACGCATATATCAAACCAGAACCCGATCCGGGGAAGGTGAGAACCTTCGACAAGGTTCGAGTCGAGCAACGCGAGACAACGTTGCCGCAGGCAACGGCCCGTAGGGCGAGCCGCAACGCGACGAGTCATCCTTCCCCCACCACCATTCTTTTGTTGTTCTCTGCTAGACATCCCAAACGCCTATATCAAACCAGAACCCGATCCGGGGAAGGTGAGAACCTTCGACAAGGTTCCCGGCCAAGCGGCGTTATCGGTGAAGCCAGTTGGCACACGGACAGCGCGCAGAAACCGGAGCGTACTGGTCGTACGTGAGGATTTCGAGCACTGCCCAGGGGCAAAATGGCGAACAAGATAGCCGCATGACCGGGAACCTCGGTTCGCGTCGAGCAACGCGCGACCAACGTTGCCGCAGGCAACGGCCCGTAGGGCGAGCCGCAACGCGGCGAGTCATCCTTCCCCCACCACCATTCTTTTGTTGTTCTCTGCTAGACATCCCAAACGCCTATATCAAGCCAGAACCCGATCCAGACGACCGTAGCGGCTCGCCAAACGCGGCCTCACACCGTCAGGCTTGCCATCCCGCGCCACATTCGTTATACCTCACAGCTTGTCGGTAAATTAAGGTAGTGATGGGATGCGTAATGCGATTTGTGTCTTTTGCGGGGCCAGCGACGGTGTCGCTGAACGTTATGTCGCCACGGCACGCCAGCTGGGCCAGACCCTCGCCCGCCAGGGGCGAACACTGGTCTATGGCGGTGGTCGCAAGGGATTGATGGGCGTCGTGGCTGACGCCGCGCTGGCGGCGGGCGGCGAGGTACACGGCGTCATCCCGCAGCGACTGGTTGAGGCGGAAACCGCCCACCACGGCCTGACCTCCCTAGAGATCGTCCCAGACATGCACACGCGTAAGGCTCGCATGGCGGCACGCTCCGATGGCTTCATTGCCCTGCCGGGCGGCATCGGCACCCTGGAGGAGCTGTTCGAGATCTGGACCTGGGGGCAGATCGGCTGCCACGACAAGCCGGTCGGCCTGCTGGATGTCGGCGACTACTATCGCCGTCTACGCGACTTCCTGCGTTACAGCGCCAACGAAGGCTTTATTCGTCCCCCCTACCTCGCGACCCTGCTGCACGATGACGATCCGGCCAGCCTGCTGCGCGCCTTCGACGATTACCAACCGCATCATCTGAGCCGCTGGGAGTAACCCACGGCAATACCCCCACTGAGCGCAAGGTTCAGCTAACGCCCGCCATCTGCTACCATGCGGGCACCCTTATTCAACGGCCAGAATCCATGAAGTTTATCTCTTTCAACATCAACGGGCTGCGTGCCCGTCCCCATCAGCTGGCGGCGATCGTGGAGAAACATAATCCGGACGTGATCGGTCTACAAGAGACCAAGGTTCACGACGATATGTTCCCGCTCCAGGATCTGGCCCCGCTCGGCTACCATCTGCATTACCATGGCCAGAAAGGACACTACGGCGTCGCCCTATTGACTCGCATGGCGCCGCTGGCGGTACGCAAGGGCTTTCCAGGCGACGCTGAGGATGCCCAACGGCGTATCATCATGGCCGATATCCCGACGGAACAGGGCGTGTTAACCGTCATCAACGGCTATTTCCCGCAGGGGGAGAGTCGCGACCATCCCCTGAAGTTCCCGGCCAAGAGCAAGTTCTATGCCGATCTACAGGATTACCTGCAACAGTCGCTGACCCCGCAGGATCAGGTCTTGATCATGGGCGATATGAACATCAGCCCGGCCGACATCGACATCGGTATCGGCGACGAGAACCGCCGCCGCTGGCTGCGTAGCGGCAAATGCTCCTTCCTGCCGGAGGAGCGGGCCTGGATGGATCGCCTGCTGAGTTGGGGACTGGTCGACACCTATCGTCAAGCCCATCCCGAGCGCGACGACCGCTTCTCCTGGTTCGATTACCGCTCCAAAGGTTTCGACGATAACCGTGGGCTGCGCATCGATCTGCTGCTCGCCAGCCAACCGCTGGCACAGCGTTGCGTCGATAGCGGCATCGACTATGAGATCCGGGCGATGGAGAAGCCCTCCGACCATGCCCCGATCTGGGCCGAGTTCACGTTATCATGACGGCGCAGGGAGCGGAGAAGATCCTGCATGTCGTCGCGGCGATTATCGAACGACAGGGGCGTATCCTGCTGGCGCAGCGTGGCGCCAGCCAGGATCAGTCTGGCTTGTGGGAGTTTCCCGGCGGGAAGGTCGAGGCGGGCGAGAGCCAGCCTCAGGCGTTGCAGCGTGAACTGGAGGAGGAGCTAGGGCTAGCCTGCCAGGTAAGCGACTATGTCGCCAGCAGCACCCTACTCCAGCCAGGCCGGCGCATTCATCTGCATGCCTGGCGGGTACAGCCCGACGCGGGTGAGCCCCAGGCGCGAGAGCACGCCGCGTTGCACTGGGTCACGCCACAACAGGCGCTGGACTATCCGTTGGCGCCTGCGGATCTCCCGCTGCTGCAGGCCTATCTGGCGCGGCTGGCGCGCTTCGCGCGCGATGCGTAACGCCTCACTCCGGGTTAAGCCCCTCGGGCTTAACCCTTCTTCAGCACCACCCAACGCAGGTTATTGGTACTCAACACCTGTGGGTTAGCCTGGCACTGCAACAACAGCCCATCGGTCGCCACCACCGCCCCCTCCGAATAGTAACGATCCTGGTACAGGCAACAGCGGCTACAGGTAACACTCGTTCCCCCGTTGTTATAGCCGTTGGCGGGCATCGGCACCACCACATCGACGCCACCGGCGGCGACGGCTGCCGTTCCCGCCTGATTGACGTTAGCGGCGCCCCCATTGGTCGAGAGCGTTACCTCTGCTTGGAGCGCGGCGCTCCACAACAGCGCGCCTAGCGCCACGATTACGGCCTGTTTCATGCTTTCTTCCTCTTATTGGCTGCGGTTGCTCGCCCTGACGCTCGCCGTGCCGTCCCTTGCTTAGCGGGCGGCAGATGGCGAAACGCGCGGGGATCCACGGCGGTACGCGCCTGATGGATCAGCTGCTGTAGCGTCTCCACCAGCGGGTGCATAAAATCCTGATAGCGGCAGCCCTTCTCGCTGATCTTCGTCAGCGTCGACTCCCAGTGCGCCGTCATATCGGGACGCCCCGCCATCTCCGGCAGGCAATGGATCAACGCCCTGCCCGCCTCACTGGCGTGGATGTTACGCCCCTTCTTCTGCAGGAATCCTCGACGGAACAAGAGCTCGATGATCCCGGCTCGCGTGGCCTCGGTCCCTAAACCATCGGTCGCTCGCAGGATTTTCTTTAGCGATTTATCCTGTACGAAGCGGGCGATCCCGGTCATCGCCGACAATAACGTGGCATCGGTGAAGGGACGTGGCGGCTGCGTCTGACGCGCCATCAACTCGCCGCGCTCACAATGCAACACGTCGTCGCGCGCCACCACCGGCAACGGCATCCCTTCGTCCTCATCGTCACGCTCCTTGGCGCCGAGCAGCGCGCGCCAGCCGGGAGCCGCCAAGAAACGCGCCTTGGCACAGAACGCGCCCCCGGCGATCGTCAGATCGATGACGCACTTACGGTACTGCGCGTCGGGGCAGAATTGCATCAGGTACTGGCGCGCCACCAGCTGGTAGATGTTGCGCTCGTCCGCCGACAGCGAGACGTTGCCGCTGCGGGCGGTGGGAATGATCGCGTGGTGAGCATCCACCTTGCTGTCATCCCAGCAACGATTACGGCGCTCGCTATCGACCGCGGCCAAATCAGCCAGCTCAGGCACATGGCTGGCGATGGCGGCCATCACCGCGTGACGACCGGCGAAATGCTCCTCCGGTAGATGGCGGCTATCGGAGCGTGGATAGGTCAACAGCTTATGGGTCTCATACAGACGCTGACAGATATCGAGCACCTGTTGGGCGCTCAGGCCGAAGCGCTTAGCCGCCTCGATCTGTAACGCGGAAAGCGAGAATGGCAGCGGCGCCACCTCCGACTCACGCTTATCGTTGTAGCCGGTCACCCGCGCCGGTTGATCCGCGATGCGTGTGATGACGTGCTCGGCCAACGCCCGGTTAAGCAGGCGCCCCTCCTCGTCCTGATGGGGTTCACAGGCCTCGCTGGGTTGCCACTGCGCCCAGAAACGCTCCCCCGCCGGCGTGACGATATGCGCCCGCACCTCGTAGAAATCCTTCGCCACGAAGTGCTCAATCTCCTCATCGCGCCGCACCACCAGCCCCAACACCGGCGTCTGCACCCGCCCGACGGAGAGGACGCCGTTATAACCGGCGTTACGCCCCAACAGGGTGTAGGCGCGCGTCATGTTGATGCCATACAGCCAATCGGCGCGCGCACGCGCCAAGGCCGAGACACACAACGGCATGAACTCATGGTTGTCGCGCAGCCGCCCCAGCGCCCGCGCCACCGCTTGGGGGTTCAGATCGTTGATCAGGCAACGCTGCACCTGGCGGCGGCGCTCCGGTGCCAGGGCCAGGAAGTCGAGGACCTCATCGACCAGCAGCTGCCCCTCGCGATCCGGGTCACCGGCGTGCACCACCTGTTGCGCGTCGTGCAACAGCCGCTCGATCACCTTAAGCTGCTTGGCGCTCGACGCCTTGGGGCGTAGCTGCCACTTCTGCGGCACGATAGGCAGATCGGCCAGATTCCAACGGGCATAACGGGCGTCATAGGCATCTGGCTCGGCCTGCTCCAGCAGGTGGCCGACACACCAGGTGACGACATCGTCATCGCCGCATTGAATGTAGCCATCCGCTCGGCGATGGGGTTTCGGCAGCACATCGGCGATGGCACGCCCTAGACTCGGTTTTTCCGCGATAAACAGCCGCATCGGTCACCTTAATTCTGGCCGAGGGAAAGGAGATAATCCCGCACGGCGGCATAGTCGCCGCGGAAGACGATGCGGGCCGCCTTCTTCTCCAGCTGATAGCCGTACATCGGATCGTAGTAATCCTGCAACAGCGGCACCAACCAGGCCAGATGCGCCTCGCTGCCGTCGCCGTCCCGTTGCCGTTGCAAGGCACGCGTCAGGTGGCCATCCAGCTCGGCATAACGCTCCAGGCCCAGACGACGGCGGATGGCGAACAGCCCATGGTGCAGATACTCGGCGTAAGCCTGCCAACCCGCCTCGCGCCCATAGGCGCGCTCATACTCCACGCACATCAGATCGATGTACTCCTCTTGCAGACGCGCCAGGCGCGCCTCGAAAGGCTCCTCGACCACGGCCACCGGCGCCTGCTGCATCGCGTTATACAGGCAGAGTGGAATATGGTTAGAGCCGATCACCCGCCCCTCATCCTCCAGCATCCAGCGCCGGACACCGGCACGCTGCTGCTTCAACAGCGCGATGCCGAGCTGGTTCTCGAAGTCGACCTGACTGCCCTGCGCCACCACGACACGCCCGAAGGAGGAGCCGCGATGGCGCGCCGCCCCCTCGAGATCGATGCCGCCCGGCAACTCGCGCAACATGCGTGTCTTGCCGCAACCGGTGTTCCCCCCGATCAGCACCATCGGCAGCGTGGCGGCCTGTTCGGTCTGCTGCATCACCGCCTGGCGTAGCGCCTTATAGCCACCTTCGATCAGCGGATAATCCAGCCCCGCCTCGCGCAACCACTGCTGCACGATGTGGGAACGCAGGCCGCCCCGAAAACAGTAGAGATAGCCGTGCGGATGACGCCGGCACTGCGCCAACCAGGCATCGACCCGGGCGGCGCGCACCTCGCCATACACCAGGCGATTGCCTAAGGCGATGGCGGCTTCCTGGCCCTGTTGTTTGTAACAGATGCCCACCGCCTCGCGTTCGCTGTCCAACATCAACGGCAAATTGCAGGCGCTGGGGAAGGCCCCCGCCTGAAACTCGACAGGGGCGCGCACGTCGATCAACGGGGTGTCGGCGGCCAGGATGGCGAGATAGTCCGTGCCATCCGGACGGGTTACTGCCGTGTCGATCATCCGTGAACCTCGATCAACGGCGCACCGGCGCGCGGCGTATGCAACTCGCCGATGGCGCTCAGGGTCAGACCGTGGCGTGCCGCGACCTCAGCCACCGCCGCCTCGGCATCCGGCGTCACCGCCAGCAACAGGCCGCCGGAGGTCTGCGGATCGCACAGCAGTTGACGCTGAAGATCGCTCATCGCCCCGACCAAGTGACCATAGCTGTCAAAGTTGCGCCCGGTACCGCCGGGGACACACCCCTGCGCGATGTAGGCTTCGACGCCCGGCAGACGCGGAATCTGATCGAACCACAAGGTCGCCTGCAGATCGGACCCCTGGCAGATCTCGCTCAGATGGCCCAACAGGCCAAAGCCGGTGACGTCGGTCATGGCGGTCACCCCAGCGATATCGGCGAAGTCGGCGCCGGGACGGTTCAACTGGCACATGGTGTCGCGCGCCAGCCCCTGATGCTCCGGCAGCAGGCAGCTACGCTTCTCGGCGGTGGTCAACACCCCGATGCCCAGCGGCTTGGTCAGGTAGAGGCGGCAACCGGCCTGCGCCGCGCTGTTCTTCTTCACCCGCTCGGTGCTGACCGTGCCGGTGACGGCCAGGCCAAAGATCGGTTCCGGCGCATCGATGGAGTGGCCGCCAGCCAGTGAAATCCCCGCCTCACGACATACCTGGCGCCCCCCCTCGATCACCTGCCGGGCGATCTCCGGCGCCAACTTATCCACCGGCCAGCCGAGGATAGCGATCGCCATGATCGGTTTGCCGCCCATGGCATAGATGTCGCTGATGGCATTGGTGGCCGCGATACGGCCAAAATCATACGGATCATCCACAATCGGCATGAAGAAGTCGGTGGTGCTGATGATGCCAACCCCGTTGCCGATGTCATAAACCGCCGCGTCGTCACGCGTCTCATTGCCCACCAGCAGGTGGGGATCGACAAACTTAGCCTGCTCGCTATGCAGGATGGACTCCAATACTTTCGGCGAGATCTTGCAGCCACATCCCGCCCCATGGCTGTACTGTGTCAAACGAATGGCCGGCGCAGTCATACCCTACTCCTCTCCATCAAGAAAAATAAAATCACGCTATGGTAACGCTAGAGCAGGAAATTGATAAGCAACGGGATCAATAACCCCGTCGTGCATAACGAGGCAAACGGTTACGCGCACAGTAAATGGCCGCCGTCGCCCGCGCTACCGATAGCGGATGCCGCGAGCGACGCGAAGAGGGGGGAAGAGAGACCTCAGAAGGCGCGCACGAAGGCGCTGCTATCCAACGGTTGCAGACGCGCAGCCTTCAGTTGCGGCGTGCCCAGATAGAGAAAGCCGACGATGGCATCTTGCGGGCGGCAGCCGAACGCGGCGCGCACCTGCGGATGCTCGACCCAGTGACCGCTACGCCAGATGCCGTTAAACCCCTGCGCCTGCGCCGCCATCTGCATCGCCATCAACGCGCAACCGGCCGATGCCACCTGCTCCCAGTGCGGTACTCGACTTTCGGCATCGCAATGGGCGATCACCGTGATGATCAGCGGCGCACGAAACGGGGCCTTACGCGCCTTCTCGATCCCCTTCTCATCGCGCCCTTCCTCGACGGCGATGGCGTGCAACAGCGCGCTGAGGCGTGCCTGCCCCTCGCCCTGCACGGTGACGAAACGCCACGGCTGCAACCCCTTGTGATCCGGTGCGCGTAACCCGGCCTGAAAGATATTCTCTAGCACCTGCCCCGTCGGGGCCGGCTCGCTCAGGCGCGAGGCGGAACGGCGTTGCAGCAGTAACTCTAAAGCGTCCATAACACTCTCCTGCGGACAAAATGGGTAAACCCAAATGATGTTAAATCAACGTTATGACAATTATCCGCCGCGCTACGCCAAGATACCAGCCCCGCACGACGCAATGCGTGCGCATAACGATGCCGCCGCGCGACGCTAACCATCTCGACGCTGACATTTCGCTCCTCCCCCGTTAGGATAGCGTGACTGCAACTTTTTACCTGGAGCTTACATGCGCGTGTTATGGCGCTACATCGCCGGACTGTTCCGCTGGTGTTGGCGGATCCTCAACTTTATCCGCGAATTTATCCTGAACCTGTTCCTTCTCCTGCTGATCCTGGTCGGGGTCGGCATTTATTTACAACTGCAAGACAAGCCCGCCGCCCCCGCCAGCAAGGGCGCGCTACTGGTCGATCTCAATGGCGTAGTGGTCGACAATCCGACCCTGAACAACAAGTTCGGCCAGTTGGGACGCGAATTGTTGGGGATGCGTGGCAATACCCTGCAAGAAAACTCGCTGTTCGATCTGGTAGATACCCTGCGTCAGGCCAAGGACGATGCCAATATCACCGGGCTGGTGCTCTCCCTGAATAACTTCGTCGGTGCCGATCAGCCGTCGCTGCGTTACCTCGGCAAGGCCTTAAGCGAGTTCCGCGCCAGCGGCAAGCCGATCATTGCGGTAGGCGAAAGCTACAGCCAGGCGCAATACTTCCTGGCCAGCTATGCCGACAAGATCTACCTGTCGCCGCAAGGTAGCGTCGCCCTACAGGGGATGGCGACCAATAATCTCTACTATAAGAGTCTGTTGGATAAACTGGACGTCAGCACCCACATCTTCCGGGTCGGCACCTACAAGTCGGCGGTCGAACCGCTGATGCGTGACCAGATGTCGCCGCAGGCGCGTAGCGCCGACAGCCAGTGGTTGAACGGTATGTGGGATAATTACCTCACCACCGTCGCCGCCAACCGCCACCTCTCGGTGCAGCAGCTCTTCCCCGGCGCCGATCAGCTCATCAAGGGGCTGCAGGCCACCGGCGGCGACATGGCACAATACGCCGTGCTGCATCGCTGGGTCGATGGACTCGCGTCGCGCACCGAAGCCGAAGGGATCCTGGCGAAACAGTTTGGCTGGGACGCCCAGGCGCGCAATTATCGCCATATCAGCCTGTATGACTACCCGCTGAAAGCGCCGAAGTCCGGCAAGGGGCAGATCGCGGTGATCTTCGCCAGCGGCGCGATCATCGATGGCGAAGCGACGCCGGGCAGCGTCGGCGGCGATACCACCGCCAACCAGATCCGCCAGGCTCGTCTCGATCCGGCGATCCGGGCGATCATTCTGCGCGTCAACAGCCCCGGCGGCAGCGTCACCGCCTCCGAGGAGATCCGCAGCGAACTGGCCGCCGCCCGGAGTGCCGGTAAGCCGGTGGTCGTCTCCATGGGCGGCCTGGCAGCCTCCGGTGGCTACTGGATCTCGACCCCGGCTAACTACATCATCGCCAGCCCGACGACCCTCACCGGTTCGATCGGCATCTTCGGGGTGATCAACACCTTCGAGAAACCGCTGAACAAGTTGGGGGTTTACACCGATGGCGTCGCCACCTCATCGCTGGCCGACACCGCCCTCACCAAGGCGCTGCCACAAAGCGTCAGCGATCTGATGCAGCTGACCATTGCCAACGGCTATCAACGCTTCATCAATCTGGTGGCTGAAGCCCGCCACAAGACACCGGAGCAGGTCGATCAGATCGCCCAGGGCCGTGTCTGGCTCGGCATCGACGCCAAGGCCAATGGCCTGGTCGATCAGTTGGGCGACTTCGACGATGCCGTCGCCAAGGCCGCGCAATTGGCCGGGATCAAGCAACCGCGCTTGCAGTGGTATGTCGATACACCGAGCGTCGGCGAGATGCTACTCAGCCAGTTAACCGGTTCGGTGCAGGCGTCGTTACCGCAGGCCTTGCAGGGCGTGGTACCCGCCTCGTTGCTCCAACTGTCGCGCCAGATCGCGGCGCAGAGCGACTGGGTTGCCTCGCTCAACGATCCCCAGCAGCGCTATGCGCTCTGCCTGACCTGTAGCGAAATTCGCTAGCCCTCCCCGCCGGGGCGCTCATCACACGGATGACCGCTCCGGCTTCTTCACGCTTCACGCTTCACCTCGATTGCACCACACGCGGCGAATAGGCGTGTGGCCGATGAACGCCCCTGTTCGCGGGTTCTTATTCCGCCCGCACGGAGCGTGGATCTCGATTGGCGCCGACAAGATAGCGATACTCGCTCCCAGATCGGGGTTAAATCACGCCCAAGGACGCCCCTCTCCTTTTTTTCTGCCGTATTATCCCTATAATCCACGCATCGTTGCGCATACGCGCCCAGTAACGGCGAATTTTCTGTCATGCAAAAAAAATCTATCTATGTAGCCTACACCGGCGGCACCATTGGCATGCAACGCTCCGAACATGGCTATATTCCGGTCTCCGGCCACCTCCAACGCCAGCTGGCGCAGATGCCCGAGTTCCATCGTCCGGAGATGCCGGACTTCACCATCCATGAATACCACCCGCTGATCGACTCATCGGATACCACCCCCGCCGACTGGCAGCATATCGCCGACGACATTCAGGCCAACTACGCGCACTATGATGGCTTCGTCATTCTGCACGGCACCGACACCATGGCCTTCACCGCCTCGGCGCTGTCGTTCATGTTCCAGCATCTCGCCAAACCGGTGATCGTCACCGGCTCGCAGATCCCGTTGGCCGAGCTGCGCTCCGATGGCCAGACCAACCTGTTGAATGCCCTGTATCTGGCGGCCAACTACCCGATCAATGAGGTGTCGCTGTTCTTTAATAACAAGCTGTTTCGCGGCAACCGTACCACCAAGGCGCACGCCGATGGCTTCGATGCCTTCGCCTCACCGAACTATCCGATGCTGCTGGAGGCCGGGATCAATATTCGCCGCGTCGCCCCGTTGGTCACCCCGCTGCACCAGGCGCCATTCCAGGTTCATCCCATCACGCCACAGCCCATCGGGGTGGTCACCCTCTATCCCGGCATCTCCGCCGACGTGGTGCGTAACTTCCTGCGCCAACCGGTACGGGCGCTGATCCTACGCTCCTACGGCGTGGGTAATGCCCCGCAAAACCCGGAGCTGCTCGACGAGCTGCAACGGGCCGCCCAGCGCGGCATCGTGGTGGTCAACCTGACGCAATGTTTCTCCGGACGGGTGAACATGGAGGGATATGCCACCGGAAACGCCTTGGCGCATGCTGGCGTGATCAGTGGTTTCGACATGACGGTTGAGGCGGCACTGACTAAACTGCATTATCTATTAAGCCAAACACTCACCGCCGATGAGATCCGCCATCTGATGCAACAGGATCTACGCGGTGAGCTGAGCGAGAATCCCTAGAGCGCCCATCACCGAGTAGGCCGGCTCTAGTCACACAACCATGGGAGAAAGACCGATGTCCGCCGCACTTTTGCTGATCGATCTACAGAATGATTTTTGTCCCCAGGGCGCCCTGGCAGTGCCACGGGGCGATGAGGTCATCCCCGTGGCCCTACAGGCCGTCGAGCTAGCGCAGCGGGACGGCGTCCCGGTGATCGCGACCCAGGATTGGCACCCCGCCGATCACGGTAGCTTCGCCAGCCAAAGCGGCGGCCAGATCGGTGCTCTGGGCGAGCTGAACGGCCTGCCGCAAGTGTGGTGGCCGGATCACTGTATACAGAACACCATCGGCGCCGCCTTCCACCCCATGCTGCGCGATACCGCCTTCGACTTCGTGGTACACAAGGGCAGCGATGCGACGATCGATAGCTATAGCGCCTTCTTCGACAACGGCCAACGCGCCGCCACGGCGCTGCATGGCTGGCTGCAACAGCACGGCATCACCCATCTGTGGCTACTGGGACTGGCGACGGACTACTGTGTGAAGTTTTCGGTCTTAGACGCCCTGCGTCTGGGCTATGCCGTCACGGTGATCCAAGACGGGTGTCGCGGGGTCGATCTCGCGCCGGGCGATAGCGAACGAGCCTTGGCAGAGATGCAGGCCGCCGGCGCGACGCTGAGCACGTTAAGCGAGATCGACAGCCTGCGTTGATCCCCCCTGCCGCGCCCGCGACGGTGCGGCAGCGCTCCCTCCAGGCGATATACTCGAAACGGCGCGAGGGGGAGGCAAGAGGTTACCCCCTTGCGCTGCCGCTTACTCGATGCGACGTATCGCCAAGTCGGCCTCAGGCGAGGCGAACTGCGCCTTGAGCGCCTGCTTACTCTTCATCTCGATCTCGCCCCGGGTGTTCACCGTCAGATGCTCCGCCTGGTGATTATGCCGCGACTGATAAAGCATCACGATCTGCATCGCCTGCGCACGCTGCGCCTCACTCAGGCGACTCCCCTCAGGCCAACGCCCTAATTCCACCGCGCTCAGCAAGCGCTGATAGACATCATCGTTCATTATTGAGAGCAAGCGCTCAATATCCATAATTCCTCACCAATATCTACTTTGCTGAATCGCTTCACCCTGTTATTATCCTTAACAGACATCACGACGCTAACCCGCAGTCCAGCTGCCATCATCGGCAGCGTGGAAGTGCAACGCGGCAGAGTTGACGCAATAACGCTCGCTCGTCGGCGCCGGGCCATCGGGAAACAGGTGGCCTAAGTGCGCATCGCAGTGTGCGCAGCGGATCTCGGTGCGCCGCATGTGATGCGAATTGTCATCCAGATAACGGATGGCATCGGGCTGGTAGGGGCGAAAGAAGCTCGGCCAGCCGCACCCCGACTCATATTTGCTGTCGGAGTAGAATAAGGGGCTGTTGCAACACAGGCAGTGGTAGACGCCCTCCTGCTGGTTGTAGAGCAGCTTGCCGCTGAAGGGCGGCTCGGTGCCACGCTCATGAGTCACATAGCGTTGCATCTCGGTTAATTGAGGTGGGGACAAGGAGTGGTTCTCTTTAGCCATGTTATGGTCCGCGGTCTTGAGCCGAATGGATGGATGACACAGAAAGATTATGCAATCCAACATAACAAACAGTTAACAATAGATCAGCATCATTTGGTC
The DNA here is from genome assembly GCF_044540725.1 of Edwardsiella sp. A.80236. Classification (NCBI taxonomy): domain Bacteria; kingdom Pseudomonadati; phylum Pseudomonadota; class Gammaproteobacteria; order Enterobacterales; family Hafniaceae; genus Edwardsiella; species Edwardsiella sp. A.80236. Next base: position 75,527 of record NZ_JBIUCY010000016.1, read on the forward strand.
TAAACTGGATGGCTGGAGCGCGGCGAGCGGCAACATTTGTGATGTACATCACAAAGAGACCGCACGCAGGCTTGAGACGGCTTCTCCCGTCCCCATGTATGATGGGATACGGTGAGTTAGGTATCGTGGGCGCTATCTGCGCAGTCGCCTGGCGGCTTTGACGTATAGCAACAATTGACACGATTCCGCTTGACGCTCCATAAGGTTTTTGTAATTTTACAGGCAACCTTTTATTCACTAACCAATAGCTGGTGGAATATATGACTATCAAAGTAGGTATCAACGGTTTTGGCCGTATCGGCCGTATTGTTTTCCGTGCTGCTCAGGAACGTTCTGACATCGAAATCGTTGGCATCAACGATCTGCTGGATGCCAACTACATGGCATACATGCTGAAGTACGACTCTACTCACGGTCGTTTCAACGGCACTGTTGAAGTGAAAGATGGCCACCTGATCGTTAACGGTAAAAAAATCCGTGTTACCGCTGAAAGAGATCCGGCTAACCTGAAGTGGGACGAAATCGGTGTTGACGTAGTTGCCGAAGCAACCGGTCTGTTCCTGACCGACGAAACCGCACGTAAGCACATCGCTGCCGGCGCCAAGAAAGTCGTCATGACTGGCCCGTCCAAAGATGCTACCCCGATGTTCGTTATGGGCGTAAACCACAAGAACTACGCTGGCCAGGAGATCGTTTCTAACGCTTCCTGCACCACCAACTGCCTGGCACCGCTGGCTAAAGTCCTGAACGACAACTTCGGCATCGTTGAAGCGCTGATGACCACCGTTCACGCTACCACCGCTACCCAGAAAACCGTTGATGGCCCGTCCATGAAAGATTGGCGCGGCGGCCGTGGCGCTAGCCAGAACATCATCCCGTCCTCTACCGGTGCTGCCAAGGCTGTTGGCAAGGTTATCCCGGAACTGAACGGCAAACTGACCGGTATGGCTTTCCGCGTTCCGACCCCGAACGTTTCCGTTGTTGACCTGACTGCACGCCTGGCCAAGCCGGCTACCTATCAGCAGATCTGTGACGTGATGAAGGCCGCTTCTGAAGGCGAAATGAAAGGCGTTCTGGGCTACACCGACGAAGCCGTCGTTTCTACCGACTTCAACGGCGAAGTTTGCACCTCTGTGTTTGATGCCGACGCCGGTATCTCCCTGAACGACAACTTCGTGAAACTGGTTTCTTGGTATGACAACGAAACTGGTTACTCCAACAAGGTTCTGGATCTGATCGCGCACATCTCCAAATAAGCGTCAGAGACTTGAATGACGAAAGGGCGACGCAAGTCGCCCTTTTTTATGCTGCCCCGCCCCTGCTCTGCTGACGCTCCCCCCCGGTTCACTCGACATACGGTTTACGCAACGTTACCCGACTCAACGCCCGGCTAGGCTCGCCTGTGCGTGCTCCGCAGGACGGCAACGGCGGGTGAACACTCCGCCACGACGGGGAGACGGACGCCCCTCCCTAACGCTCGGCTAAACGCCGCTCACCGCCACGGCTTAGCGCCGTTTCCCTGTTTCATCCACCACCGGCTCGCCATCCTCTTTATTAAACGCCCCCTGCTGCGCCGTGGGCAAAATCTCCAACACACGCTCCGAGGGGCGACACAGGCGCGCCCCCAGCGGGGTCACCACGATTGGCCGGTTAATCAGGATGGGATGGCTTAACATCGCGTCGATCAGTTGCGCGTCGCTCAGTCGTTCGTCCGCCAAGCCTAAGGTCTCGTAGGGCTCGACATTCTGGCGTAGCAACGCCCGTACCGAGATCCCCAGCGCGGCGATCAAGCCGATCAACTCCGCGCGCGACGGCGGCGTCTCCAGGTAGTGGATGATGGTCGGTTCCACGCCACTGTTGCGGATCATCGCTAAGGTGTTGCGCGAGGTGCCGCAGGCCGGGTTGTGATAAATCGTAATCGTATTCATAGCCGTCTCTCATGACCAGGTCAGGGGCGTCATCGCCTCATCGCGTTTATCCAGATAAATAGTCCATAGGGATCATTACCTATGTTTAGCATGATAGGGGGCCTTAACACCAGCGAGCAATGGGGGCGACACGCTGGCGCAAAGGGGACCGAGCGGCAGTCCGTGACAGCGCGCCATGCCGCAGCGGCCAGGCCGAGGCCTGATGTGGGCCCTGCCCGACGGCCTGACTCAAAGATAGGTGACCGTGTAGGTCAATTGGGCGCGGATTTTACCCCCCTTCAGCGCCGCCCCGGTGCGGATCAGGCGGGCAGCCAAGCGATAAACGAAATCGGTGGAGTCATAGGCGCCGACGGGGGGAGAGGGCTCGGCAACCAACTCGGCCACCCCGTTAGCTAACGCCAGAGGCTGATAGCTGCCGCTACCATTATTCCACCCTAATTGAATAGCGAGACCGATGGCAGCATCCTCCCCCTGTTCAATAGCGATCACGCCGTTGTTGCTATCCAGCACCGCAGTCTGTGGCGACAGAGTCAGCTTCACACGGCTAGGCGTGGTGTGCACATCCCTCACCTCGGCGAGTATCGCGTTAGGATCTGACGCCGTCGATTCGGCATAGTCGCCATTATTACGGTGGCTACGGGTGAAGGCGCTGCATCGATGCAGCGTCACCGGTGCCGCCAGCCACTCGCTGGTCGCGCCGAGCGCCGGGAAGTCGGCCCCTAATTGCTTGGGAAAGGTATAGGTGTAGCGGTCATTCGCCACCTGGCAGGTCCCGGCGTGGATCATCAGGCGCATGTCGCCAATAAACTCGATCTCGGTTACCGGACTCCAGTCATCCGCCCCTCCGGTGGCGGCCTCGATGATCACCATCGGCAGGTTACTACCACTGAAGCTTCCCCCCACGGGAACCGGGCCAGTCTTAATAAACTCGACGATGAACGACGTCTCCTCCGGCCCAATCGTGCTCGGATTGTCTCTGGGGTAGGTGATCGTATAGTGGTTGCTCAACGATCCGAATATATCTCCCCTCATAGTGCGGAAGCGGACGCCTACCCCTGCGACGGGTGACGCAATGAACTCCCCGTTGACGGACCAGTTCTTCTCATCCACCCGGAAGTTAACTTGCATACGACCGCTATGAACGCTGTCGGTGTTACAGCTTATGCTATAGGGTAAGTCGCCATGCACTAACTGCCGATAGAACACCGTGCCGATCGGTGCATCCTCCCCGATGCTATAGTCTCCCCAGCCTAACGGCACCACGCGATGGTAGCCTCCCCCATAGCAAGACGCCCTAAGCGCTGGCGCCAGGCCCAGGAGCACCAACACCAACAGCAGGCGTGCCCAAAGCGCCAAGCGGGGTATGCGTTGTCGTCTCATTGTGACCTCTCACAGCGGTAATGCTGATGTTGCGGCGTACTCGACTCAAGATCCTCGATCCGGTAAGGCAGCACGCAGGTACGCGCCTTGCCCTCCTCGCTCCAGGTCGCCAATAACTGCCCCTGAGTCTCGGTGACACGGGCATATAACAAGCCACCCTGCCCAACGATCCCCATGTTATTGCCCGCCTCATCGGTGATGGTACTGCCGAAGGGCAACCCCTGCTCCGCCGATGAGGGCAGCAGTAGCAACGCATAGCCATGCCGGGTGGCAAAGTCGGCCAGCACCACCGCGCCGGCACGTGGCACCACACTCTGCATGGTCGAATCCATTTCCACATTCTCCACTCGGGTCGGGTCGAGGGTGACCAGGTTGCGTTGATAGACCGAGGAGAGCGGGATCGCCGCATTGCCCCAATAATCCAGTTGTAACCCTGGATAGCTGGTCACCTCGGCGCCTGCCGCCCCCGGTGCCGACGCCACGATATAGCCGTCGCTGCTATAAGGGGTAAAGGTCACCCCTCGCGGATGAGCCACCAACGCCCCGTTGAGCCCGGCGGATACGGTGCGGGTCTCGCTGCCAATGCTGGCGTTAGCCGACAGGCTGGTCCAGGGGGCGGTGTACTGGCCGTTGAGACTGCCCGTGGTGCCGCTGTAGTCGTTATGATCCACGCCGACGTTCCAACTCATCTGCTGGCGCTCGCCCAACGAGCCCGCTAACGACAGCTGCTCGCCGTAATGCCCCTCGCCATCGCGTGAGAAACCACTGCTCAGGCTTAACGGGTGCTGATCGCCGAGGGCGACGCTGAAAGAGAGATAGAGATTGCTATCTTGTAAGCCATTCATCATCCGACTGCGCGAGGCGCTGAGCGACCAATTGACTCGCCGCCAGCCGCTCGACCAACCGAGTTGATACTGGAGATCGGCCCCGGTGCGGTGCCACCAGTGGCGCGCCAAGGCGCTGGCGGAGAGTTGCCCCCAGCCCGTCGGCAGATCTTGGCTCAGCGAGAGGCTAAAGCGACTCTTTTCGCGCCAGAGATAGACGGGATCGATGCCCACGCCACCATACCAATCGCGATAATCCATCGCCTGATCGAAGTCCAGGTAGTTCTGGGTAGAGAAGCGGTAGGCCGCCAAGGCGATGTAACTCCCGGTTTGGCGCAGAAACTTATTATAAGTGACACGGTAACTTTGCCCGGTCAGCTCCTGGCTGCCGGTATGCGCATCCGAGTGGGTAACGTCGAACGCCCAAGCCCCGATCGGCGTGGAGAGCGCGCCTCCGCCGAGGAAGGCGCGATACCCCTCGCTCAGTTGTGTACCGCCGTACAGCGTCAGCAGGTTGCTAATCCCCTGCTGCCAGGTAAGCAGGTAGAGGGGCTGATCGCTGTGTTTCTGCGCGGTGCGGTAGCGGCCCGCCACCAGCTCGTAACGGAAGGCGCCGGGGCGGAGCAACTCGGCTACCGCCGCATACGGCACCAGGCTGGTGCTCTCGCGCCCATCGGCCTCGCGCACCGTCACCTCCAGATCGCCGCCGTAGCCCATCGGGTAGAGATCGTCGATGACGAACTCGCCCGCCGGGACGCTGGTTTCATAGATCAGGTTACCGTTCTGGCGCACTGTCACGCGCGCATTACCGCGCGCAATGCCCCGGATCTCCGGCGCATAGTCGCGACGCGAGGCGGGCAACATCTGCTCATCGCTGACCAACGACACCCCGGTGTAGCCGAGGGTGTCGAAGAGCCGCCCCGAGGTGTAACCTTCGCCGACGAGCAGCCGCCCCCCCAGGGCGCCGATGTCGTGCTGGAGCCAGGTATTCAGGCTCTGATACTCGCTGCCGCTGCCCGACTGGCGATTCAGCGAACCGTTGTGACGCAAATACCAACCGGCAATGTTGAAGCCGCTGTTAATGCCTAGATACTGCGAGTTGTAGCTCATCCCATTGTTATGGGCGTAGTAGCTATTGAACGCGTAACCCAAGAAGGCGGCGGTGCTGCCATCCTGCCACAACGCGGGCGGGACATAGCCTCGGGCGCTGTGTTGCACATACTTCTGGGCAATATGGAGGGTGAGGCGTTGGCGGCCGGCATCGAATTCCGCCGTCGCCGCCGGGATGGCTAAACTTACGGGGGTGCAGTCCGCCTCGGCCAACGCGTCGGCGTCGATCGCCTCGTCGGTCAGGTTGAGTTTACGCAGCAGCGCCGGGCTAAGGCAGATGTTAACCTCACCCCCCTCCTCCCCACGGCGCAGGATGACGCTCTCGCGCCCCACCTGCTCATCGTTGAGGTAAATATCCGCCAGCCATTCGCCTGGCATCAGCCCACTCTCTTGATCGAACTGGCTGAGATCGGCGTTACCGGCATAGTACTGAAGAAAGGCCGTATTAAAGGCCAGATGCCCCCGGCGGCCAGCCGGATTGGCGGCCAACGCCGTGCCGCTATCGCCGTCAGCCGCCGAGGCGGAGGCTCGCGACGCCCCAGATTCCGCCGGATTGGCGGCCAGCGCCAGGCCACTCTCGCCATCAGCCGCCGAGGCGGAGGCACGCGACGCCCCAGATTCTGCCGGATTGGCCGCCAGCGCCAGGCCACTCTCGCCATCAGCCGCCGAGGCGGAGGCTCGCGACGCCCCAGATTCTGCCGAGTTGGCCGCCAGCGCCAGGCCACTCTCGCCGCCCGCCGCCGAGGTGGAGGCTCGCGACGCCCCAGACTCTGCCGAGTTGGCCGCCAACGTCCGGCCACTCTCACCGCCCGCCGCCGAGGCGGAGGCTCGCGACGCCCCAGATTCTGCCGGGTTGGCCGCCAGCGCCAGGCCACTCTCGCCGCCCGCCGAGAATAATGACGCGGATGAGCGGGCAGACGCCAAGGCCATCGGTGGCGCCTCTTCCGCAGGCAACGTCTGAGCCCGAGCGCGGGCCCACTCCGCGACCTCTGCGTGAGCGACACCGAGGCTGACTAACGGCAACAGGCAGCCCGTCGCCCATGGCCATAGCCAATAAGCTAATACTTTTGCCTTGTGCATGTTTTGCCTCGATCAGCGACTACTGATGTTGGATCGGTTGACTATTGAAAGCCCCGTAGTCGTTCACGTAACCCACTACCACCTTCTCCTGACCGTTGAGCGTACGCCCGGCGGGTAGGTCAAGGGAGAACTCGCCATAGGGCGACACCATATCCGCTTCCAACGTTAGGCTCTTTGGGCCTCCACTGATCGAAACCCGGGTCAGTGAGACAAAATAGGGGGTGGGATTGTGCAGCGTCAGCGTGTTCCCCGCGCTACGCCAGCGTAGTTGCCGCACCGCCTTGTTAGCCTGCTCGGCATTCAACCCTGCCGGGCGGTAAAACAGCTTGATACGGGAACGAAAGGCAAGCTGGAGCTGCAACTCATTACCGCCCTTATCCGACTCCGGCGGGATCTCCAGCACATTCAGCCACCAGACACTCTCCCGATCCGCTGGCGGCGTCTGGGTCGCGATGAAGGCCAGGCGCAACGTCTGCCCGCCCCCCTCTCGCAGACGCGCCAACGGTGGGGTTAAGGCGAACGGCGCCGACGCTTTCTCCGGTAACGTATCGGGATCACCATCGTCCAGCCAGGATTGAACCAACACCGGGTACTTGCCGCTGTTGGTCAGTTGCACGCTCACATCACGGGCATCGGCGTTATAGATCACCCGGGTACCATTGATCTGCACGCTGGCGTGGGCTGATGACAGCAACGCCCAGAGTACGGCTAGAGTGGTAAAACAACGTATCACGCTCATAGTCAGTCCTCAGCCCCGCCAAGGGATTACTGATAAACCAGGGTGTAGGTGGCTAACGACTCGACGAGCCCTGCATCGGCGGCACCTGTCGCGTAGTAGCGCACGGCATAGGGCAGCACCGCATAGCCGCTGTTCAGGCTGGTGACATAGCCACCACTAATCTGGTCACCATTGCCGATATTGATCTTCCGGAAGTGCTGCGAACCATCTAGCAGTTCCAGCTCGACGTGTTGCGCCCCAGCCCCGTGATCCGCTGTCACCGTCTGTGCCTCGCGCGCGTTTTTCAACCGCCCTGTCTGGCTGTTAACGAAGGGCCCCCCCGAGAAGAAAGCCTTAACCGACGACCCGGCCTCGTCCGCACTCCCCCCCTCGGGGGCGACCCCATTACAGCCCCAGACGATAATATGGAAGGTGGTCTGCCCGGCGGTCTTGCCGCTGGCGTTCAACTCGGTGATCGGGATGGTAGGCAGGGTCACCTGGCTATAATTCTCATACAGGCTACCTTCCTCACCGATGGTGCCGGATGGCACACCGATGTCATCACCCGCCACCGCCGCCTGACAACTGGTGGACACCAACTCCCCGGTGAAATAGATCAATCCCCCGGTCGCCACCGCGTTCGCCGGTTGCGCCACGGAGAACAGGCTGGCTACCGTCGCTGCCGCCACAATCCCTTTTTTAACATTAACGACTTTCATTATTCTCTCCTTGGATGACGATGAAACTACTCAGTGTGATTACGAGGGTTACTGATAAATGATATTGAAGGTAGCGATAGTATTAACCGTACCAGGCGTTGCCTGCCCGGTGGCGTAATAGCGCGCGCCATAGGGCAAGATATAGACATTGCCGCCCGCTTTCCCTGAATTCATGGTCGGATCGGGGACGTAGACTAAATCACTCCTCGTATAAAACTTGCCATTTTCAATCTGGCTATTATCGCCAATGGGGACCGGCTGCCAGTTGTTTCCGCCACTCAACAACTGCACCTGTACGTTTCGCGCCGTCCCTCCGTTGATCAGATTGCCGGAGCGGGTATCGGTAAAGGGGTTACTGGTGAAGTAGGCCTTCAAACTCTCCGGTAGTCTTGGTTCACAGCGGATTAAGCGCAGGTTAAATTTCACCTCGCCCGCCGTCTTACCCGGCTCGTTCAGGCTTGACGTCGGCACCTTAGGCAAGGGGATGGTGGCGACGCTCATCGGCTGGCCATAGACATTCATCTCCGTCGAAGCGCTGCGCTCCGTGCTCCAGTCGAGGAGATCCACGCCGCAGGTCGTATTCGACAGCTTCCCTTGAAAGCGCACAAGCCCCGAATTATCGGCAAAGGATTGCGGCACAACCCAAAACATCGACACCAAGATTCCAGCACCTATCCAAACTGGCTTCATTTCATGACTCCTTTCTTTAGCGAGTTAATAAGCTGTACCATCAATGACATCAAAGCTATTTATTATTACGGAGAATAAATACACTGAGGAGACATTATTATATTAATATTGTCATTTTTCGGCATTGTATTTCAGCAAAAACTTAGGTGCAATACTTTTACCTTGCACTCTCACAATTATTTAAATCACTATAAAGGATGAAATCCATCTTAATAATAATTGATTTTTATTTTATGCATTGCGCCTGATGAATATCGCAATTTAAATAAGATGAGTTATTTTATAATATCTGCGAATGATTAAAGCCACGGTGAGATAAGTATTAAAATCGGGAGGGTGACATCATCATGTCATCTTTATTGTTCAATCATCATCGCAGGGGTCATTCGCACACGCTAACCTCGCCGCATTACCTCCATCGACTCGCCCCACTCACCTCATCGTGAGCCTATTTCGCACGCTGGCCGCCACCGGATAAACCGGCCCAAGGTGGCAGATGGCGCGGCGAAGAAGGTGGGCACGAAAACCGGCGCCGGCAGGTGCCTTCTGCCCGTATCGCCCGCCAGCAGGCCCCGGCGCACACTCAGCGCCAGGTATCGCGGGCAGACGGCCGCTACACGCCGCGGCACGTTACTGCCCCCCTTTGCCTTCCCCGATTAACGCTAGAGTGGAGAAGGCGTTAAAAGCGCAGAGGGAAAATCGCCTGGCTCGTGATTTAATCAATCAGCCCCTGCGCGTTTAACGCCGCCAATATTTTTGCCGAGACCAATGAGCAACGCGCCCGATCGGCGTAAGTGAGCCAGGCGATATGTTCGATTTCGGCATTGGCGGCGAGCTCTCCGCTAAATTCGCCGCGAAAACAGTGTATCTTTACCCTTATACCGGCGGGCTTCCCGTCGGCCTGTCCACTAAACTCCCCCAGCGAGACGATGCTGTCCGCTAGCAAATCGACGGAGAGCTCTTCTTTAATCTCACGAATGAGCGCGGCCTGATCGCTTTCGCCCGCCTCCCGCTTGCCGCCGGGAATATAGTAGGCCGCTTTATGGTATGAGCGCGCCATCAGGATCTTTTTATCCTGAATATAAACCCAGCCTAATTTATCAATCTCTTTCGCTACAGCATGATTATTCACTTGGCCGACCCCTCGATAGTAACCCGTTATCTCTGCACGCGATGCCACGCGTGACGCGTCATACTTCCAGTGATGCCTCTCCCCCACGGGGATAGCGGGGCCGCCTTGCTGAGCTGAGCGCCCAGGGCGCGCGAGCGGCGGTGCCCCGCCAGCGTGGCGAGGGAGATAGCATACACGGGATAAGGCGGCCATGGCAGCCAGCGGCATGCCGCGCGCCTGCGAGCCGATGATGGCGCACCTCACCATGGCGGGCTCAGATGAGGTCTCCGGCGAACAGAGTGACAGAGTGACAGAGTGACAGAGTGACAGAGTGACAGAGTGACAGAGTGACAGAGTGACAGAGTGACAGA